>JBGSZT010000147.1:0-44093 GCA_041750255.1 Synechocystis sp.
AAATCAGAACTAGAACAGGTAGCCTAAAGCCCTGGTTCCCTTACCATCTCGTACTTCCGTTCAGCTTTTTCCAGGGGTTGAGCAATTTTCCCATGCTGTTTTCTCGCTCCTCTATTCAAAATTAGTCCAAACTCCAGCTTCTAGCAACTCGTCGAGTAAGCTATCGACGCGATTCGGTTCTTGTTTTTTGCGTACCATTTGGGGTTTCCTCGTTTTGATTGGATTTTACTCCCCTTACACAAAATTCTGTTCAGACCCCCCGATCGATCAGGCTCAAACTTGACTTAATTTACTTCAAAGTCTGACTTGATTAAGTCCAACCTTGACTCTCTGAGCATGAAACTTGACCTTCGGAAGCTCAAACCTGACCATCAGAGGATCAACTGAGGCGATTCATTCATAAAAATATGGCTGTAGCTCAGATATAGGGATATATTTGCTTGCCTGCCGTAGGATCGCTCGACAAGTTCCAGTATCTAGTTCGTTATGATTTGGTACAGTTAAGGTTTCTTTTCCAACTTCACTTAGGCGGCGTAACTTGATATGACTGCCCCGTTGACCGTAAACTTCAAAGCCAAAGGAACGCAAAATCTCAATTACATCCTTTCCTGAAAGTCTTCGCAATCTAGGCATATTCTGGTTGCAACTCCAAAGAAATCAGAATGGTAGGATGTGCCACAAAGCCCAAATCAATGAGATTTTCACCTTCTAAATGCAAAGAAACCGCTTCTTGGAGATTTTTAACCACCTCATCAAGGGTCTGTCCTTGGGTTACAACGCCAATGTCCGTACATTCCGCTACATATCCTGACTGCTCGCCATAGCGAATTAAAGAATGGATGTTTTGCTGTAATTTCATACTTTTCCTTCCTCTGCCTTCTTAGACTTACGGGCAAACCTGCGCCCAATATCATCCACTACGCCATCCAGTCCAGCACCTAGCCCCGAATCCTTAGCATATCTATAAGCCACCAAAGCCGCTGCATAGGCTTCACTACCCACCACCATCACCGTATCATCCATCAATTCTTGCAATTGATTCACGGCTTGCAGCATCGGATAAAGATCGTTCAAAAGTTGCACATCCTTCTGCATCTCTTCTACTTCAAAGGCACGGGGTAAAAATCCATCATTCTGATTTACCAGTTCCATTGTTTTCTGCACAAATACCCGACTTTTATCACCCATTTTGAGCATAGTCCTACGCTCTTCGGTGGGAATATCAATTAGGAATGGTAACTTAGTTTTAATCGTCGCTAATGCCGCCATTACTGCATCTTTATCAGCTTGAGAGAGATTTGCACTTACACGGTTTTCCATATTATTCTTTCTCGTTGTTTGGTTAGACTTGCCTGAAATAGCTTAACATTTGTAGTCATTTTTACTATACTTTCGACGGCGATCGCCTTCTGGGTGCAAAAACGCAAGGACGTACTATAAAGCAAGGATTTTATTCGGCTTTTAATAACGATGGTTTGCGGCGTTAGGCAAGACCTTCAAAATCTTCACCCAAAATTTGCGCCGTGGTAAAAGGACAGAGTAGCGGATAGTTATTTTCGGCGGGAATCTGGAGACCGCAACTGGCTCGTTTTCCTTCTTTAATCGCTAATTTGCGGGCACTGCCGTAGATTTTGGCGATCGCCGCATCCAAATAAGGTTTGAGGGAGGGAATTTCGCTCAAATCATAGAGAATACGCTGACGATGTTCACTCACCGAATTGAGCCAACTGAGCTTCATCATCGCCGGGACATCCCTTTGAACCGTGAGTTTGAGCAGGTGAGCGAGGAGAATGATCAGATTACTCTCCAAGGAGCGTCGGTTGAATTTTCCCAAATCAGCTAATTCCTCAATCAAATGCTCCCGATCCAAGTCAGCAAATTGCTGGTTTTGCAGGTGCTGAATGGTTTGCTCCAACCATTGTCCAAAATCCTGGTCGTAGAGTTCCTGTAGCATTTTTCCTAGGTCCTCCCCAGCACATCACCCGTATTTTTAGATTGCTGAGCCTGTAAGTCGGTGATATACACCCGAAAACGTTCTAAATCGGCTTGAATGGTGGATTCGACCACCCGACCGAGGAATAAATTATCCATCAATTGCCCCAGCCAACCGGGAATGGCATAGGCCACCGTTAGCCGCACAATGCTTTTGCCATGGCGGTCATAGAAGCGCACTGCCCCGCGATTGGGCAGGCCGTCCACCGATTCCCATTGAATAATTTGACCGGGAACGAGTTTAAGAATCCGAGAGAGCCAGGTAAATTCAAAGCCCGTACTTCCTAGTTTCCAGCGGGACAACTCAGGATCATTTTCCAAGACCTTGACCGAGTCTATCCATTTCATCCAGCGGGGCATCTGCTCCAAATCTGACCAAAGACTCCAGACCAAGTCCATCGGTGCATCCACTTCTACTTGCACGCTATGCTCTAACCAATTAGCCATAATTTTGGGAAAAAATTTAATTTAACAATAAGTTAAGACTGGAATTGTTCACAAGCTCATAAATTCAATATTTCTAAGTTCATGAAGATTCTAAAACATTACGCCAAATACCAATGCGTTTGTCACGTCCACCTGTTACTAATATTTTTTTTATATTAGACATCTTAGCACTTAGGATAGGAGCTTGGTGTTCTCCAACATTATTATATTCCCCAGATTGCAATGACCATTTTTTTATTGTGTGATCCCAACTAACGCTAATTAAATGTTTATTATCAGCAAAAAAACTCAAATCCGACACTAATTCTTGATGTCCTTGCAGAGTTTGAACTATCCCTCCAAGATCTAGATCAATAATACAAATGGAATGGTTAAATCCCCCTACCGCAAGCAAATTTCCATCAGGACTAATCGCTAAGGATGATACGCTACTATTAACGGGGATTGATTTTATCAATTTTCCATTTTGTAAGTTTCTTAGACGAATATTATTATCTAGGCTGCCAATGATAAAATACTGATTATTTGGGTGAACTATCAACGCAGTTATACTTGTCGCAAAACCCATTAATGTTATGGGCTCTTTGTTCTGACCCAAGAACCAAATTTTAACCGTTTTATCAGCACTGCCACTTACCAAAACTGTTCCATCAGAAGATAATGCTAGGCTAGTTACGGTCTGACTATGATGAAATTTTGGATTTCCCAGCAAACGTGAGTGAGTTCCGTCAATATTGTGAACATAAATTTTATTATCTTCACCACCACTAAACAAACGAGTTTGATTCGCACTAAAAAGAAGGCAACGAATAGCTTTTTTGTGACTCTTATAGGTTATTGTTTGTTTTTTCTGAGTAATGTTCCATAAATAAAGACGCTGATTTTCGTAGCCCACTGCCGCTAGCGTTCCCTGAGCATTAATAGCGATTGCTGTCACTACATCTGCATTGCTAATAAAGGAAACTTGCCAAGTTGAAGTGTTTTTGACTGTTTGATTGCTTTTGGTTTTCGATGAAGAATAAGAAACTTTTTGTTCAGATTTAGTTTGAGATTTTGGCAAGTTACCAGTTTTGAGTTCTACAACTTTAGTAAAATCTGCTTGGGCGCGTTGAATAAAGCCAAGTTTCTCCAATAAAAAGCCGCGATATTGATATGCTTTTAAATAATTGATGTCAGAGCGAATTGCTAAGTTAAAAGCTTCAATAGCCTCATTGTCTTTGCCCTGTTGAGCATATTCAACTCCTGAATGATAATAAAAATCAGGAGACACTTTCTCAACTTTAATCGCAGTATTGGAAAATGGCGAATAAGCAGAATTACTATTGTTGGTTGTTGAATTAGTAAAGATTTGAGCAATTAAGGCTTGATAAGCTTCATTTATTTTCTGAAATCTTTCTTTTGCCTCTTGTTGGGCAATGGGATCATCATGAAAGCGATCAGGATGCCATTGTTTTGCTAGCTGACGATAAGCTTTTTTGATGTCAGCAGAGGAAGCATCCCTTGATAAACCTAGAACTTTCAGAAAACTTTCCATTGCTAATGAAGAATTAACATTATACGTTTAATTAATAAGAGTTTACATGGATCAAGTTTGTAATTGTTTAGCCACTTTTAGGATGACCTCGGCGGCTTGTTTGCCGGAGATTGTCGCCCCCTCCATGCTATCGATATAATCCTGTTGAGTGTAGCTCCCCGCCAGGAAAAAGTTAGCAATGGGCGTGCTTTGGCTAGGGCGATAGAGATCCATCCCCGGTGCTTCTCGGTAGAGAGATTGAACCAGCTTTACCACATTAAACCAGGTCATATTCAAGTCTTGAGCCGACGGGAACAGCGTTTTGACTTGCTTTAGGACCCGATAGGCGATCGCCTCATTGTTTTCTTTGATAAAGGGGTCACCGGGGGTCAAGACCAACTGCAAAAGGGAACCCTGACCTTCGCGGTAATAGTCGGCGGGACTGGTGAGGGCGAGGTCCGCAAAACAGGAAAATTCGGCGTCGGGAGTGTAAAGTAAATTGTCTAATCCGCAGGCCTGTTGCAGTTGTTGACGTTTAGCGGGGTCATTTAATTCCGTTACCCAACCATCAAAGCGCAGTTGCACCGTAGCCACGGGGACGGCTTCTAGTTTATAAATATTCTCAAAAAACTGCCATTTTCGCCAAGCTTCCGGCAAAAGTCGCTGAATTCCCGGCAGATCACAGGCACAAATATAGGCATCGGCGGTAATGGTTTCCATTTTTTCGCCATCGGCAATCGCCAGCCCCGTGATTCGGGTTTGATCCTCTACCTCTTCGGTGTGAATATCGCGGACTTGACGACGGGTGTGGATTTTTGCACCCCGTTCTTGCAAATAATTAACGATCGGCTGGTGTAAATATTCGTTGGGCGAGCCTTCCAGCATCCGCAGCACTGAGGCCTCGGTTTTAGTCGCAAAAAAGAGAAAAATCGTCAGCATACAGCGGGCCGAAATCGCTTCTGTATCAATGAAACCCAGGGCATAGGCGATCGGGTCCCACATTTTTTTGAGACTGCCATCATTGCCGCCATGATGGCGGAACCAATCGGCAAAACTAATGTGGTCAAGGGAGCGAATATCCCGCATTGCCCCCTCAAAATCCACCAAGCCCCGCACAATCGGGCTAGTTCCCAGGGCGAGGGAATTGGCCAATTTATCCACCGTAGACAATTGCGAGGTGGTAAAAAAGGCTTTTAAGCCATTGAAAGGAGCCCCGGTCAAAAAGCGAAAATCTAATTCCCCGACCCGACCCCCCTGATTAATAAAGGTGTGGGTATGTTGTTTGAGCCGCAGGTTTTGGAGCGCCCCAACTTTTTCCATGAGGGCAAAAAGATTGTAATAACAGCCAAAAAAGACGTGCAAACCCATTTCCACATGGTTACCATCCGCGTCCACCCAACTACCGACCTTGCCACCGATAAAGGGACGGGCTTCAAAGATTTCGACTTCCCACCCTGCATCCACAAGGTCGATAGCGGTGGCCATGCCCGCTAATCCTGCTCCAACGATCGCCGCTCGCATGCTTACTCTAGGTCCTGACTGTGAAGAGTTAACTTCACAAATTGTAATGCACCAACGACGTTCTTGCCTTGGGCCCTAACTCCAGGTAGTCATGGATTGATTTTGCTTAATAAATGGCCCCAATTGCTCAAAGGATAGTCCATAGGTTAGGGTCGGCGTCTCATACCCCTTGAGTTCCGCTTCGTAGGGATGGAAAAATTGAGCTAATTCCTGGAAATTGCTGAGGTAATGATAGGTTTTTTCGCCAACGGCAATATCAAAGCCTGAGGTTTTGGTGATGGATTCCAACCGAAAGGCGGCATTGACGGTATCACCGATCGCCGTATAGTCGGGGTGGTCGCCACTGCCGGTATTCCCCACCATGGCGTAGCCAGTATTCACCCCCACGCCAATTTTGAGGGGAAAGGGCAGAGAATAACGGTCATTTAACGAGCTAGTACTGAGGTTCAAATTGGTGATCGCCTGAAAAATTTGCAGAATTTCTTCGGCACTCACCTCATCCTTGCGATGAAACCAAAGAGCCATAACCGCGTCACCAATGTATTTATCAACCCAACTCCCCGCTTGCCGCAAAATCTCTCCCGCCTCTCGGAACCAGGTGCCGATCAACATCGACAAAACCTGCTCATCCAACTGACGGGCCAACCCCGTAAAATTTCGCATATCCGCCACCATTACCGACATTAATCGCCGTTCGTGGAGGGCGCTGGTCTGAATTTCGTGGAGAGATCGCTGAAAAATCCCACTGGGGGGCCCCTCCTGTTCCGTACCGTAGAATTTACTGTCAGTTTTGCCAAAGGTGACAATGTCTTTATTCTTGAGTACCACAGGAATATTCACCCGTCGTCCATTGACGAAAGTGCCATTACGACTACCCAGGTCAATCAATAAAAATTCTCCCGATTCCGTGGCTTGCACAATGGCATGGTTGCGGGAAATGCAATGGTCGGTAATCACAACATCATTTTCTTCGTTACGGCCTACCATCCAAGAGGATTTTGCCGACAACGGAATATGCTGAGGGCCGTGGCTGGACTGTAGCAATAAATAGGGGGGGATTCTAGAAGTTTCCACAGGGAAGCGGGTGAAATAACTAGGCCAGGATAGCCGCCAGCCAAAATAAGCTATCAACTAAGATAGTGCTTAAGATCGCACCGGCAAGGGCCCACCAGTGGGTTTCGGATTGCCGTAGAGCCCAGCTACCTAGCCCTAATAATAGACTAACCAAGACGACCCCCCAACTCACACCCCAGGCCGTTTGAATTTGTGCCAAAGCATTATGCAAAATAATGCCCACAAAATCAGGATCTGCGATCATTACCTGACGCCAATAGGGAATTAAGCCCGTCACATAAAAAAAAGCATCGGTGATGGCGGTGCCAAAGAGAGACCCCAAGTAAAACAAATGCCCGACAATCCCCCAGCCTCGATACAATCCCCAGAGGGCAATGGGCAAACCCAGGGCTTCAATCGGTAAATGGACAAGCGGTTCGCCGCGAAACCAGCCCCAGTAGATAGACCCCGCACACCAGCTCCAACTAAAGCCAAAGAGTAGGTCTCCCCAGAGATGGGTTTTGGGTCTGGCCATCAAGACCCAAGACAGCCCTAGCCAAAAAAGTGTCAAGCACAGGGTAAACCAGGGCCATTCCCGCACCAGCGGAGCTTGGACAAACACCGGCACGGAGACTAAAAAAGCAGAGACAGCAAAGACCTGGAGGGATGGTTTTGAAACCTGAAAAGATGCTAACGCCTGGGGCTTTTGGGGCTGACGAGCTACTTGGATCGCATACTGGGCAATGACGGTGGAAAATAAAGGTATCACGGGGACTGGGATAAAAAATTGTGTTAAAAGCGAATCTTAAGTTTTGTTACTTTACTTAATCTATCTCAAATTTCCCAAGATAACCCCGTTCCAGCGCCAGGAGAGGGCTAAGTTTTCTTGGCACGATCGCCAGTTAGAAAATAGTTTTGTAAACAAATGTTACAAATTTGCCGTCTTGGAGGCTTGCCATCTTGACAGGATAGAGTTAGGTGATTAAATTAGGCTACTATACCCGTTGGGTCAACTCATCCATAGTGATATGCAGGATAAGCAAAAGGTCACACTCTATCTCCCACCGGGAATTCATCGGCAGTTAAGAATTCGCTCTGCCATTGATACTGAGTCCATGTCGGCGATCGTCGAGCGAGCCATCGATTTTTATCTCAAACACCCTGAGATTATCGACGCCGAAGACGCCTCTTCCTACGGCAAGACTCACCAAGTCCATATTTGTCCAGAATGTGATGCCGCGATGGTAATGCGTGATGGGCAGATGGTTTCCCTCAAAAACCAGCCCAGCGTGCTTAACAACGAAGACGTCCCTACGGAAATTTCACAACCATCCCCTATCATCTCCGAAGAAGACAAAGTTCTGATTCCCTGCTAACTAGACTGTTGTCCTTGCTCACCCACCCTGGTCGATCCCATGAAAGAAGAGCTAAGTATTCTTGTTCAGGCTCAATACCCCCTCATCTATCTAGTCACTGCCGAAGAAGAACGGGCAGAATCGGCGATCGCCAGAATTGCCCAACAACAAACCCAGCATCAGCGCGTGTTTGTGTGGACGGTGACGCGAGGGTTTACTGAGTTTGGCAAGGCCCAAGCGGCTCAACACAATACCGTTTCCCCCGAAGCGGCGATCGAGTGGGTGGTGCGCCAGTCCGATGCCGGTATTTTTATTTTCAAAGACCTGCATCCCTTTTTGTCCTCCCCGGCGGTGACCCGCTGGTTGCGGGATGCAATCGCCAGTTTTAAGGGCACCGAAAAATTAATTTTATTAATGTCTCCCTACCAAGAGATTCCCCTGGAGCTAGAAAAAGACATTATTGTCTTAGACTTTGCTCTACCGGATCTCCAGGAACTGAATGAGGTTTTGCAATATCAATTAGACAAAACCCATAACCATCGTACCCCTGGGGATGTGCGGGAAAAATTGCTCAAGGCAGCCCTCGGCCTCACTAAGGATGAAGCCCAGAAAGTCTACCGCAAAGCCTACGTCAAAGCCGGACAACTGACGGAGCAGGAAGTAGATATTGTTCTGTCTGAGAAAAAGCAACTGATTCGGCGCAACGGCATCTTGGAATACATCGAAGAAGATGAAACCTTGAATGGGGTGGGCGGACTAGATGAACTCAAAAGATGGCTCACCCAACGCTCCGATGCCTTCACCGAAAAAGCCCGAGCCTATGGGTTACCTCAACCCAAGGGGATGTTAATCTTGGGAGTACCGGGGTGCGGAAAATCTCTGATTGCCAAAACCACCTCTAGACTCTGGGGCTTACCCCTAATCCGACTCGACATGGGACGGGTCTATGACGGCTCCATGGTGGGCCGCTCGGAGGCCAACCTGCGAAATGCCCTGAAAACAGCGGAATCCATCTCTCCTGCTATCTTATTTATCGACGAATTGGATAAAGCCTTTGCGGGGGGAGCTGGGTCTGGGGACTCCGATGGAGGAACATCAAGTCGTATTTTTGGTAGTTTCCTCACCTGGATGCAGGAAAAAACCTCGCCGGTCTTCGTCATGGCCACCGCCAACCGGGTGGAGCGATTACCCGGTGAGTTTCTCCGCAAAGGACGCTTTGATGAAATTTTCTTTGTGGATTTGCCCACCCCCGAAGAACGCCAGGCAATTTTCAATATTCACCTGAGCAAACGACGGTCTGACATTGCACGCTTCGATCTAGACCAACTCGCTAAGGTCTCCGATGGCTTTTCTGGGGCAGAGATTGAGCAAGCCGTGATTGCGGCGATGTATGAAGCCTTCGCCCAGGAGCGGGAGTTTACTCAACTCGATATTATTGCGGCGATTAAATCCACCCTGCCGCTGTCTCGAACCATGATGGAGCAAGTCACAGCGCTACGAGATTGGGCTCGACAACGGGCTCGGACTGCTTCCACCTCCGTGGCTGAATACCAGCGACTGGAGTTCTAACAGGCTTTCTCCTGCTCCCAACAGGAGAAAAAAATACTAGCCCACGGGGGTTAGTCATATTAAAAAAAGCCGTTTTTTCGGCGTGTTCCCGACTCTCAAATTGTTGTTGTTGTTATCTGTTTTATTGGAGGAAATCCACTATGTCTCATTTCAGCACTCTGCGAACCAAAATCACCGAGGCCGAAATTCTCAAAGCCTCTCTGCAAGACCTGGGTATTACGACGAAAACTGAAGCTGATGTCCGTGGCTACAATGGTCAACGCCTCCGTGCCGACATCGTTGCCGTCCTAGACGGTGAATATGACCTAGGCTGGTCTCGCAATAGTGATGGTTCTTTTGACTTGATCGCTGACCTCTGGGGTGTTGCTAAAAAACACAATCAGACGGAATTGATCAACTCAATCAACCAAAAATACGCCGTTAATAAAACCTTGGCTGATGTCAAACAGCGCGGTTTACAAAATGCCAATGTTAAATTGGTTCTTCAAAACTAGTATTCTACGCGCGTTCCCAAATTTAGGGGTTAGCTCTTACGGAGTTAGCCCTTTTTTTCGCACGCCAAAATAAGTAAGGCATTAATAATGGCGGCGGTGACCGTTGACCCTCCTTTCCGTCCATTGACCCGAATCTGAGAAATACTCAACCCAGCCAGGGCTTGTTTCGATTCTAGGACAGAAATAAAACCGACAGGAGCGCCAATGATCAGGGCTGGTGCTCGGCTTGAATCCTGAATTTGTTGACAAAGAGCGAGCAATGCGGTGGGAGCGTTACCAATGGCATAGATAGCGTCAGGATACTCTTGAAAACAGCGCAATAATCCAGTTTCAGTACGAGTTTTGCCCTCCTCTGCCGTCGGTGCTAGGTCGATCGCCGCCAGGATGGGATTCTGAAAGGTTTTTTGCACGAGGGTTTGAATGCCCTGACGGATCATCGTCACATCGGTAATAATGGGTCTACCCTGCTGGAGTGCCCGGATACCATCGGCGATCGCCATCGGGCTAAAAAAAACTAGGTCTAAAAAATCAAAATCAGCGGTGCTATGAATGATGCGACGAACAATGGCGTAGTGGTCTGGGGAAAGGCAATGGTCGCCAACTTCTTGGTCAATAACCGCAAAACTTTGCTCCAGAATAGGGTGATTGAGAGACATTTTTGGCGTTGCTGATTTGCAATATGAATCTCTAAAAATACCACTTTTTAAACCTTGATTCAAACTACCTTCTGGATATGTGCAAGGTTCGCATTCATACCTGAATTAAGCAACGCCTCTGTTCTTGTGCCATATCCCACGCCAACCAACCACCGATGGCGGTGAAAGGCAAGGTCAAAATCAATAGGGCCGCCACTGCTCCCTCCCGGTCCTCTGTGGGAGTGGCAGGATTGGTGATTTCCCATAGGGCATAAAAACTGAAGGGAAGACCAAAGGATAAAAATAACAAAGCCAAGATTTTTTTAAGTATCTTCATAGTTAATTTGGTCTTGGTTTGAAAATAACGAGTTGCTGTGGGGACATTGGCTAACTGACATTATTACCCAAAGAAACCTTGTTTGAGGCACTTATAGTGCAAATTGCGAGAGTTTTCAGTCTTCCACGATCCGTCTCAAGGCTTTAACCACACTATGTTTAGTTTTACGATCCAGTCGTTTTTGTTGAGAACTGCGGCTCGGCTTGGTGGGTTTACGGGGTTTGGGTAAAGTAGTGGCTTGTCGAATCAAGGCCTGAAGACGTTGGAGAGCCTCGTCTCGATTTTGCTCTTGAGTACGATGGGATTGGGATTTGATCACCACAACTCCCTCTTTGCTGATGCGCTGGTCGCTGAGTTTCAGTAATCGCTCTTTATAAATCTCAGGAAGGGAAGATTCGCCAATATCAAAGCGCAGGTGAATGGCGGTGGCCACTTTATTCACATTTTGGCCACCAGCTCCCTGGGAACGGATCGCACTCATTTGGATCTCACTCAGGGGAATACTAACTTTGTTTGTAATTGCCAACATCTTGACTTGCCTCCATTAGCTTTAGCATAGCGGCAAATTAGCCATGGCCGGGGAATTTTTCAACGGAGAAGTCCTATTTTATTTGAGTAAAAATTGCAGTTGGTAGGGTTGAGCAGTTTTACTTTGATTGAGGATCAGTATTTCGTAGTAGCCAGTTTCGGGTAACTTTCCCGACCATTCCGCCGGGGAAGCCTTCTCCACCAGGGTCACTTCTCCGGTGGGGGAAAAAACAGAGACGACAACCGGCGGAGCTAGGGTGGATTTAATCTCTAGCCATTGCTCGGCCCTCAGGGAAAGGGCATAGGTTTTGACCTGTCCGGCTTGGATCTCGCCACGGAGGCTGAGGGGCTGGTCGCCATCGGTCATTGTTAATAATTCGTAGCTTTCCCCTGCTTCCAAGGACTGCACCGTATCATCGGCGATCGCCTGCCAAACCCTAGCCCAGGGACGATTAGCCAGGTTAGCAAGATCCAATTCAGGAAAATAAAACTTAAAACGATGATCGACGAGGGTAGTGAGGGTGCGACTGCTCAGGCGCAAGCGGTTGACCCGACTAACCCAACGGTTGGGGGAGCTATCTTGATAATTTTCTAAATTCTGATAGACTTCTGGGCGCAGACTTGCCAAAGCATCGAGTAACTGAGTTGCGTGCTCATTCCAGTCCGGATTGTCGGTTTTGACCGTATCTGGAGTTTTCCCCAAACTATCGGCTACCAATTCGTAGAAAAGCCGGGGCGGGATGCCTAAATTCAAGCTTCGGGCCCGCAGAGCATTTTTAGTGGCTAATTCGGATTCAAGGGGAGAGGTTGTCACCTCCGGCGAAGGGGACACGTCCGGCGATCGCCGTTGGGCAAGGAATAGTTTTCCCCCTAGCCAACCAAAACTAGAGGTGGCACAGAGCAAAATAAATAAGAGCAACCCCTTGGCCCAGGGAGATTTCGACAAAAGGGGCCAGGCGAAATACCCCTTTCCCCCGCGCCTTTTTTCACTGCGTAAATAAACTCCAGAACTCGCCTCGACCAGAGCAGCTTCTAATTCTGCTGTGCTACTAAAACGTTGAGTCCCCTTGAGCCGGAGCAGACGCGGAAGAATGGTTTTTAAGCTTGAGGTGAGAGCAAGCAGCTCTAATCGCTCGGCTAATGCTTGGGCTGGAGTGTCCAGGCGGGTGAGGTCCTCACCGCTCAAGAGAGAGAGGGTCAAAAGCCCCAAGGCGTAGAAATTCTGGTCGGCGTTGATGCCGTGAGACACCCTTATGGGGGCCAGCTCCGTCACGATGGGTAATGAATCTGAGCTACGGGAGACGACTTCCGCAGGAGATAATGCCTGAAAAGCGAGGTCTAATTGGTTTAAATAATCTATTAGCGGCAATAATTGCTGTAAAAGTAAGATTATTTCCCGTTCTGCGGAGGATGAGGCACTAGATCCCGATGTCAGCCACCGCTCTTGGTAGGTCTGGCCCTCTACATGATCTCGTACTAAGAACCAACTCTGGGGATTTTGGGGATTATCCGCAAAAAATTCACGAAAATTGGCGATTTGGGCATGATAAAGCTGGTAAAGCGTCTCCGCCTGGGTCTGAAATTGTTTGAGTTTAATCAGGTCTGGCCCCTGGGCCGTACCTTGGGGAGGAGACCATTGCTGGATAACACACAGTTCTTGGAAGCGGTGGCTATCCTTGGCTAAATAGCACTGAGTAACGGTATCTCGGCTTAGTGGTCGTTGGATTAGATAGCGATTTTTTAAGTAATCACCCGACTGGAGGGACGTGACCATGCTAGTTCCTTTGACACAAAATGAGACCAAACCATTGTTGGGAGTCAGTCCAGGTTTGTTGCGGGGTGAGGCCATGGCGGCTCAAGTCGTTGGCGATCGCCATCGGCTTAAATTTACGGGAAATTTCGGTTAGGAGTCGTTCTCCGCTGTCAAAATGCACCGAGAGGTCTAATTTTTTTAGGGTCACATCCTGAGAAACCTGACTAACCAAGTGCATTTCAATTTGGGATAAATCAGCGTTAAAATGGGCATCATGGCGAAACTTTTCTAGATTAAAATTGCCATCAAATCGCCAATTTAGATGCTGTAAACAGTTCAAGTTAAAGGCGGCGGTTACCCCTTGGGCATCGTTGTAGGCGGCTTCCAAAATCTGGGTCGGTTTTTCTAGATCCACCCCCAATAAAAAATAATCCCCCGGCTCTAGGGCATTATAAACCTGCTGAAAAAATTCCTCTACTTGAGCGGGGGTAAAATTCCCCAGGCTACTGCCTAAAAAGATAATGAGACGACGCGGGAAGTCGCAGGGCGGTAACTCGGCCAAGGCTAAAGCGTAGGTACTGATTAAGCCATAGACCGTTATTTGCGCATAATCCGCCAAAATTGACCTAGCACTGTCTTCCAACAGGCGATCGCTCACATCCACCGGCAGATAGCGCAACGGGTAATGGTGGTGTCGGTAGGCATCGAGTAATAACCGGGTTTTGGTAGAACTGCCACTGCCCAATTCAATCAAGTCGCAGGGGCCCGTGGTCGTAGCGATCGTATCGGCGACGGTGGCTAAAATTGCGGTTTCTGTGCGGGTGGGGTAATATTCCGGCAATCCACAGATTTCTTCAAAGAGTTGTGAGCCGTCATGGTCATAGAAATAATGGGCAGGCAAGGATTTTGGCGATCGCCTCAAGCCCGCCACCACATCTTCGCCTTTGCTGGTATAGCTCAGGGGATGGGTCAGTAAATGGTTTTCTAGAGAGAAGCGAGAATCAAGGGTCATCATCAAAAAAGCCAGCAATGTAATCGCCCATGTTGAACCTTAGCGCAATCTGTACCGAATTTTAAGCCAGAGCTGCGCTTTTTGTTGAAAACGGTAGCACGTAGCATGGCGCTGATGGTAAAAATTGTCAAACTTTGCGCCCTAGAATCACCAAATCTCGCTCTTGATGACTTAATTCCGCCACTTGGGGGAGGTAGCCCCATGGCTCAAATCCACAGCCTTGAAAAAGCCGGAGGCTGGGCTGATTATGGGCGAAAATAAACCCTAATAATCTCTTTAGTCCCAATGCCGGACTTCCCACCATTGCCCCTTGGAGTAGCCCTTTG
Organism: Synechocystis sp.; assembly: GCA_041750255.1. Lineage (GTDB taxonomy): Bacteria > Cyanobacteriota > Cyanobacteriia > Cyanobacteriales > Microcystaceae > Synechocystis. The sequence continues at coordinate 14,536 of JBGSZT010000147.1, forward strand.
CCCAGACCCTGGCCCTGGTGAGCCGGGTCAATATAAAGGCTTAATTCTGCGGTGTGACGATAGGCCGGACGGCCATAGAAGGGTTGAAAGCCGAGCCAACCCAGGATGGTATCGTTCTGCTCTAGAACCCAAAGCGGATGGGTTTGGGAGTGGTGTCGCTCAAACCAGTCTTGACGGCTGGCAACGCTAACGGGCTCGGTGTCGGCGGTAGCCAGTTGACCCGGAATGCTTGCATTATAGATAGCAACGATCGCCGTTAAATCCGAGGCGACGGCATCGCGGCGAACAATTGTAGGGGAACTGGGGTCATGGTTCAGCACAGCAGTTACTTTGAAGATGAAATCCTAGGGTCGTGGGTAGTGAGTGCTGCCCAGATGCGGGCGGTGGAAGAGTATCTCTTCGCCCAGGGGATGCCCGTGGCCGCTCTGATGGAAAAAGCGGCGTTACAGGTTGTCCGACGCCTAAAGGTATTGTATCCCCGCCAAACCTATCCCCAGGTGGGAATTTTAGTCGGGCCTGGTCACAACGGCGGCGATGCGCTGGTGGTGGCGCGGGAATTAGCGCTGGCCCATTACTCGGTCAAAATCTACTGCCCCTTTGCTGACCTCAAACCCCTTAGCCAAGACCAGGCCTGCTATGCCCGTAGTTTAGAAATCCCTTTTTGCCCTGACCTAGGGGAATTGAGTCGCTGTGATTTTTTGGTGGATGGCTTTTTTGGCGTGGGTCTAACTCGTCCCCTCACCGGGGGGATCGCCACTGACATTGTGCAGATTAATACCTGGCCCCAGCCGGTGGTGAGCATTGATTTACCCTCGGGGCTAGATACGGATACGGGCCAAGTCCTGGGCTGTGCCATCCGAGCCCGCCATAGTTTTTGTTTGGGGCTTTGGAAGCGGGCCTATTTTCAAGACCCAGCTCTAGAGTATATGGGCCAGGGGGAACGTCTCGATTTTGGCATTCCGCCCCAATTTTTAAGGGCAGTTTTGTCCCAATCTCCGCCCCTGCGGCTCATGACTACGGCGATCGCCAGTGATTTCCTCGCCAGGCCGCGCCCCTTGTTGACCCACAAATATCAGCAGGGCCATGCCTTGCTAATCTGTGGCTCCCAGCCCTATGCCGGAGCGCCGATCCTAACCGCCCTTGGAGCCAGGGCCAGTGGCGTGGGGATGCTCAGCCTTGCCGTGCCCCAATCCCTCAAACCCCTATTAATCGCCCACTGTCCAGAGTCGTTAGTCATTGCCTGTCCCGAAACCGAGGGCGGGGCAATCGCCGAGGTTCCCCAGTTGGAGCAAACCTGGCAGGGCTATTCTGTGCTGGCGATGGGTCCAGGGCTAACCCCAGAAAATCCGATATTACTTAAAACGGTTTTAGGTTTTCCGGGGCCCTTAATTTTGGATGCCGATGCCTTAAATCTTTTGGCCCAGCATTCTGCCCAAGCATCCCTCGCCCAACGAAAATTTCCCACCATCTTAACCCCCCACCTGGGCGAATTTAGACGCTTATTTCCTGACATTGCCCAGCTCAAAGCAGACCGGATTCAGTCCGCCCAACGGGCCGCCCGACTCAGTCGGGCGATTATTTTATTCAAGGGGGCGAAAACGGCGATCGCCACTCCTTCCGGAGAAACCTGGTTGATTCCAGAAAGTACACCAGCCTTGGCTCGGGGCGGTAGTGGTGATGTCTTGACGGGCTTGATCGCCGGACTCTTGGCCCAGCCATCGGATAAAACCCCCGCCGAAATTGTGGCGATCGCCGCCTACTGGCACGCCCAGGCCGGATTGAGGGCAGTCCAAGACCGGGGTGAACGTGGAGTCGATGCCTTGACCCTGGCTCATTATTTAGGTATGTCCAGGGAAATCGTGAAAACGCCTAGTCCAATGATGACAATCCCTAACCAACGCTCTGACGGGATTTGTTCTTTAAGAATAAATCGTGCGCCCAGTAAACTAACCCCATAGCCCAGGGAGGTGGCGGGACGAATCAGGCTAATATCCGCCCAACTGAGCAGTGAAATAAAACAAGCAAAGGCGATCGCCTGACAAGCAATCCCCAACAAAATCAGAGGATGGAACAAAATCTCTCCTAGCACCCGCACCAATGCCCGAGGAGAGCCCACAGAAACGGGGCCCATTTGCTTCATCCCCTGGGTCAGCAATAGATCCCCAGCGGAATCCGCCAGTACCCAAAGCAAAATCCCCGCCCAAACCCGAGAGAAATAGAGCCCAAGGGGAAAGGCTAGCCAGAACGACTTGGGACGGTATATTTTAGACTTATTTGCCCTAGGAGGGTCAGATATTTGACGGTGTTGGTGTTCACCGTGATAGACCATAAAAACGCCGAGGGCAATGATCACGGTTGCCAGCCAGCGCAGACCCGACACCGCCTCCCCCAAAATCCACTGGGCCATAACGGCATTGAGGATATAGCTAGACGAGCCGATGGGTAACACCAGACTCAGATCCAACCGAGACACCGCCGTCAGATAGAGAAATAAGGAACAAGCGAGGGTTGCAACCCCGAATAAAATCCAAGGACTGGTTAATAAATACGAAAATAGTTGCCCAAGCGCCGCTAAATCGTAGCGATTCACTTCACCAAATAACTTCATGCCTCGGCTGAGCCAAATATCGCCCAGCACCTGGGTCATCACCATGCAGGCCAAAAGAGCGAGGATTTTGCCATCAAGGGCAGGGCGAGGAGCAGAATCGGTCACAGGAATTAAAATTGCTTTTCGTAACGGACACGGACTTCATTGACGCTGTAATCGTAGGAAAAACGAATATAGCCCTGTTTTTCTACTTCATAGATGGTTTCAAGAAAGGGAACAACTCGAAAATCGGTACTGCCAATGGCGTTGCTGACCGTTGTTTCCAGATCATAGACCAAGCCCTGAAAAACCATCGGAATCGCCAATTGAGTAATGCCCACTTGTAATAATTGGCTTGAATTTTTCCCCTGAAACGCATCCACTAAAACAATAACTTGTTCTCCCAAAAGACGAACAATTTCCCCTTCGGTGCGGGGCGGGCTACTGGTGAACTTGATGGCAGGATTACTAAAAAATTGTTTATCAGTAAAGCCATGGGAGGCGAGGATTTGTAAACAATTGGATAAATTTCGTAATTGATAATCAGAAAAACTACCTACTCCTGGTAATGGTTTAAATTCCGATGAGGCACTACATTCTTGTACCTTTTGGGCATTAAGTTGGGGCAAAAGCTGATTGAGGGAGCCATTCAAATTAAGACGAATGTCCACCCGTTGAATTTTATTAATACTGTCGTCGGGGATTTCATTCCTATCAGCGGAGCGGATACGTTGGGACTGGGGAAGCTCCGAGACAATAGTCCGCATGGTCACATTCAAGTCAGGATTTAAAAGTCCTTGATTAGGAGCAAAGATGATACTGTTTTTGTTGCGCGGATCGAGCAAAAAGCGAGTATCTAAAAAGCTAATGCGACCCCGATTGAGGATAATCTCGCCATCGGGACGCACGCGGTCAAGATTATAAAAAGGACCATTGAGATTGAGGTTGCCTGCAAAGGAAAAAACATAGAAGGGAGCCTGTTCCACATAGAGATTATCCATACGGATGCGAAGATTTTCAAATTCAGGCACCACCAAGGGAGTCGTCTGGGGAGTCGCCCTAAACCAGTCTACCTGGGGCAAACTAGGACTATTGGCATTTGAAATTTGGGTTGCCTGGGGTTGTAACAGCACCTGACCATTAGCCAATTGCAGGTAGCCCCCGACCTGGGGACGAAAGGCAGTTCCCGTAACGCTGATCAGCCCTTCGATATCTCCGGCGTAGAGGGTCGGGACATCCAGCGTGGCTTTGTTAATGCTGATACTTAACGGTGTATCCAGATTCGCCACTGGTGCAAAGAGGGGCAAGACGCCCCGGACATTAATGCTACTTTGGGCAAAGGTGCCGGCCAGGTCTTCAATGGAGAGACTTTTATCGTCAAAGTTAATGACACCACTGACCTGGAGGGGGTCATTGAGGGCGGCACTTTTGAGCTGAGCATTATCTAGGCGGATCTGACCCTGGGCTTCAAAATCAGAGAGCTGGAAGCCAGAATTTAGGGCTAAATTGCCTTTGATGCCCAAATTAACCGCCCCATCACCATCTAGCCAAATAAGTTGGTCTTGGGTCAAAATCCCCACCAATTGCAACGCTTCTTTTTGCAGACGAAGTTGAATATCAAAGGCATTACTAGAGCTGGAGACGGGTTGCAAACTCAGGGGAATATTAGCCGAGAAAAAGAAGGGAGAATCAGGGTCAGTGCGGAGCTGGAGGCGCTCATCGGTGTAGCTAAATTGACCCACAATGGTTTGCTTGATCGGACGAGCGTTGATGGAGGGGTCACTAAAGCTGAAGCTACCCATGACCTGGGGGGTGGTGAGTTTTCCCTCGATCCGGCCTTGGGCATTGAGGATGCCGGTCAGATCCGCCGGCAGTCGGGCAAAAATATTGAGGGTATCTAGGGATAGGTTGCTAATGGACCAGTCCAAGGCATTCTTTTGCTCGCTGAATGTTCCTTGTAGAGCTAGGCGAGAGTCTTTGATCTCAATAAATGACGGTCTTATTTCAATCTTGCCATCCCGGAGTTGGGCCTGGAGGTTGACTTGCTGAATCGGCAGAAAACGAGAGTTATTCAGCACTAAACCCAAGGGCGGCACAATGTTAGGAAAACTGGGTTGGGGATACCAGCTCCAATGCTCACCCTGGAGTTGCATGTTAATTTGGGGGAATTTGAGTGTACCACTCAAGGCCAGGTCGAAGTCAAATAAACCCTCTATGTTGAATTCTTTGGGCACGCCTCCTTGGTCAAACTGTTGGGCTAATAGGCGAATCTGTTGATCGATGATGTAGAGTAGGTTGAGTTGGTGTTCTAGGGGTTGCTTCGGGTTTCCCACCGAGAGGGGGGTGATCGCCTGGGCTACCTCGGTAGAGGGAAGTTGCCATTGGAGCAGGCGCAAAACAGAATCCACATCGGAGATTCGTAGCGCCGTGAGCAGGTCATCCACTTTAGCCTTGGCAATCCGTAAGCGTCCGTTAATGGCTTGGGTTTTTAGGTTGACGCTACCACTGAAATCATAGTTACTTTGCCCCAATTGCAGGCTCGTGTCTTTGAATTGTAAGATGTCGCGGCGGTAGTCGATGGTGCTGGTTAATACCTGCACGCCTAGGGGCCCGAGTGCAGGGTCTTGGAGTTTGAGAGTTCCCCGGCCGGAGCCATCCTTGAGGTTAATCGTCATTTGGGCTTGGGCTTGCCCCGTTAAGGTTCCCGGTACATTGTAATGGCGACCCAATTCCAGATTCAGCAGGGCGAGGGGGAATTTATCGACATTGATCCGCAGGCGATCGCCAGATTGACGACCCTTGATAACCAGCGGATTTTGAGTTTGATAGGTTTGACGCAGGGCAATCTGGGTGGGCAGGTAGGGCAGTAGACAGGATTCGAGTTGGCAGGCCTTGAGGTTCAGGGCCACTACATCTTCTTTGCCCTTAAGCTGGAGTGCCAGGCCCGATGCCGAGCTAAAACTGAAGGGCCCCTGGAGTTGGGACTCAAACACCGCTTGATTAAAGACCAAGTTGGTGAGGTTAGCCTTACCCCGCAGGATGATATCTTCAATGCTCTGGACATTTTTGCCGGTGATATTGCCAGAAAAGCGAGCTAATCCCGCCAGTTTTAGGGATTTGGGTCGAAAACCCGGGGCTAGGGGCAGATTATCGACCCATGTATTCAAGCGCAATTGTGCTAGATTGGTTTGGCCGTTGACCTGAAGATTGACCGCGACAATTTGCGGTTGGGTGAGCAGATTTTGAAGGATAACCGTCCCCTGGGCTTGCACCTGTTGTTGGCCCAGTCGCATCTGGGCGGATTTGATCTGCACAGGAATGGCTTGGGTCAAATCCTCAAGGGAGGTGCCTTGCAGTTGAAGCTGGAGGTTAAGGGGCCCTAGGGCGATCGCCGGGTCGGGGAGGAGGGAATTAACGTTGAGGTTCGCTACCTGAAGCTGACTTTTCCATCCCTGGGGACCAAAGGTACTTTGGCTGTTGACCGTCCCCCCCGCCACCGCCAGTTTGAAATTGGCGATCGCCTGAATATTCCCTAGGGTGATTTCTGGCCGGAGTAAATCCCCTAGACGGGCCACCAGGGAAATTTGGCCCTGACGCACCTTTGCCGGCAGGGGAAAGTCCGGGACAAGAGCACGGAAATTGATTTGCCCCACATCGGCGATCGCCGTGAGTTGACCGCGACTAATATCACTCGTCACCTGGACTAAATCCTGGGCAACGGCCAGGGTTAGCTTGGCCTGACCCGATAGGTCATCCCAGCTGGCATCAAGATAATCCTGGAGCCGTCCGGTTAAATCAAAAGTTCCCTGCCGTAAATCTACCCTTGTCGCCAAAGAAGGCAGATAGGCACTAAGTCCCAGATTATTAGCGGCGATCGTGGTGGCAAGAACCCCCTGACGCAGGTTGGCATTAATCGTGGCGGTTTCTCCCTGGTCTCGGAGTTGAAAATAGCCGTCTCCCTGCCAGGAATCAGGGTCAAGATTACTAAAGGTTCCCTGGAGATCGAGGCGAGCTTGTTCCAACGTAAGATTTTTTTGCGCCAACGGCTCTGGACATTGAATTTTGGTGCAAACCGTCGCCAACAATGGGCTCAGAGCAAACTGATTTGCCGTGAGTTGGCTTTGCCAGCGATTATCCTTGAGACTACCTGTACCATTGAGCCGGATTTCTCCCCCATTGGTCCGCAGACTCACATTTTGCAGTGCCAGGGTTTGTCCCCGTAAACTAGCTTGTCCCTCAGCAGTAATGGCTTGTTGGCGGACTTGGATCGGGGTATCGGTCTGCCAATTCAGTTGGGCCAAGGGGTTGCCGAGGGTACCAGAGACATTTCCCTGGGCTTGCAAATTACCAATCTCAATATCCTCCGTTAGCACAACCCCGTAGGCGTCTAGGAGTTGACTCGGTGCCAGATTAGCCTTCAGAGAAGCCTGGATCGGAATTGTCTGCCAACGCCAAGACTTGTTTTGGTTCAATAGGCGCTGTAAATCCCACTTAAACTGCCCCTGGGAACGAATTTCGCCACCGCTCGCCAACTTAGCATTAAAATTAGCGAATTTCAATTGCTCAAGATTAGCCTGAAACTCAGAGCGAACGGTTTGGAGTTTGACTCGGTCTAGGGTAACCGCGTTCTGATTTTGTAATCGCCCCCGAACCTGGGGATCAGCCAAAGCGCCCTTAACCTGGGCTTGAGCCGTAAACTTGCCCGTCAGGGGGACTGGGGAAACAATATTTAGGGTTTTGAGCAGGGATGGAGAGTCAATGACATTGGTCTGGAGCGCTAAATCATAGCCCCTTTGCCAATCTATCTTTCCGCGTAAAAAAGTTTGTAGGGGACCCAGTTGAACCTTTCCTTGATCGATGACCAGGGTTTGACCCACGATTTTAACCTGAGCTTCAAGATTGAGGGGGTCTTTAATGCCCTTCAGCTTCGCCTGAAGATTACTCAACCTCACCAGACCCTCAGAGCGAACGGTAGATGCTTGCTCAAAGTTCGGTAGACTCAGCTTCACATCTCCCTGGAGATTACCCTGGGTAATAATACCGGAAAAACTGGGCAGTAAAACCAGCAGTTCCGGTAGATTCAATTTTTCGATGGCGACGGCGACTTGGCTTTCCCCTGAGCCAAGTTCAGTATTCCCTTTAAGATTAATGGCACTATTATTAAGTCCGAGTCCTAGATCGTAAGCAATCTTCTGGGGCTTGGCTTTGCTGCTGTAGCTATAACTTCCAGAGCCATCCACCTGAACCGAGAGAGGTTGATTGCTCCCCTGGGGATACAAGTTGATTTTGCCCGCTTTGACCGTCACGTCAACGGCGAGCTGCGTTGGTAGTTCAAAGGGCTCATCTCCCTTGGCTAAATCTAAGCGAAACCATTGCCCGGCCTCATTCTGCTTGAGAGTGATCACGGGTTGGGTTACTTCGGCGGCAATCTGTATCGGCTGGCCCACCAGAGCCCCCAGCGGATTAATCGATAGGGCAATTTCGTCAACCTTAATGGTCGTGGGTTCTGTGGCCGTGGGGGGGAGTGTGGAGGGTCCCAACCGTAGTTGATGAAAATTAAATGTTTTAACCGCCCCTAGCTTGACCGGGCGCTGGAGCAGTCGAGACAGTTCGGTTTCAACATACTGGGGGAAAGTACGAGTTACCAGGTATTGCCCCCCCCAATATAAACCGCCGCCTAGCAAGACAAGACTGCCTGCAGTGATGAGGGTACTGGGTTTTTTCAGCCACCGTCCCACTGGGGCCAGACGACGGCGGGGCGGCTCAGGAAGAAAAGACATAGTAAAAAATTGGACGACTCGACCCCTAGCTTAGACTCGATCGCCTCAGGTTTGGTTTCAATTTTTTGACACACCAAGGCGTTTGCTTCTGTAATCTATGGCGATCTCGCCTTTTTTGGTGATTCTGGTTTCTTTGAAGTTGTTTTTTTTTGCTATTCCATTCCGATCGCCAAGGGAGCCAGTCTTCGTCTAGGGCTTGCTCTAGGGTAAATTGTGGCGCTTCGGGAATGAGTTTTTCGCTGAGGTCGCTGGCGTCTAGAAATAGCTTTCTACCATTTCCGTATTGTTTAATAAAAATATCCCTTAAAAAGGGTTTTAAGCTGGGACTTGCATCTAACTCTTCTTGAATTTGCAGTCGAAAGTTTCGCACTTCTGATTTCCAACCTCGCCAACACGGCTCTCTTTCCGATTCCCAATATTGGATCTTGAGAAGATGTTCGCACAGCCGCATCAGATAGCTAGAAATGGCGTGTTTTTCACTTCTACCCAAGCTTTCCAGCTCCTCAATTAAATTTTTGAGATCAAGATTGCTAAAATCCTGGGTTTTCAACTGAGCGACGGTTTGCTCTACCCACAGTTGATAGTCCATGTCATATAAGGCGATGGATTTAGCTTCAACATCAAAGGGCATTAGTGAAAGCCTCCATTTTAAGAAATCTACTCGCTTCTACTGAAAATCTTTGCTAACGAAAAAGTATCAGATGGCACTAGGGTGCTTTGCTTTCTTGTTCTAGGGTTTGAATTTGATTGAGTAGAGCGTCTTCTTGCTCTTGGTAGCGCAGGGAACGCGCCAGGGATAATGCTTGTTGATAGGCGGTCAGAGCAGGGGAATATTGTTTGGCGGTGCGGTAAAGCTGGGCGATGGTTTCGTAGGTCTGCATCAAGCCGTAGTAATTATAGGATTTTTGTTCGACCTTGAGACGTTGTTGGTAAATTTGCATGGCGTAGGCGGCTTGGCCATTTTTCAAGTAAAGATCCCCTAGTTTTTGTAGGGCTAGGCTCGCCGCTCCGTATTGTCGGATCGACCAGGCCAGAGTGTAGGCTTCTTGGTAGCTCTTGCTAGCTTTTTCAGCTTCGTTTAAGCGTTGGTAATCATCGCCGATCGCCGTTTTTAGGTCAGGTACTAGGGCGATTTTTTTATCATTGACAGCGCGTTTAATCAACTGTTCTTTGATGCGAATCGCGTTTTGGGGTTCCGAGGATTTTTGGTAAATGGTGGCCAGTTTTTGTAGATATATCCCTTCGGCGTAGGCGTTATTCCCGGCTTGGGCCCGGGCCAACAGCAGTTCGTAGGTGGCGGCGGCATTGGGGTAGTCAAATTTAGCAAAATAGAGTTCTGCTAAGAGACCCAGGGCTTGGTTTTCGGCTTTGGTGTCCCCCCGTTGTTGGGCTTGGCGGCGGATTTCTTGATAGATGGCGATCGCCTCGTCTATACTCCGCATTTTTTGATAGGCGGTAGCGAGGGCAGAGAGAATTTCTGGGGTGAGGGATTTGTTTTTTTCTTGGTCTTTCTTAATGGCCTCTAGGCGATCGCCGATGATGACCACATCATTTTTAAGATTTTTTTCCCAAACAATATCACCCACCCGGCCGAGGGCATTAATTTCTTCAAGGGGGCCGAGGATACGACGGGCTCGCAATTCCCGATACCAAATCTCTAGGGCTGCTTGGTCATTACCGGCATCTAGTTGGGCTTTAGCGTCTTGATTCAATTGATCGAGGGATTCCTTGAGGCGGCGACGTTGAAAGGGCGTGAGGGGAATATTCGCCGGAACCAGGGCATCGGCGGGAAAACGAGCGGGATTGAGGGGGTCAGTCAGTTCTTTTGTAGGGCTGGGGCTAGGGGCGGGAGCCGGCACAAAGGGAGCGGCATTGACTGACCCATGTAATCCCAAAAAAATACTGGACCAGATTAGGCTAGTGGGTAAAACGGCGAGGAAACGGCGATTGGGGCGAAACAAACCGGAGAGTGGCACAATGGACGAAACTGCTGGTAAACACTGGCCAAAATCTTAGCACAGACCCATGGCTCGTCTTATCTCCTATCTCTTGTCGGTCTTTTTGATATTAAATTTACTGGTGCTGACGGCCTGCGCTAATCTGCCCCAGGCAACGGCCCAACCGCGACTTTTTCGAGACTTGTCCCTAGAATTTTTGGGGGAATACGACCTACCGAAACAAACCCTAGACGGCACAACGGTGGGAGGTTTATCTGGCATCACCTACGATCGCCAACAGGATCTTTTCTATGCCGTTAGTGATGACCGGCAAGAGCCCCGCGTTTACAGTCTACGGCTAGGACTAACCTCCACCCCAGAGGGCGAAACCTTGAAGGGGGTGACCGTCGAAAAAGTAATGCTTCTGCGGGATGAGCAGGGCCAGCCCTACGGGCCAGACCAGTTGGATACCGAAGGCATCGCCCTGAGTCCCCAAAATACCCTCTTTATTGCCAGTGAGGGGCTAACCAAACTCAACATTCCGCCCTTAATCGGGGAATTTGACCGCAATACCGGAAAATTACTCACCAAACTGCCCCTGCCCCAACGTTTTTTACCGGGCAAAGACCAAGGCGTGCAGGATAATTTGGGCTTTGAATCCCTAGCTCTAGGGGCAAGTAGTACCTTAGCCGATGACCCCTTTCGCCTTTTTACGGCTCTAGAAAATGCCCTACTCCAAGACCTTAATCCTGAAATCCCCAGTTGGAGATCGCCGCTTCGTTGGTTGCATTATGTCATCAATCCCATCGGGGAACCTGTGTTAGTGGGCGAAAATGTCTATCAACTGGAACCCGCCCCCAGTGGCACGCTCTCCCATGGACTGACGGAAATCCTGACCTTGCCCCAGGAAGGCTATTTTTTGACCTTAGAGCGCAGTTTTGGCCTAGCCGGATTTGATGCCAAATTATTTCAAGTGGTGAATGCCAATGCCACCGATAGTTCGCGTCAGGGGAGCTTGCAGGGGGATTTATCCCGCGTCGAGGGCCTGCAGAAAAAATTGCTCTTAGATTTGGCGAGTCTGGGTCTTGACCTGGACAACCTCGAAGCGATGGCCCTAGGCCCACAATTAAAAGATGGTAGTCAAAGTTTGGTTTTAGTCAGTGACGATAACTTTAATGTCGATCAAGTGACTCAGTTTCTGCTATTTCGTTTGCGCCTGGGCTAGCTGGAGCGATAACTCCGTTAAAATCGGGTTGGTTTCGCCCCCGACTGCCTGGGCAAAATGACGGGCTAAAACCGGTGCGTAGCAAAAAGGACTACTAAAGCCCGTAAATAAATGCAGTCCTGACCATCCTGGCACTGGGCCCACCAGCGGAGCCGGACTGGCAAAGGCAACTCGACAATGCTGAAGTGTGGTTTTTAACAGTGCTAGGGCCGGTAGTATTTCGGCGATCGCCGTTTTTAGTCTACGTTCTGCCAAATGGCGATCGGGTACATAGTCAGGATTGGTCACCAATTGGCTAATTTGCCCGAGCAAACAATGACCCTGCAAAAATTGAATTGCCCCCGCTTCTAGCACATCGGCTTGTATATCATCGCTGGGAATGGCCCAATTCAGCTCCGAGGCTCGCAATTCCATGGCTAAACGGGAAAACTGGGCGGGCATAACCAGGGTTTTTAGGCACAGATCCGTAGGAGCAGTTTGCAGGACCAGGGCATGGCTGAAATAAAGGGGAAACTCTACTCCCAAGGGCCTTAACAAATCAGCACTGCTCGCACCGGCACAGATCACCACATTATCAGCCCCGAAGGTTTCCTGGGGAGTGACCACGGCGGTAATCGCGGTTTTTTGAGCTAAAAGTTGAGTAACTTCTGTAATTTTCCGCCTTCCGCCTTGGCGTAAAAAAGCATCTAGATAGGCTTGAATGGTTTTGCCCGGATGCACATGGCCATGAACCACCCGAAATGTGCCCTTGATCGCCTCAGGATTCAAAAGCGGTTCCTTGGCGATCGCTGCCTCTACGTCCAACCACTGCGGCGCGGTCAAACAAGCATGAAAATTTTGCTTGAGAGTATCGAGATCATCTCCCGGACGGGCATAGAGCATCAAATCCAATTCCCGGTACTCCGTCTCTCCGTCCAATTCGCGGGCTAGCTCCGGCATTAAAGTTCGGCTTTCGCGGCAGAGGCGTTGGGTCAAACCCGTTGTACCCGACCAGTAGGGAATTCCCCCATAGCTATAGCCCGTGGCATTATTCGCCGGCGCTGATTTTTCCAGCAATAGCACCCGCAAGCCTTGGCGTTGCAATTCATAAGCCAGGGGGGCTCCGGTAATGCCAGCCCCAATGACAATCCAATCAAAATTTTTGGACATAGTGCTTTTTGACCTAGCTTCGGGAACTAAGTAATTGGTAAATTTGGTTTAAAGTCTATTTTGCCTGAATCACGCGCTCCCGTTGAGGGGGTTCCCCATCAGAACCAATAATAAACTCACGATTATTGACAATAAAATTATTGATGCCGTCGGTTCCCCGATAGAGATTTTTTTCCCGTTGCACCGGAATAATCTGATAGCCCGTACCATCATAATACGTCATTATCATCTGAAAGCTAGCTTCCCCCCGACAAATCGTAATCAGCCGTCTTGTTGTTTTAAAGGTGGCCTGGGGCTTTTGTAGTCCGCAGACACTAAATGCCGATGCAACGACGGGAAAACTTAATCCGATTCCTAGGGTGATTCCCAAGCCAACAAGGGTTTTGAGCATTGTTTTATCCTCGTCAATAGTGAGCCTATCGTACCAAACAAGATTGGCGTTGGCAAAAAAAACCAGATTCAGGGTATGATCAGCCCTCAAAAGCATTACTGCTCGTCTTTTTGCGACTATTTCCCGGCGGATAGGCTTATTTTTTTATGAGAAAACTGTATTTTTTGGTGCCTGGTCTCGGTGGGAAGTTTGCCTGCGGTGGACTTTGGGCCGAACTCAAAACCCTACGCCTAGCCCAAGATATTTGCGAAGCAGAGGTCGTCACCTACCGTCAGCGCGAGAAAGCTACCTTATTTTTAGATGATCTTCTCAAAAGTGGCTCCCTAGACCAGGCAATTTTTGTAATTAGTTGGGGCTTCGATGTGGCCCCCTTAGCCCGCAAACTCGCCGACTATCACCTCATTTACCACGCCCATAGTACGGGGTATCGCATTAACTTGCCGCCGCAGGTTCCCATCATTACCGTCAGTCGTCATAGCCTTGGCTATTGGGGTCAACGATCACCGAATTCCTTGCTTTACTATTTACCCAATCACATCTCTGAGGAGTTTCAAACCCTAAACCTAGAGCGAGATATTGATGTCCTAGTCCAAGCCAGAAAATCCTCCGATTATCTCCTTAAAACCCTAGTTCCGGCACTCAAATCCCGGTGTCGAGTCACCGTGGTTGATACCTACGTTGAAGATTTGGCGACTCTGTTCAATCGAGCCAGGGTTTACCTCTACGATTCCGCTGAGTATTGGGCCCAACAGGGGGTCAGCGAAGGTTTTGGTCTGCAACCGATGGAAGCCCTTGCCTGTGGTTGTCAAGTTTTTTCGAGTCTGAATGGTGGCCTGGCGGATTATTTAGACCCCGGTTTTAATTGTTATAAAATAGCGGCTTGTTCACGGGATTACGATATCGCTCGCATCCTAACGGCGATCGCCAGTCCACCCCGGTATCACCTAGCGGAGCAAATCCTAGCAGAGTATCGCTCAGAGCAAATCAAGGCTCGTTTTCGCGTTATTTTGTCAGAAATCAACGATTTTTTTGATGGAAAATTCCAGACCCAAGCCCCCATCACCAGTTTGACCCCAGGACGAGTATTCGGGTTGCGGCTTCAACGCCTGCTGACTAAAATTCAACAAAAACTAGGACAGAAAAAACCCTAGTCGTAGCCCCTGTCACAGAAACGTCATTTCGGTGTCATAGCATCGACAACTTGTCTCTCTATAGTTAAAAAGTGTCAGCCCAAAGCCGTTTTTCCATTGCTCCTCATCGGGCTGACTTTTTTTCTATAAAATATTCAGTATGGGTATTTAGCTATGAGAGACTATTCTGTCCAGTCCCAATCAACATCTACGATGTCCTCTAAAACATCCTTGGCTTATTTGGGTTTAGTGCTCCTCGGTATGGGAATTGGTATTGGCGGCACCTTTGTCGTCAGTAACCCTCAGTTGTTTAGCACCTGGGTCAAAGAATCTCCCCTATCGCAAGTCCTAGTGGAACCTGCCGCACCGGACACGGAAAAACCGTCTGCCCTGGCACCCAAGGCGGACTTGATGCCCGCTCCCAGTAACTTTGTCGTGGATGTAGTTAGAGAAACGGGCCCGGCCGTCGTTCGCATCAATGCGGCCCGTCGGGTCAAAACAGAAGTGCCTCCTATGTTCCAAGACCGTTTTTTTGGCTCTCAGATTCCCGCCCTGCCCAATGAGCAAATCCAGCGGGGAACAGGTTCTGGTTTTATCGTCAACGATAACGGTCAAATTTTAACCAATGCCCACGTGGTCGCCGGAGCCGATGAAGTCAGCGTGACCCTCAAGGATGGCCGCACCCTAGAAGGGCGAGTCCTGGGGACTGACCCCACCACCGATGTAGCGGTCATTAAGGTAGAGGCAGAAAAACTGCCGGTGGTAAAAGTCGGGGATTCTGATCGCCTCCAGGTGGGAGAATGGGCGATCGCCATTGGTAATCCGTTGGGGTTAGATAACACCGTCACCACGGGCATTGTCAGTGCCACAGGGCGCAGTAGCTCAGAAATCGGCGTTGGCGACAAGCGCGTTGCCTTTATCCAAACCGATGCCGCCATTAATCCCGGCAACTCCGGTGGTCCTCTGCTCAATGCCAACGGCGAAGTGATCGGCATGAATACCGCTATTATTCAAAACGCCCAGGGCATTGGCTTTGCTATTCCCATCAATAAAGCCCAGGCGATCGCCGAGCAATTAATCAGCAAGGGCAAGGCAGACCATGCCTACCTGGGGATTCAAATGGTGGCCCTGACTCCAGAATTAAAGCAACAATTACAGGAAAAACAAGGACTAACCCTAGGGGTAGACCAGGGCATTGTGATCATGGCCGTTGTGCCCAACTCCCCCGCCGCCCAAGCCGGACTCAAACCCGGTGATATAATTCAGTCCATTCAGGGGCAAACTGTAACTAAAGCCGAACAGGTGTCGAGCATTGTTGAAAAAACTCCCATCGGCTCCGACTTGCCCCTTGAGGTGATTCGTGACGGTCAAACCGCTGAAATTTCCGTAACAGTGGGAACCCTGACTCCGGCTCCTGAAATCCCAGAAAACTAGCCCCTACTCCAGTCCCCAGCCATGGCGTTATTTAATCGCTACACTCTGCGAACCCCCGAAAGTGTCGAATTGGAATTTACCCTGGCGGGGATTGGCAACCGACTCTATGCCCTGATCATCGATTATCTGGTTTTGGGTGTAGGTCTGATTACCTTGATGTTGCTCTGGGCACTGATTTGGTTCAACTTGAGGGTTTGGCTGGAGGATCTATCGGGTTTGGGACTGTGGCTCTTTGCGGTTCAGTTACTGCTGATTTTTGCTCTCTATGTCGGCTATTTCGTCTTTTTTGAAACCCTCTGGCAAGGACAAACCCCCGGCAAACGCTGGCTCAAAATTAGGGTAATTCGTGATGATGGCCGTCCGGTGGGTCTGGCGCAAACCACTCTACGGGCTCTGCTCAGACCCATTGATGATTGGCTCTACATCGGTATGTTTTTTATTATTTTTGGCCGACAAGAAAAACGAATTGGCGATTTGTTGGCTGGGACCTTAGTCATTCGTGAGTCTTCGCCCCAGGGGAAGGCTCAAAATAATGGGTTGCAGAACTTGGCCCAAGCCCAACCGCTGGCAACGCAATTAACCTCCCAGAGTCAGCTGGAGCGTCTCTCCCCCGATCACATGGCGATCGTGCGCGAATACCTACGCAATCGCGGTGAAATGTTGGCACCGGCGCGGGAACGAGTCGCCCGTCAACTACAAGCCCAAGTTCAGGAAATTATTCAATTCTCCGAATTTTCCGTTGCTATTAATGCCGAGCTTTTTTTAGAAGCGGTGTATCTCGCCCATCAAGAGTTGAATTAGGTTAAGCCCGTCTTGCCAGAACAAAGCGTTCAATTCCTGCCAAATCCTTGAAAATTTCAATTTTTTGATAAGCGTTTTCTTGCCGAAGCAGATCTGCCACCCGAGGCGCTTGTCCGGCCATGAGTTCCACTAGCCAGAATCCTCCTAGACGCAGATATTCCGGCGCACTTTTGACCAAATAATGCAGGGTCTCTAGCCCATCCCCACCACCGTCAAGGGCTGGTAGGGGTTCATGCCAGGCAACTTCAGGTTGCAAAAGCGGGATTTCCTGACTGGGAATATAGGGCGGATTAGAGACCATGGCAGAGATTTTGCCTTTTAGCTCCGCGACGGGTTGCCACCAAGAGCCCTGTAAACAATGAATTTGGGTCTCAAATCCCGTTTGTTGGACATTCTTTTTGGCGATCGCCAGAGCCTCACCACTGCTATCAATAGCGTAGATCTGAGCCTGGGGCAAAATCGAGGCCAAGCCAATGGCGATCGCCCCACTGCCCGTTCCCAAATCCAGCCAAGGGCCAAGGGCTAGGTCAGGGCAATCAACGGTAGGCAAAACAGCTTGAACAATATCAATCAATAACTCAGTTTCCGGTCGAGGAATCAAAACGGCCGGGGAGACTTCCAGAATAAACTCTCGCCAGGGAGCCTTGCCTAAGAGATATTGCACCGGACATCGCTCCTCAAGCCGTCGTTGCCAGAGCTGGTCTAGTGCCAGTAAGCTTAGACTTGCATCAATCAAAGGTCGCCGGGAAAATGTCCCCAACCGCAGAGATAAACTATCTACATCAGTACAGAAGCGCAATACCCAATCCACCTCCATCGGATTGATATCATTTAAACGAGCTTGGTCTTGTGCTCGGTTGCGCCATTGGGCGAGGGCTTGCCCGGAAAAGGATTCAAACATTTTGAGCCAGAGGTTTCACCATAGGAAAAACCCGACAGTGAAGTCGGGGCCAAGGAAGAAGAAGCAGTGAGTCGCAATGATTAACTAAGTAAGTAGATGTAATTAAATTGAGCATAGGTTTTATGCTCTATGCCTCCTATCCCCCCTTGATAAGGGGGGAGTCCCTAGGACGGGGGGATTTCATAAATATTGACGCTCACCTACTTATCCCTCTTTCGTCAGTTTCAGAAGAACTTTTCGATGTCAAAGCCTGAAGTGCTTGAATAGTAAAGATTTCATGATGTGTACTCAATAAAAGATTCCAACTGCAATTGTTCTTCATGAAAATTAACAGAGTAAACTCCTAGCAAGGGTTTCAGTCCGTTTAAAATTAATTCTCCGACCAGAATGACTAAAGAGGGTTATTTACGCTTATTCTGCGGTTGAGCAGGCTTGCTTTGGGGCTGACTCGCAGAAAGGGAGCGGATAAATTGCAGAGATTCCACCGTGGGGACAATGCGAATTTTTTTGAGCATAGCATCATCACTATTTTGAAGCGTCGTAATTACATTCTCGAGGGGAACGACATCAATACTAACCGTGCTGGCCAAATCCGGTTTATCTTTTTTAAAACGCTCTACCATGTCGTTAATTTGTTTCTTCTCAAAGAAAAAAGGAATGACTTGTTCCTTATTTTGCTCAATCGTTAGATAGCCCTTATCTTTGCCTCCGCGGGCGACAAACAGCGGCACACCGCCAACATATTCTTTGCCGGCAATCTGTTTAGCAGACGCTACTTCCTGGGGAGTAGGAACATAACTAAAATTAAGAGCATCTGGCTTTTTGGCATTGGCAGTAATGATTTTGTAGACCTCTCCGAGGGAGACGGGCTGTACACTGACTTTTGAGGCAACATCTGGCTTCTGTTTTTTGAGTTCATTGAAAAAGCTTTGGGCCTCTTGTTGACTAATAAAAACGCCGGTTACTTTTTGTTTATCGTCAGCTACGGCGACTAGAGGCGCTCCATTGGCATCAGCGATGGTAAAGACAGGAATACCCTGTAGGATTTTGACAATTTCGTCAGCCGGCAATGCCAAAACTTTTAAAGTTGAGCCAATCATAGTGGTACAAAACACACTTCCTGCTAGCCCTAACATGGTTCCCCAACGGATTAATGAATTCATATTTTGTAAGCCTCGAACAATTAAAAGAAACAACCCAGAAATAAATTGATGAGCTCCCCATCAGTAATGACAATTACGAGATGGCAAATAGACCTAATGGGGGAGTATTTTAGAGCAATATTGCTTGTTAGTTTAAAAACAGATTTGTTACGAGCTATTTTGAACCATAGACTCAGAAAAATCGTTGCTCCCGCTAAAAACCCAGACCATTTACTCAGACTACGTTAGGAGAGAAAAGTTCCAGGTCTATTTACCGTAGCATACGAGACTGGCAATTTGATTCCACCACTACTCCAGCTCAAAAACTGTCCCCAAATTGGGTCAAAATAATTCGGCGGCTCCCACCAGGGCACTGCGTCGAGCGTTGCCGGCCTCTCCACAGGAACGCGGTGTGGGGAATAGTTTACCCGGATTAGCCAAGTTATCGGGGTTAAAGCATTGACGCACCCATGCCATGGTTTCTAGATCAATTTCATTAAACATTGACGACATAAAGTTATTTTTGTCGATGCCAATACCGTGTTCTCCCGATAAACTACCGCCTAATGCTACGCAACGCTTCAAAATTTCACCGCCCAATTCTTCCACTTTTTCCCATTCCCCTGCAATGTGGTGATTGTACAGAATCAAAGGATGAAGGTTGCCATCCCCCGCATGGAAAACATTGGCAATGCGGAAGCCATATTTTTGGCTTAACTGTTCTATATCCTGCAAGATTTGCACTAATTGAGTCCGGGGAACCACACCATCTTGGACAAAATAACTGGGACTGAGTTTGCCCGCTGCGGCAAAAGCGGCCTTGCGACCCTTCCATAATTTGAGGCGTGTTTCCGCATCGCTGGCCGTGGTGATGCTCCGGGCTCCATTAGCTCGACACAGAGCCGCGACTCGCTCTTTATTTGCCTGGACTTCTCCGGGTAAGCCATCGAGTTCCACCAATAAAATAGCAGCCGCATCCCGGGGATAACAGTCGGTAGCCACCACATCTTCCACGGCATTAATACTAAAGTTGTCCATGATTTCCATGCCCGCAGGGATGATTCCGGCGGCAATAATATCGGCAACGGATTGGGCTGTGGCATTAAGATTGGTGAAATCGGCTAATAAAACACAGATCGATTCGGGGGTCTTCAGAATTTTGAGGGTAATTTCCGTGGCAAGCCCAAGCGTTCCCTCGGAGCCGACAAATAGACCCGTTAGATCGTAGCCGGGCATTTCAGGCAAATAGCCTCCGATATCAACTTGAGCGCCATCGGGGGTAACGATTTTCAGTCCTAGGACATGATTAGTGGTGACACCGTACTTTAGGCAATGCACGCCCCCAGAATTTTCGGCAATATTACCGCCAATGGAGCAAATAATTTGGCTGGAGGGGTCGGGAGCATAATAAAATCCAGCACCGCTGACCGCCTGAGTCACCCAATTATTGATCACGCCGGGTTGGACGACAATGCGTTGATTTTCTAGGTCTACGGACAAAATTTGATTCATCCGGCTGGTGACGATCAAAATGCCATCTTGCAAGGGTAAGGCTCCCCCCGATAGGCCCGTTCCGGCTCCCCGGGCTACCCAGGGAATTTTTTGAGCGTGGCATAGCGTTATGATCGCCGCCACCTCCTCACTCGTCCGGGGTAAAACGGCGATCGCCGGTCGTTGTTTATAGCCGGTTAGGCCATCGCATTCGTAGGTCAATAATTCATCCTTTCGTTTTACTACCCCATCGACTCCCACAATTTTTTCTAGCTGTTTAATCAGGAGTGGCAGAGGTTGCTTGGGAGCAGAAAACAAAGAAGGTAACGCCATAGGGATCAACGAGGGGAGGGAAGTATTTGGATTATACGGTGCTTTTTAGTGCTTTTTCGCTTGGGCAGAAAATCGGCGATAGGTATAGACCGTCATAGAATTGGTGGCAATGGCAATGACATTCCAGAAAACAATCGGCGGGGAATGGATTAAAACCCCGTAGGCTAACCATAGACATTGAAACAGGGCAGAAATTGCCGCCATGCGTGGATTCATACCCAAATGGGAGCGTTTTGCCCACATTGTTAGTAAATCTGGCAGAGCCGCGAAGGTGGTGCCAAAGCCCGCGACTAGCCCGATAATTTCCACCGATAAAGGACGCGATACAGAGGTCACGGCTGACTGGGCAAGGAGAGACATAAATAGGGTCAAAAAAATAGTTAGATAAATTTTGAACTAAATAAAGATGCTCCAAAAACCTCTTTTTCTAAAAACTCTCTTTGCTAGAATCAGCTAGATGTCAACTAAATTGTAGCGGTCTCTATGCGTTCCTCCTTGCTCCCCACCTCCGATTTAGATTTGACCCAAGTCCGTTCTGCCATCCAAGACCTCCAGCCCCAATTGGTGCAATGGCGACGCCAATTCCATCGATTTCCTGAGTTGGGCTTCCAAGAACGCTTAACCGCTGAATTTATCAGTGAAACTCTGACTAATTTAGGGATTTCTCATCAATCCGGCATTGCCAAAACTGGGATTGTGGCGATTATTGACAGCGGCAGACCCGGCCCGGTGTTGGGGATTCGGGCCGATATCGATGCTCTGCCGGTGACGGAAGAAAATGATGTTTCCTATCGGTCTCAACATTTGGGCATTATGCACGCCTGTGGTCACGATGGCCATACGGCGATCGCCTTAGGGGTGGCAATTTATTTATCCCAGCATCGCCAGAGTTTTCGGGGTCAAGTCAAAATAATTTTTCAACCCGCAGAGGAAGGGCCCGGCGGAGCAAAACCGATGATTGAAGCCGGGGTTTTGCAAAATCCCAAGGTGGATGCCATCCTCGGGTTACATCTTTGGAACAATTTACCCGTGGGAACTGTCGGAGTGCGATCCGGGGCCTTGATGGCGGCGGTGGAATGCTTTAATTGCACGATTTTAGGGCGGGGGGGGCACGGGGCCATGCCGCACCAAACCGTAGACTCCATTGTGGTGGGAGCCCAGATTATCACGGCCTTGCAATCGATCGTGGCTCGCAATATCAATCCCCTAGAATCCGCGGTGGTGACGGTGGGGGAATTCCGCGCAGGAACAGCCTTGAACGTCATTGCTGATAGGGCCAAAATGCAGGGAACGGTTCGCTATTTTGACCCCAAATTTGCAGGCTATTTTTCCCAGCGCATTGAAAGCATTATTCAGGGAATTTGTTCTGCCTACAGGGCGAGTTATGAGTTTAATTACACTTATCTTTATCCGCCGGTGATCAATGATGCCGCCATGGCGGAGCTGGTGCGCTCGGTGGCCGCCGGGGTGCTAGAAACCCCCATCGGTGTTGTGCCGGATTGCCAGACCATGGGCGGCGAAGATATGTCGTTCTTTTTGCAGGAAGTTCCCGGTTGCTATTTCTTTTTAGGGTCGGCGAATGGCGATCGGGGCTTAGATTTTCCCCATCATCATCCCCGTTTTAACTTTGATGAAACCGTGTTAGCGGTGGGGGTAGAACTTTTTGTGCGTTGTGTGGAGAAATTTTGTCTGGCTTAAGGTTCTTCCGGACTGGGCAATACCGCCGCCGGAGAGGGGGGGTTATCGATCCAAACTTTGAGCAGTTCATAGCCTAGGCTCAGTACAACGGGGCCGATAAATAGTCCCAAAATGCCCTGGGATAGGGTGCCGCCGATTACACCCATGAGAATGACTACCATGGGAACCGGTAGGCCCCGCGCCATCAGCATTGGCTTGAGGACATTGTCTACCAAAGAGACTGGAATTAACCAAAGGGTGAGCAAAAAAGCGGCGATCGCCGGCATAGTTGACCAGGCATAGATCAATGTACCAATAATCACAATGCCGGGGCCAATCTGGACAATGGTCAATAATAAACAAATAAAAATGAGCAGGCCCGCCGCCGGAATATCCGCCACAATTAGCCCAAGGC
Source organism: Synechocystis sp. (assembly GCA_041750255.1). GTDB lineage: Bacteria > Cyanobacteriota > Cyanobacteriia > Cyanobacteriales > Microcystaceae > Synechocystis. The sequence continues at coordinate 36,929 of JBGSZT010000147.1, forward strand.
CCACCAAGAGAGTCTGTATAATGGCAATCCCCAGCACGCCCCGGGTGACACTGCGAATGGTAATAGTCACTAGCTTGAGAAAGCCTAGACCCTGACCCGGAGAGAGTCGAGTCATAAAGCGCATCAGGCTTTGTTTTAGACCGTCCACATTGAAGATAAAAAGCCCGGCAATAATAATAGAAATCAGAAATTTGACTAAGGTTAGCCCCGTATTGGCCGCAACAAAGAGGAGAGTTTTGCTGAGACCCTTGATTTGAGGCTCAAATTTAGCTAGAACGGTTCCTAAATTAACCGATGCTTGTTCCCATAACCGATAAACCGAGGGGCCAATCATAGGCCACTGCGCTATGTCCTCCGGGGGCGGCGGCACCGCAAAACTACCATCGAGTAAACTCCCCGCAAACTCCTGGGCATTGTCGGCAAAAAGGCTCGTCATGATACTCACCGGGCCCACAATAACGGCGATCGCCGCTAGGATCAGCAGAGTCCCGGCTAATTTGCCCCGTCCTCCCAAGCGGGCTTGTAACCACTCAAAAACAGGAAATATGGCGATCGCCAGAATAATTCCCCATAAAACGACCCCGATAAAGGGACGAAGAATAACAAAACACCAGGCCCCCAATAAGGCAATAACAAACAGGCGAATGACAAAATCAAGATATTTGAAATTATTGTCCATGGCTTTTGGTTTTGTGTATTTAGACTATTGCAGACGAGCAAGACGTTCTTGCAAAATGTCCCACTGTTTTTGCGCCGCCGTTAGGGACTCTCGCACGCCTTGGATGACGGATTCTGGGGCTTGTTTGACAAAGCCTGGATTATCTAGGCGTTTTTGAGAGGATTGGATTTCTTTGTCAATTTTTTGCAAGTTTTTCTCTAATTTTGCCGTCAGATTACCAATATCTACTAGCCCCGTTAGCGGAATTAAAACCTGCACCGTTTCCACCACCCCGGCAATGTACTTGATACCAGTATTATCGAGGGTATCCGTAATGGTGAGCATCTCAATTTTGCCTAAATCCTGGAGATAGGTTTGACAGAGAGTTAAAATCTCCCGTTCTCGTGGGTTATCACTTTGGAAAATTACCGGGATTTTACTGCCGGGCTTAATGTCTGCCTCGGCCCGGAGATTCCGTAATGTCCGAAACGTGCCAAAGAGCAAACTAAAGGATTGCTCTAGGTCGGGTTGAATAGCATCGGGTTTAGACAGAGGATAAGCTTGCAGAGCCAAAAATTCGCCGTCTCGTTGGGTCAAGGTCTGCCATAATTCCTCGGTGATATGGGGCATAAAAGGATGCAGGAGTTTCAAAATCGTCTCTAGCACCTCCGCCAGGGTCTGGAGCGCCACCAAGCGGCGGGGATCGGTCTTGTCTTGCCAGAGTCGCGTTTTCACTAGTTCAATGTACCAGTCACAAAAATCTCCCCAAATAAACTCGTAGAGACCCTTGGCGGCTTCTCCTAGGGCATAATCTTCGATCTGGCTGCGAGTTTGCTCAATGACTCGATGCAGTCGAGACAAAATCCAGCGGTCTGCCAGTTCTAGATCCTTGAAATTCGCCCGCCCTAGGCTCGTGGGGGTAGCGCCGTCTAAATTCATCATCACAAAACGAGCCGCATTCCAGAGCTTATTAGCAAAGTTGCGGGAAGCTTCCACCGACTCCGATTCATCGGTTTTGCGGTCGTATTGCAGACTAATATCCTGACCGGCTCCGGCTACTTCTCGAATCAGGGTGTAACGTAGGGCATCGGTGCCATACTTGCGGATTAAAATTAGGGGATCAATGCCATTATTGGCGGATTTTGACATTTTTTTGCCGTTTTCATCCCGCACTAGCCCATGGATATACACATCCTGAAAGGGCATTTTGTCGGTGAAGTGACCGGCCATCATCGTCATCCGCGCCACCCAGAAAAAGATAATGTCAAAGCCCGTAACTAGCGTACTGGTCGGATAATAGGTGGCTAGATCAGCAGTTTCTTCGGGCCAACCCATGGTGGAAAAGGGCCACAACCCCGACGAAAACCAGGTATCAAGGACATCGGGGTCTTGCTCTAGTTGCACCGCGTCTCCGTACTGAGCCTGGGCTTGTTTGAGGGCATCCGCTTGATTTTCCGCCACGATAAAGGGGGTTTGGTCGGTAATCTCGCCGGCGGTTTCACTCACCACATACCAAGCCGGAATCTGATGCCCCCACCACAGTTGACGAGAAATACACCAATCCTTGAGTTTGACCAGCCAATCTCGATAGACCTTCGTCCAGCGTTCCGGCACAAAGCGGGGCGAATTTTCCTGGTCTAGGGCATTCAACGCCTTGCTAGACAGGGGTGCAATTTTGACAAACCATTGGGTCGAAAGCAGGGGTTCAACGGGAACTTTGCCCCGGTCACTATAGGGAACCGTGTGTTTATAGTCTTCGATTTTGAGCAAAAAACCCTCATTTTCTAGGGTTTTGACCACATTTTTGCGGGCTTCAAAGCGGTCTTGTCCCGCAAAGGGGCCGCCATTCTCGTTGAGGCTACCGTCTTTATTCAAAATATTGATAAATGCCAATTGATGGCGATCGCCCATCAGGAAATCATTGGGGTCGTGGGCGGGCGTTACCTTGACACAGCCCGTGCCAAATTCAGGGTCAACAAGCTCATCGGCAATAATCGGGATTTCTCGACCTAAAATCGGCAAAGTAATCGTTTTTCCAATTAAATGTTGGTAGCGGGCGTCCTGGGGATTCACCGCTACGCCAGTATCACCGAGCATCGTTTCCGGGCGGGTTGTTGCCACCACCAATTCACCACTGCCATCGCTGAGGAGATAGCGAAAATACCAGAGATGACCCTCGACTTCTTTATTCTCGACTTCTAAATCCGACACCGCCGACTGAGATTCTGGGCACCAATTGACCAAATAATTGCCCCGGTAAATCAGGCCTTCTTCGTAGAGTTGGATAAAGGCTTTTTTAACCGCCTGGGATAGGGATTCATCCAGAGTGAAGCGTTCTCGTGACCAATCAACGGAAACCCCGAGACGGCGGAGTTGATTGACGATGGTGCCGCCGGATTCTGCCTTCCATTGCCAAGCCCGCTCCAAAAATTTCTCCCGCCCTAGTTCGTAGCGATTAGTACCTTCTGCTTTGAGTTGACGCTCTAGGATAGTTTGGACTGCAATACTGGCATGGTCTGTGCCCGGTAGCCAAAGAGTATTGTCGCCGCGCATCCGATGGTAGCGAACTAAAGTGTCAATCAAGGCACTCTCAAAGGCGTGCCCCATGTGTAGACTGCCGGTGACATTGGGGGGCGGAATAACCACACAGTAGGGCGGGCCCGGATGCTGGGGATCGGCCGTAAACACCTGGTCTTGTTCCCAAGCCGCTTGCCACTTGGCTTCCGTACTTTGGGGTTCGTATTGAGTGGGCAGGGATGAAGACATGGAGCTTTAATCCGCAGGAAAATTGACGTAGTCCATTGTGCCACAGTTCTGGGGAGCCACTGCTAAGATTGCCCTCTACGCCCAACGGTTTGGCAAAATATTTCCCCAAAGAAAAAACAACCTTGGTTTACAATAGCTTTTTAAATTCAGCTTGCTTTTTGGTGATTAATCCCAGGAAGACTAGGCATGGTTTAACGCCACTTCTACGTAGTCTGATTCAATTCCCTGATTAATTTCCTGGGCAACTTCCAGGTAATCGGCGATCGCCGCTTGAATATTTTCTAGGGCCTCCTCCCTTGTTTCACCCTGGGAAGCACAACCGGGTAAACTAGGACACCATACTGCATACCCTTCTTCTGTTTGTTTCAGGTTAATTTTATATTGCATGGCATCAAAAAATTGTAATTGCTCAGCTTAATTGATTGTAAAACAACCTTGAACGTTCCTATACTTAGTTACTTAGTGTCACCCGCCTCCGTTCTGGGGAGCCACTGTCATGATCGCCGTTTTGGGGCATAATCGAGTCAACCACGCTTATTTTTTATCCCCAATCCCATGGCAGACCCCCTCACCCCCGCCATTAGTGACCGCATCTGTCGGCACATGAATGAAGACCACCCTGAGGCGATCGCCCTCTACGCCCAACAGTTTGGCAATATTTCCCCGGTGGAATACGCAGAAATGCTCGCCATTGACCCCCAGGGCATGGATCTCAGTGTCCGAGTGAACGGGGAAGCCCAATCTCTCCGCATTGGCTTTGACCATGTTTTGCAGGATTCAGAAGATGCCCATCAAACCTTGATCGCCATGGTGCGCCAAGCCCGTGGTGCCACCAAATAGAAATATATATACTATTCTGGTTGGTTGACGGTTTTCTTGGTTCTATTTTCCCAGAGTGATAGAGTCACCATAATTTTCCTCATTTAAAAAATCGAATATAAATGCGTTTTCGTCAATTTCCATCAATGAAATATGCTTTTTTTTGATACCAATCTCATTTTGAATTAATAAATCTATCAGCTTACTTCCGTTAATTAACGTAATCGGCGCAGCACCTGTTTCGATGGAAGCATTTTCTGCTCCTTTTGTGAAATTACTTGTGCTGATAATTGTACCACGAACGGCACTGAATCGATGTAATGAACCCCTCAGTGCATCTAAAACAGTCCTTTGAATATTTGACTTTTGTCGCTTAACTTGTACCACCTCTCTGATTGATGTGATACCAAACTCAATATCAGCAATCACATCAACACCTTTATCATTAGACTGAGACGTTACACTCACATTTTGATAATTCATTGATTCTAATAAATTCTTAATTAAGTGTTCAAAATGATAGGGATTCATTTCCGACAAAATTTCAAGTAAACTTGCTCTAACAGAAGTTTCTTGTTGTTTAACTAAGTAATAAATATCGGGACTTTTTTCAACGGGAATAGTTTCTGGTTCGCCGTTATTCATGCCAATGTAAACTAGTCCGTTTTCAGTAATACTATAATTTTGATTAGACCTGCTTATTAGCTCACGATTAACTAAGTTATCTAATCTTCTTCTTAAAGTATCTTTAATAGTTGATTCCGTGCTAAATTTTGAATATTTCTTAAGATAATCTGCCCATTCAGGATAAAGCTCACCAGCTTTTCCTGTACCACGTTCTGCGATTATATTTAATATTTTTATAATCCCTTCATTTTCATCAATTGATCTTTCTGTATCTCCTAAATATTCATCAATAAATTCTTCTCCATCGGGCGTAACTTGTATTTTATTTATATCGTCTTCAATAATTAATGAGTAAGTGTTTGCTAGCAACCAATGTCCATAGGTATAGCGGGGATTTACCTCTTTTTTGGATTCCAACCAAATTCTTAAAGCAATTTCTTGATCATTTCCATTCAGACGATCAAAAATCCATTCATCTGGATTAGTCCAATTGACTGGAGATTGCGGAGTTCCTCTAAGCGTTACAATAATTGAATTGAGATGAGTAATTTGAGTTTTAGCTGTATTTTTCCAAATGGGTAAAATTAGTCTCAGTTCAGAATATTTTGGAAAAAAAGGTATTTTAACTCGTCTTTCATCCGTCACATCCACTAGATCATTGGCTAGTTGAGAATCTATTTTTCCTTTATTTTCCCACTTTCTTAGTCCAAAAATCCCCTCTTTTAACTTAATAAATCGACTATTTTTACCATTTTGCTTTTCATCAAGATGCATCACTGCATAAAGTGTATTGTGAGGTGTTGCACCGTTTGTGGAGACTAAAGACTTGTCAAGAATTCGCTGTGTAATTTCTTGATAATGTAAAGGCTCGCCTGCTTCGTTAAGTATTTGAATAGCGGCTTCTGCAAATGTCATTGTAGACTAATAATGGAGACTTTTAGATTTCAGAATTATAGTCGATTTTTGTATTTCCTCACTCAAATCAAGCCTTAATCTCTGTCTACAGGAGTAGTACTCTCGGAGTTTATTCTTCGCCTCTACCGTCGAAAGAAAGCGTCGCCCATCTAAAAGCTGTAATGATTTCTGTATAAGCCAGGCTAGGAACCTTGCTCATAGAACTAATTCTCGAATAATTAAATTCTTGTTGTCAGGGAGTGAATCGGGTTCCAAATAAAGTTCTATGGCTTCCTGTATATTTACCATTGCCTCATCTAGACTATCCCCTTCACTAATACAACCTGGCAAGACAGGAACCGTAACGGTATAACCCCCTTCTTCACTGGGTTCTAAAATAATTTGTAATTTCATGGCAATCTCTAGGATTTAGAAAAATTTCTAAGGTTAGTCAGTTTTCACATAATTATAATTGCAACGTCTATTTCCAGGGTTCAAAAAAATATTACAGAGCCCAAGGCGATCGCCGTATTGGTGCCGAGACTGATTGCCCTATGGTGGCGGACTTCTTCTAGGAGGCGGTTTAAGACAAGGGTAATCTCGGGGACATTTGAGCGGGTCAGCATCAACGCTAGGGTAAAGCAACGTGTTCTTGTTGCGTCCAGAGGGTAACACCAAGGCACTTGTCGGAAGCAAATATCAGACCGGCTCAGGCGATGGGTATGGAGGCGGACAAGAATTTATATGCCACGGACAAGATGGGTAATGTGGCGGAAACTTCCCGGTCTTTACTTTTCTGATCCGGAGGTTTACAACAGTTATCCGGAAGACTACATTTTTTATCCGGAAGTTTACAACAGTTGTCCGTAAAGCCACCTTTTTCATCCGTGGCTCTACCACGCTTTGCCCCAAGATTGATCTAGTTATCCGTGGGATAAACCCTTTAATCCGGAGGATTACCTTACTTATCCGCAAGGTAAACAATTGACTGAACAGGTTTAAATTAGTTATCCGTAGCACTGCCACTATTTTCCGGCTCTTCACTGCTGACGTCTGCGGAGTCAATGGGGTCTTTTTGGCGATCGCCAACTTATTCTGTAAACCGGATGGGCGTTCGTTTTTACTTGCAGTGAGCAAGAAGCTCCCACGATTCAAGCATAAATAAAGGTAGTTCAATATAAGGATACGGAAAACTATCGGCTAGTAGCAGTAAAAATAAAACTGTTAGGATATATCAACTTAGCTAGGTGAAAATAAAACATTATGTTAACCCTCAGTTATCCCCACATTGAAAAAATTGACAATCAGCCAGCAAGATTGCAACGCTTACCGCGCATTAGAATTGCCCAAATTATCATGGACTATATTGCCTATGGTTGGTCAGTGGAGGAGATCTGTCGC
>JBGSZT010000148.1:0-9891 GCA_041750255.1 Synechocystis sp.
GGAAATATATCTTTATACAGTTCACTATATGTATCTACACATTGTACTGTCTTTTGCGCCTCTCTTGCCTTCGTCATGCTCCCTCCGGGCTTTCTAGCCTTATTATTCCATTCTAATTCACCAAGTCTGATGGAAGAGGGGTAACCAACGCTTAAATAATTTTTGACTTTCCCCTGATGGTTGGCCAAGAATTAAGTTTTTAACACTAATGTCTTCGTCTAGTTGATTCCAATGGATTCCATTGCCACCAGCAATAAAACGATAGTCATTGCGCTCCTCAATTGAGCCATGCAGGAGCCGAGGATACCACGCTAAAGGAACAGATATAGTACGTCCATCAGACAAATCTACACTAAGCGTGTCATCCGTGATGGCCAATCTCTGAATAGCCAAGGTTGCAAATAGCTCAGTTATTGAAGAAGTCATTCCAGCCTGCTAGCAATTGCTCTTGGTTTTCTTGAACAAGTTTTTGAATGCAGTTAATTTCGGTACGACCAAATTCTCGTTTATTTTGAAGGCGAACCGGCTGAAGCCAGAACTTAGCAACCTCATTGTAAATTTAATTGCCTCCTCCTACTTACCAAGAAACGTTGGTTGACCAAGTCACCCGCTAATTGAATCGCGGCTTTGAGACTATCGGCACGGGCGATGCCTTTGCCTGCAATATCAAAGGCCGTACCGTGGTCAGGGGAGGTACGAATAAAAGGGAGTCCAATGGTGGTGTTAATGGCTTGGTCAAAGGCCATCAGCTTAACCGGAATCAAACCTTGGTCGTGGTAGAGGGCGAGATAGGCATCGGCAACGGGAACCTGGGCATCTTGGAACCAAGCTCGACCCGGATTCACCCAAAGGGTATCGGGCGGAACCGGTCCCACGAGTTGCACCTGGGGATAGCGGTCTTGCATTTGCTTTAGCCACGGCATGAGCCACTGGGTTTCCTCTGTGCCTAATTGACCTTGTTCGCCACTGTGGGGGTTTAAACCGGCGATCGCCACCTGGGGAGTCGTAAGTCCAAAATCTCTGTGTAGGCACTCTAATAATAATTCGAGCTTTTGGCTCATTAGCTCTGGAGTTAAGGCTTGAGGAACCTCCCGCAGGGGAATATGGGTGGTGGCCAACAGTGTCCGCAATGTCCAGCCAGTAAACGGCGATCGCCCCACAAATAACATGCCAAATTTTTTGACCCCGGCCCGCTCGGCCAAAACTTCCGTTTGTCCTGGATACCCATGTCCCGCGGCTTTCCAGGCAGATTTAGCGATGGGAGCAGTGACAATGCCCTGAAAGTCTCCGGCCAGGGTCGCGGCGATCGCCATCTCTAAACTGGCAAAACTAATAGCTCCACTGGCGGCATTGCCCTGGCCGGGTTGAATATTTCCTCGCAGATTGGCAGAAATTGAGACCTCTAACCAGGGAAAGGCATCGGGATCAGCGACTGTGCTGCCTAGATCCGCTAACTGCTGATGGGTTTGGTGTAATAACTGGCGATCGCCAACTAAGGTGATTTGAACCGTGTTGACGAGATGGCGATCGGTCAAAGCCTTTAACACGACTTCCGGCCCGATACCGGCGGGATCGCCCAGGGCCAGTGCAAGTTGGGGTTGAGACATGGGAGCGGAGTCTTGTGGGATAATACCACTATTAATGATTTTGCACCCGAGCTATCAGAAAATTAATTCCTGGCCAGGGTTCTTTTCACTTTACCTAACTTTTTCAATTATTTTGAGGCGAGAAACATGACCGCAGAAAGTATGTTAACCAATGGTGCTTTTCTTCTTATTGGGTTGACCTTAGTCGGGCTAGCGTGGGGTTTTGTAATTATCAAACTCCAGGGCGGCGAAGAGTAAAGCATTCTGATTTACAAGGGAATGGAGTAGTCAAAGTTAAGTAGATGGGAGTAAATATTTATAAAATCCCCCTGTCCTACGGACTCCCCCCTTGTCAAGGGGGGCTGGGGAGGATGAAGCATAAAACTTATGATTAGTTTCATTGCATCTACCTACCTACTTCACTTTTATCTGCTTTTTTAATCTTTACAATCCTCACATTTGTCATTTTTTATTAACGCTTAACACAAATGTCTGATATTACTCCCACCATCGAATTTTTTGAGGGACTCCCCGAAGACTTGAGTGACGTGCGGTTGCGCCGTAATCAACAAACTAGCATTAAAAGTGTGCTGATGACCTTTGAGAATTTAAAAGCGATTGAACGATTTCAAAGTTTTACCAAAAAGTTTAACGGTAATCTCCGCTTTGTGGATGAAGAAGGAATCATGACTGTAGAACCCTCCTCTGTCAAATTCATCTTTGGCGGTGATGAAGGCGATGACCTCAAGGGGGTTCAATGTGGATTTGATTTGATTGAAGAAAGCCATTGGGAACGGTTTACTCGTTTTATGGACCGCTACGCCGCGGCTAATGGCATGGGCTATCAGGAGTCATAATCTCCACTATGATTTTTTTTTCGAGCTAACGCTAATTCTCTAAAATTTTACAATGAAAATTGCTATTACCGGTGCTACAGGCTTTGTGGGCAGTCGCTTGATTCCCCAGCTTCACCAAGCCGGACATTCCCTAATTCTGCTGGTACGCAATCCTGATAAAGCGCGGCGTTTATTTCCTCCAAGTCAATTCCAACCCCTGGAAATTGTGCCCTACCAAGCCACAAGTGCCGGCTCCTGGCAAGCCCAAATCAATGGCTGTGACGCGGTGATTAATCTCGCCGGTGAACCGATTTCCGAGCGTTGGAGTCCAGACTACAAAAAAGCAATTTTGGCCAGTCGTCAAATCGGCACTCAAAAAATTGTTGAGGCGATCGCCAATGCTGACCAAAAACCCACTGTTTTAATCAATGCCTCGGCGATCGGTTACTACGGCACCAGCGAAACCGAAACCTTCCAAGAAACTAGCCCAGCGGGCAATGATTTCCTGGCTCAAGTTTGTCAGACCTGGGAAGACGAGGCTCAAAAGGTGACTGCCTTCGGAGTTCGTCTAGTAATTCTCCGCCTGGGGGTTGTCTTGGGAGAGAACGGCGGAGCCCTCGCCAAAATGCTCCCGCCCTTTAAGCTCTTTGCCGGTGGCCCCATCGGCAGTGGTCAGCAGTGGTTTTCCTGGATTGACCAAGACGATCTGGTGAATTTGATTCAATTTGCCCTAGAGCATAGGGAAATGCAGGGGACTTATAATGCTACAGCTCCTAATCCGGTACGGATGAATGAATTTTGCCATGAACTGGGAGCCGTCCTCCAGCGTCCCTCCTGGCTACCGGTTCCTGATTTTGCCCTAGAACTCCTCCTCGGAGAAGCGGCGAAATTAGTCCTAGAAGGTCAACAGGTTCTACCCCAGGCCACTCAATCCCTGGGATTTGAATATCAGTACCCGACCGTAGGCTCATCCTTGCGAAAAATCCTAGCCTGATTTGCTTTTGCTGAGTTTGTCGGCTAATCGCGTAGGCTCCGGCAAGCGATAACGGGTCAAACAAGCTTGCACATAGCCGATAGCAGTACTCAGTTGAATTTTATGCCCACTGGAAATATATAAGGGCTTGACCCTAATGCGAGACCGAACCACAGCCCCAATGATTTCTCCTTTGTCTAGCAACGGAACCCATTGGCCTTTTTCCGGGGGGACAGGGTTGTGGGTGCCCACTAAACGCGATTTAGCCACCCCGATCGCCGGTTTATCCAAAACAACGCCCAAATGACAGGCAATGCCAAAACGTCTGGGGTGGGCCACCCCTTGTCCATCCACAAAAATCAGATCCGGGTCAGAGCGTAACTTTTCCCAGGCGGCCAACAAAGCCGGTAGTTCTCGGAAGGACAAATAGCCCGGAACGTAGGGAAAATCCGTAGGAATCGACTCTGAAACAGTTTCAATGACCTGAAGTCCGGGGTACTCCATCACGACAATCGCCGCCGTGGCTATTTCTCTACCCTGGGGAAAGGCTACATCAACCCCAGCGATAATCTGAGGTAACGTGTCTTGGTCAACCGTAATCACGCGCTCTCGGAATTGAGATTGGAGTTGCTTGGCTTCAGTCAAAGAAATCATAAAAAAGCGTCTCAGGCCCCAGATTATAATGGAGGTTGAGTTAAATACTATCTAAATCTAGCGATAAATTTTTTTTACCCCTACAATGACAACTCCCAACTCCCCGGAAACAGAAACAAAAGTGCCTAAAGTTGAGGTCGATTTTGACCCCAATTCCTTCTCGCGTTTTACCGAGAAATTTGCCCAAATCCAACGCCAATTTCAAGGTTGGTATGAGGCATTGCCTACCCTGGCTAAAGTCGCGGTGGCGATCGCCTTAGTGTTTATCGCTCTGTCATTACTCGGCAAAGTACTTAACCTAATCGCCTCTCTGATTAGCGTCACCATTATGGCGGTAGTCCTCTACGGGCTATACCGTATTTTCCTGCGGCCAAAGTCTTCCCAAAATGACTCCTAGGGAGTGAAACGATTCTAATCTATCTTTTTTTACTCAACTACAGCGGTCAATCCCAGATTTTGCAGCTGTAAAAAAGCCTGTTGGGCATTAGTCTGATCGGCAAAACGACCGATTTGCATGGCGGATCGCCCTTGATGCTGAGTTCTAAAGGCCTCTGGAAAAACACTCAATACTTGATTATGTTGGGTTGTATTTCCCACGATCGCCAAGACACGATAGGACTGGGACGAGGTGGAAGTAGATGTGAGCCTCTGAGTTGTTTCTGAGTTAAAGGTCGAGGTGGTGGGCACGGGATTAGGGGCCGTTGGTGGGGGAGGTAATAGAGGCCTGCCTTTGGTAGCTGACTCTGGAGAAGAAAGAGCTTTTAGACTCGATAAGACCAATAATCCCAAAGTAAACGTTGTTGATAGTAAAAGACGTTTCATCACTTCCTCACCAATATCAATTTTTAACCGCCATTATAAAGTATCTTTTTTTCAGTCACCCCTGCCTCTTTTTTCGTTAGCTTGAACGGGATCAATCGCGGTACACTAACTAGTGTTCAAACCTGGGGAGACCGACCATGGAATATCCTGATGACCTCCGCTACCTAGATAGTCATGAGTACGTGCGCCTTGATGGGAACATTGCCACCATTGGCCTGAGTGCCTTTGCGGTGGATGAATTAGGAGACATTGTCTTTGTGGAATTACCCGCCGTAGGTGATGTTTTAGAATTTAAAGCTAACCTGGGAGCAGTAGAATCCGTGAAGGCGGCCTCTGATATTTATGCCCCGATCGCCGGTAGAGTCATAGAAATTAACGAACGCCTGAGCGATGAACCAGAACTACTTAATAGTGACCCCTACGGAAAAGGCTGGTTAGTCAAAGTAAGCGTGGATAATACAGACACAATGGTAAGCGAAACCCTCTCCGCCCAAGACTACCGCGCCGCCGTTTCCGGCGAATAACTCAAGAGTACGACACCATGCAGTCCTTTGATTTCACCAGCTTGATGGCGATTTGTGCAGAACTCCGTCGTCAGTGGTTACCGGCTCGCATTGAGCAGATTTATCAAACTGACCGCTATACCCTGTCCTTGGCGCTCCGCACCCTAGAAAAACAACGCTGGCTGACGCTGTGTTGGCATCCCCAATGGGCGCGCCTTTGTCTCACCAATCCCCCGCCCAAAATACCCGATACCTTCACTCTGAGCGATCAACTCCGGCATCAGCTCAAGGGACTAGCCCTGATTGCCCTAGACCCCGTTGAACCTTGGGAGAGAGTCCTAGACCTAAAGATTGCCCCCCGTCCCGATGATCCGCCCCAATACCATCTGTATTTAGAGATTATGGGGAAATATAGCAATTTGATCCTGTGTGACGATCGCCAACAGATTATTTCCGTGGCCCATCAGGTCAATGCCCAACAATCGCGGGTACGGACGGTCTTGACGGGGCAACCCTACACCTTACCGCCGACCCTTCTGGGGACCGTGCCCAATCGGGGAGAAGCCTACCTTCGTTGGCAAGAACGTTTGAGTTTGATCCCCGGGTCTTTGAAAAAACAACTGGTCAAAAACTATCGTGGCGTTAGTCCGATGGTGGCCCAATCGTTGCTGGCGGAAGCCGGGTTAAATGCCGATATGCAAACGACGGAGTTGACCCCAGAGCAGTGGCAAGGGCTCTTTTTGGCTTGGCACCATTGGTTACAGATATTAGACGATGAGCAATTTCAGCCGGGCTGGACTCCCTCTGGCTATACCGTTTTGGGGGTGGATCTGATCACTCCGGCTACCGATGTCAATAGTTTAATTAATGCTTACTATGGTGATCGCCATTTACAGGAACAATTTAGCCAACTCAAACACCAGTTACAGCAAAAAGTCCGCACATTAAGTCAAAAACTTCAGCACAAAGCAGACACCTTTCGGCAACGCCTAGCCCAATCCGAGCAAGCCGACCAATGGCGACTCCAAGCAGACCTCTTGATGGCCCACCCTCAGCAATGGAGCCCTGGCATGACGGAAATCCTGCTGACGGACTTTGAAAGCGGCAACCCCGTCAAAATTCCCCTCAGACCCGACAAAACCGCCATTCAAAATGCCCAGGCTTTTTATAAGCAACATCAAAAACTCAAGCGTGCCAAGGGGGCCGTCTTGCCTCTCCTAGAAGCCGTCGAGGCTGAGATCCACTACCTGGAGCAGGTCGCCGCTAGCCTTGAGCAAGGGGAAGCCTATACCGAGCCGGAGGATCTCCAAGCCCTAGAGGAAATTCAGGACGAACTCATCGAACAAAAATATTTAGAAAGCGCCTCAGCCCGCCGCCGTCGTAAAGCAGATGACTTTCATCCCCATCAACACATCAGTCCCTCAGGCTTCCCCATTTGGATTGGTCGCAACAATCGTCAGAACGATTACCTCAGTTTTCGCATCGCCAATGACTATGACCTCTGGTTCCATAGCCAAGAAATTCCTGGGAGCCATGTGCTTTTGCGTCTTCCCCCAGGGGCGATCGCCGAAGGGAGTGATCTACAATGTGCCGCCGACTGGGCCGCCTACCACAGTCGAGCCAGGGAAAGCGAGCAGGTGCCGGTTATTTTTACAAAGCCTAAGTATGTCTTTAAACCCAAGGGGGCAAAACCCGGCATGGTGATTTATAAGCAAGAGTCGGTTTTGTGGGGAAGACCCGCCAACATACCAATATACCGACAAACAACACAATAGGAAAGAAATTTTGATTTTTTGTTACAAAAATCCGTGTTGTATGTTACACTCCTTTGCAAAGGAATTTAATGATCCGCAAATTGGGAACACGCAGACAAGATTTCCTCACTCAACAACAACAATTTTTGACCAGTGGCAAGTTCACTGGTTTTTTGCTAGGCAATACGCCCCTCGCGGCTGGCCCAGCAAGGAAATTCTGGGTTTGTGATAAGATTGACGAGCCAACGCACTTAACTGTGTCTAGGGCGGCTAGCACTGGTGATTCTCGCTCCGATAATAATGTCCGATCCCAAAGAAAGACCTGATACCCAGGGCGCCATCGTTTATGAATTAGACGCCGAAACATAATTGAGTTTTTTTTTTGATGACCAGTCCCCCTCCTTCCCCAGAATCTCCCCATCACCATCCCCCCCACGTTCACAGTGAAGCCTCTTTGCGACAAATTATCAATCGCTTGTCCCGCATTGAAGGTCATATTCGAGGGATTAAGACCATGGTGAGCGAAAGTCGTCCTTGCCCGGAGGTACTAGTACAAATTGCGGCGATCCGAGGCGCCCTAGACCGAGTCGCCCGGATTATATTGGATGAACATTTAAGTGAATGTGTGTCACGCGCCGCTAAGGAAGGCAATATTGACAGTGAAATTGAGGAACTTAAGGCGGCCCTAGATCGTTTTTTGTAACAACTAGCGAGGGAACTCATGATTGAACCGATTGGTGTGGAACGTAATGCCGTGGTGACCTCCCTGGGAACCATGGTCTATTATCAGCCAACTCCTGAGCTTTGGGGGCAAACGGAAGCAGAGGCGAATCTTGATCCCAACAGGGAGACCCTATTATTTCTCCATGGTTTTGGTGGCGGCTCCTCGGCTTACGAGTGGTCTAAGGTTTATCCCGCCTTTGCCGCGCAATATCGGGTCTTGGCTCCCGACCTATTGGGGTGGGGACGCTCAGACCACCCAGCCCGGGATTACACGCCCCAGGATTATAGTCAGACGATTCAAGAGTTTATCGAGCAGACCTGCCCTGAACCGCCCTGGGTCGTGGCCTCTTCCTTGGTGGCGGCGATTACAATACGGACGGCGATCGCCAAACCGGAGCTTTTTAAGGGCTTAATTCTTTCGACCCCGACCGGATTATCGGATTTTGGCGACGATTATCGCGGCAATTTTTTTGCTCAGTTAGTCAGCATTCCTGTCTTGGATAAGGTCATTTACCGCACCGGCATCGCCAACAGTGGAGGCATTCAGAACTTTTTAGAAAATCGTCAATTTGCCCAGGCCGGTCGTATTTTCCCCGAAATTGTCGAAGCTTATCTCGCCTCAGCCACCCAAGCCAATGGAGAATATGCGGCATTGTCCTTTGTACGGGGAGACCTTTGTTTTGACCTAGCTCAATTTATGCCCCAGTTGACCACGCCCACCACTATTTTTTGGGGAGAAAAATCACAATTCACGCCGCCATCCCAGGGAAAACGCCTAGCCGCCCTGAATCCAGAGTTTGTCAAAGCCTTTGTAGAGCTGAAGGATGTGGGGCTAACGCCTCAACTAGAACAGCCCGCCATCACCATTGCCCTGCTCCAGAGCTTTTTGGCTTTGCTCCAAAGTGTGGCAAGATAGACGAATAGGTAGTCTCAACCAGGCTAGACTACCCAATCCTTTGTAATTTAACGCTCCACCGAATCACCATGAGTAGTGCCCCCGCTGAGAAGAATAAAAGCCTAGAGGCAATGAAAAATTTTGCCGAACAGTACGCTAAACGTACAGACACCTATTTTTGTACTGATTTATCGGTTACGGCGGTGGTGATTGAAGGGTTGGCTCGTCATAAAGAAGAGTTGGGAGCACCTCTTTGTCCCTGTCGTCACTACGAAGACAAGGAAGCTGAGGTCAAAAATACTTTTTGGAATTGCCCCTGTGTGCCCATGCGCGAACGCAAGGAATGCCACTGTATGCTCTTTTTGACCCCGGATAATGATTTTGCGGGCACTGAGCAGGCGATTACCATGGAGTTATTGCAAGACGTCAAAGCCAGTATGGCCCACTAATGACGTTGGTGCCCTCCTTTGAACAGGCGATCGCCGAATTTAATCAGCGTGAATTCTATGCCTGCCACGACACATTGGAGGCGATTTGGCTCGAATCCTCGCCTGCAGACAAAAATTTCTACCAAGGCATTCTTCAGATTGCCGTCGGTTGTTATCATTTGAGCAACTATAATTGGCGAGGGGCAGTAATTCTCTTGGGGGAAGGAGTGCGACGTTTGCGAGACTATCAACCGAGCTCCCAGGGCATTGATGTCACGGGACTCATGGGCCAAAGCCACGGGCTACTGGAGGCTTTGCAAGGCATTAACCCCGACGAAGTCGCGCAGTTTAGTCAAAGCTTAAACGATAGCCCCCAGGATGGCTTACCCTTCATTCTTTGGCTCTAGGGAGCGCAACTGCCACTGGCCGCCTTCTAGGATTTCTAAGCACTGGTGATGATAGTTGATTAGGGTGGGACGATGGCCAACACTGACGTAGGTAGTGCCGAGTTCCCCTGGGGATTGATATAAAGTTGCTTCATTTTGAACATCCAGGGCGCTGGTGGCTTCATCTAAGATGGCATAGCGGGGTTGAGTGACCAGCACGCGGCCGAGGGCAACCCGTTGTTGTTCTCCGAGGGATAGCACATCTTCCCAGTTTTCTTCCGCGTCAAGCCCGCCGAAGCGTTGGGCCAGATCCGGTAAATTGACGGACTTG
>JBGSZT010000149.1:0-5872 GCA_041750255.1 Synechocystis sp.
CGCTGGTAGAGCTCCATAATAGTCCTGGCTGAAGTGATTTATATCAGCCAGTTTCGGACATCTTGGGCCGCTTCGGTCACGGCATGTCCGTTTTCCTTCTCTTCATCCCGCTAGTCCACCGAGAACTTCCCACTGTCCAGAGTATAGACTAAATAGGATTAACCCACTACTGACGGCGAATCCAGTGACATAAGCAACCTTTGGGCGGTTTTCTCGCCACGCTACCAGCAAAAAAGTAGGCACCAAAGCAATCCCTGGCAAGCGCGTTGCAGTGGCTAAGATGCCCCAAAAGCCAGCCCTAACATATTGCCGTTGCTCAAAACTCCACAAACTTGCCGTAGTACATAACAGAAAGAGACCTTCCGTATAGGTCATGGTACAAAAGAGAGAATAGGGAGCCAAAGCCAGGCTCGCTACTGTCCAGCGAGCCACTTGTAGCCCGTGCAACTCGTTAACCCATTGGTAAAGAACCCACAAAGCAGCCAGAAAAGCAATGTTGCTTACTAGGGTGCCCGCGACAGCAAAGGGTAGCCCCATCGCCAGAACAATCCGAACAAGCAGTGGGTAGAGAGGGAAAAAAGCAACGTTATGCCCTGTACCATCGTTGACAAACTCATAGCCCTCAGTCGCAATTGTTCTATACCAGAAACCATCCCAATGGGCAAACAGTTCCCATCCCGGTATTGGCTTAAATTCGTAAATGTCGGGGGGAACGTTAGCAGGGGTAAGGGCTAACTGGGGCGCTATGAACTGCATGGCGATCACAATCAGCAGCCGACTCACAAACCAGATCAGAAAAACATAAATAACACCACTGTAATGATTATGCCTTTCACTTTCAGACTTTTTCATCAAACTCCACCAATTAATTTTGCACAGGTACTTATTTTTGTTGACTCGCATCAACTTCAACCCGATAGACCACAATAGGAGGAATCGGACGCTTACTTACTATCCAAGATGATAGAGGCCAAGGGAATTTCGAGAGGTAAAATATCGCTTCACCTCCTTTAGTAGAGAAAAAGGCAAGCATACTAGGGGGGTCAGCGTATTTTTTGACTACCTTTAATCGGAGTTCAGGAGGAATCTTCTCAAGGGTCTGTTGAGGAATGCCTTCAGGATATATTAGGTAGTCTCCCCCTTGCACCTGTGGATTCAGAGCTTCTAGTTGCTTCATTCCGTTTTGTTTTGCATACCATTGCCATCCCCAGTGCCCAGTAAAGTACACATTAGCTTTATTTGGCAACTCGCTGCGAATCAATGCAGCTTTTTCTCTGTAGAAGTTAGCCCAGATTCGATCCGAAATGCCCAGAGCTAAAGTAAGTGAAGCAGTTAATAGCAACATAATTGTGTCCCAGACTAAGGAAGGGCGTGTTTCGATGAAATAAACTAATAAGAGGCTAATAGGTACAATCACCAGTAAAACATGGCGCGTAGCCATGAAAGGAGCAAAAAGAATAATGAATAAGGTTCCGAAAACAAACCACAGATAGAGCAGTAAAATAGGTTTCCGCTCTTCTTTGAATATCGTTCCTAAATTTCCCCAAAAATTTCCGAGCAACAAAAGAATAACAGCGACCCCATTCCCCAAAAATAAAAAAGCAAAGAGTCTTTCTATCGTACGTTCATTTATCTTACCCCCGTATACTCCAACAACAATAATAGCTGAAGAAATTAAAATCATAATTAGAGCTGTTCGGACTACTAAATTTAACTTTTTTTTAGTATGGCAAAGATTTTGAAAAAAAATTGGTGAATAGGGTAAGATCGACCCCAGACACACCAAAAAAGCCAGTCCCATTCCTATTACTCCTATCAATGAAAAAGGTTGGGATGGGCGGCCAAAAATATGGATCGAGCCATAATCTAGATAATTGAAGCAGGACCATAAAACCAAGATTAGTAGTGGAATACCAACCGTCCAAATTAGATGGAATTGTCTCCTAATAATTAAGTAGACCAGCATCACTGCTATTAGAGGTAAACTGGAGTATTTGATGAGACAAGCACAGCCTGCTATGAGACCAGCCAATACAAAGCGCTGTCTCTCGGACTTAAATTGAGGTTTAATCGTTACATAGAAAAAAGCTAGCCAAAAGGATAGAAGAGGTATATCAACCATCAAATTTTGCCCCACTACGAACGCGGGGCTTAGGGTCAGCAAGGCGGTTAAAAAAAGCGCACGGGATGGAATGACGACCTGCCCAATGAGGTAAATGAATATGATGCAAGCAAGACTGAAGAATGACTGAAATATATGCATTTGCACTTCACCAAAACCCCAGAGACCACCCCAGGCTGCCAGAAGGTAGAAGTACAAATGAGGCTGATTTAATAAATAAATTGGACCTGTATTTTGATCCCAGTTAATCTGGCCCCTCATCGGGTGCAAGGGTTCTTGAAGAATCCATTGTGCTGTTTCCAAATGAACCGTATCGTCTATGTGATATGCTTTATTCAGATTTATGACTATGGTAAAAAGCAAAAGAAGCAATAAGACTATCGATTTGGAGTTGGGGTAAATCCAAATCTTCATTATTAAGTTCTCATGCATGTTAGGGGGGGTGATCGCATCTTTCATAAAATTGGTTTCTATTTTTGAACTAGAGTGACCATCCTAATGCTACTCAAAAGATAACTGCCCGCGAGGACAGTGGATTGAAATGCACTCAAAAGAGCAGATATATTTCCCCTGCGAACCGCACTTCCGGCAAGTTGCAAAGGGGCTAATAATATGTAGGCCAGTGTCTTGAGCGGTGATCGCTCGTACTGCCAATATGCCTTAGCAGTTGCATATAATCGTGATGCATCAATGAACTGGTGATAGTGGTCACGATTAATTGGTGAAGGATAATGTTCTACATAAAAACAATCTTCATAAACGATGCGATAACCAAGAGAGATAGCATGCTGAGCCATGTCTATTTCCTCGGAGCCATAGCGCAAATGCTCATCAAAAAAAGCTTCCTGAAATAAGCATTGAGGAAAAATGGTTGAATTAATCACAATAGCGCCAAAGTTTTTACTGATTGGTACCTGCTGAAATCCCCAAAAGTCAGGGTTTTGAGGCATAACCTTGTGAACATGTCCTTCCCAACGTCCCCCGCCTCCATAATTAATCTCGTAGCCTGTGATTATTGTTTTGGAGTCAGAGGATGCTATCAGCCGCTTTGCTATTGCAAAAAAATCTGGGGGCACACGCACGTCATCATCAATAAAAATCAGATAGCCACATTGAGCACTTGTAATACAAGCATTGCGATTTGCTCCTAATCCTCGATGAGGGCCTTCCTGATAGATGACACCTAGATACTTCGCTATCACTTCCTGGTTTGCTCTGCCATCAGGACTGTCATCGCTGACGATAATTTCATCAGGAATCTCGTTATTCTGAAAAACGCTCTCCAAACAACGATTTAGGTCGTCTGGTCGGTTCATTGTGCAGATACACAAGGTAATAGAATAACTATTTTCTCTAGTTTTTTTGGATTCAGGCTCTACATTTACAATCATGTTCATAGTGAATGAAGTATGGAGATCGGCTTGTTTTCCTAGCACTAGATTTTTCTCTGCTGTTTGTTGGCTGCTAAGGGGAATTGAAGATACGTTTTAGCTTACTATTACTATAGTTTCAATCCCATTTGAGCATTTCTAACTATAAAGGCAACCATTTGGCGCAAGCGTTCTTGGGGCATAAAACCTGGCCAAGTTCGTATCTGTTCCAAGATCGCAAGTGCCTCCTTAATGTCAATCTTGCCGCGCTTATAATAATGTCCTCGTCGGAGAAAATAGTTTCTCGACAGATCCAGGGTATTCTCTGTGAAGCCTCTGGTTTGGCCGTACGTCTCAACATCTTGCTTGAGGTGGACAAAAAGTTTTTCTTCATCTACCAAAAAGAGGTTATTTTTACCATGAATTCGATAAGCTCCCAGAATCCTATCCTCGATAAATACTGGTCCAAAGTAAGCTGCTAGGGAAATAAGCAAGTGATCGGGGCAGGTACGCCAATTAGCAATTGGTAAAGGAAAGATCTTTTCTAGAACTTTACGCCTATAGGCCAATCCTGATGTAACCGTATAAAGGTGCCTAGCACCAGTAGCTCGTAGAAATGTACATAAATCAAGGATGTTTCCTTTCACTTCGGGAGGTCTTGCTTTAACAATACAAGCTTTTCCCTCAGCATTGTATCTATGCTTTCCCTGACCATCAATTTCTTCAAGGGAGTGCATAACACCCACTGCTTCTGGATGTTGAGCGAGGTCCGAGAGGACTGTACGAATGCGCTGGGGATAGCTGAGATCGTCTCCATCAAGGAAGAACACGATTTCTCCAGATGACTCGGTAAAACCGACGTTCATAGCGCTTGCTTGTCCTTCATTCTGCTTGGCAATAACCTTGAGACGTGGGTGACAGATTGCTTGTAACTGCTCTAAACTGCCATCGGTGGAACCATCATCGACAACGATAACCTCAAAATCATCGAAGTCTTGGTTAAGAGCCGACTCAACAGCTGAGACGATAAATACCTTAGTATTATAAGAAGAGAGAATTATCGATGCTGATATAGTCATCTAGTTTTACTTAATTGTCAGGTATCGTTCGGGACGGACAAAAGATAATATTTTTTTGAGCGGATATTTGTGACCGATAAGTCGATAATAAATCATTCGCATTATTTTTCTTGCCCTGTATCCAATATCTGTAGGCTCATAGATATCAACTCCATTTGGCAGACACATAGGTAATTGAGCATGCTTAGTAAATACAAGATATTCTGCCTCACCTTCGCGCAAATCCTGTGATTTAGCACTAGTATTAGTAACTTGACCATCCCATAGAAGATTGACAAAAGTTGGCTTTGTCATAATCTTGGGAAGACCAAATCTGTCGTATAAACGTTTGTAGTAGTCTGTATCCATCCACCACAACAACTCCTCATCAAAGTAAAGCACATCTTTATTTATCATAGATAAGCCGGAAGGGGGTCCTATTGTATTTCCGTAAAGAAGATTATTGGTGAGATAGGGAGCAGGATGGCTGAATAAATGTTTCCTGTCATAAGTTTGATAGAAACTTGTGACTAGCCAATTGGTGTCTTGATCGAATTCTTTTACAATATTTCTGATTGCATTTTTGTTGTATAAATAATCATCCTGAAAGAGGATTTTGATGATGTCTCCAGATGAATTACGTATACAATTATTTACATTTGCTGATGACGATCCCCGTTTATACTCATATTTCAAGTACTTAATATCTAGAAGGCTACTGTATTTTTCGCAAAGCTCTTCAATTTTGCTGTCAGAGGAATGATCGGAGATAATCACTTCAATATTTTTGTAAGTCTGCTTAGCTATGCTCTCTAAAGCATAGCTAAGATTCTCAGCACCATAGCCCTTCATTTCATAACAAGGAATCGTGATACTTACTTTCATCGTTTCTTGTATTCTCCTTGTCCAAAGCATATTTTGAGTCATTTTTTTGCACTTACCCTGAGTTTTTAATGTTCTTCAAAAACTTGAATAGCCCGTAAAATCTATACTTGAGGAAAAATCGGCGTTGCTGAATCAAGATATGAATCAGTAAGGGATAGGTACTTCTTGAAACTTTAGATAATGAATTAATAAACGGATGGAGTATCCTAACATATCCACCGACTTTGAATAACATAACGTTTTGCGATGTAGTCGGGCGAGATAATGTCTTAAACGAGTGTTCTCACCTTCGACTCTAGTCATATAAGTTTTGCTCACTATATGATCTTCTGGTGCAATAAAACAGGGATAGACCGACCATCCATCTGTTACATAAAAGTAGCATCCCCAAGACTTAAGTAATTCCCATAAGGGACGAAATGTTTCTGCACTATGGT
>JBGSZT010000150.1:0-2611 GCA_041750255.1 Synechocystis sp.
TCGCCTATTTGAATCGATTGAAGAGCTAGAAGCACTTGTCAATAAGCTGTTAAATGAGGGGGAACTTGTAATAAATTGGGGGCGTAATATTAAAAATAAGGGGAATGCTGTGGACGCAATTTAAATGCACAACAGCTTATCTCAATCGATCCCCTGTATTGAGTCTCAAAGTACTATCTTAACTGGGATGCACCCAGACTATTTTTATGAAATTCAAATTATTTTACCTGACGATATAATTACTTATCAGTTTTATAAAGCTGGATTAGCTTTGTTTGAAAAAATTGATCTTAATATAAAACAAATTCAAACCCTAACTAAAATCCGCGATTCGTTATTACCTAAACTAATGAGTGGACAAATCCGAGTTAAGGAATAATCTATGAAATTAAGAGAACTTGCTGATGAAATCCTTATTGATCCTCGAAAACTTACAGCCTATGCCCTCGATCCAGACAACCCCAAAGGAAAAGACAAAGCCTTCATGTTTCAAAAGCATCTGGGCTATACCAAAGACAACTACCAACCGCTACTTGATCAGATCTACCATCAAACCCTCAACGCACAAGCCCTAGAGCAAAACACAGATAAATATGGCACAAGATACCAAATAGACCTAAAAATTCAAGGTGTAGAATCAGAGCAAATAGAAACTGTGCGTACAGGTTGGCTAATTGCTCCTAACTCGAAACAAGCTCGACTAACAACAATCTATATCCCTAAAAAATCATGACTAAACCAGAACTTTTAGATATTGTCGAACTCCTTGTAAATTTGCCAGACCAAAAACAATTTGTAGGCGATCAAGGAACCATTGTTGAATGCTACGACGATGATCACTTTGAAGTTGAATTTTGCAACGAAGATGGCGAAACGATCGCATTATGTCCCCTTTCTTCTCAACAGTTTATCGTTGTTTGGAAAGCTACCAATAAACAATGGCTAACCGTACCTGATAAAGTAAACGCTCTCATTAATAATCTTTCTCAGGAAAAACAAGAAGAAGTTTTAGATTTTGCCCGTTTTATTTACCAAAAAGCCTAAAATTATCTATGAAAACTCTCACCGAAGACGAGATCGAACAGCAGGGTAATCGCATCTACTTTGGTATAAATTGTACTTGACAAAAGAGCCAGAAGATAGACCTACTTTTAGGCGACCTTTGAGTCGGTCTCGGCGATGCTCCAAGGGTTAACCTGAGAAGAGTTCAACTCTTCTTATTCTCCGGTCAATCATCATGGCAAAAGGCTTTGGTTCGCCAGTTCTGACCCCCCAACAGCAACGAGAGGCGCAACTCTTGAGAAAGAGTGTTCTTCAACATTTTCAGCATCTGCCAGACCCGCGAACGGGTCGTCACAAGGCTCATAATCTAGTAGCAATTATGACGATTGGCATTTTGGCGGTTCTCTGTGGAGCCGATGGATTCGTTGGTATCGAAATTTACGGGAAAGCTAACCAAGCATGGCTAGAGACGTTTTTAGACCTCCCCTTTGGCATACCCTCCCACGATACCTTTGGGCGGGTGTTTGGTATGCTTGAGCCTCAGGAGTTACAAAATAGCTTTCTAGCGTGGGTGAGCAGTATCACGGAGAAATTAGAACTATCTCTGATTCATATCGATGGTAAAACGGCCAAAGGCTCTTATGACCGAGAAGGAAAACTTAAAGCACTGCACCAGGTGAGTGCCTGGAGTAGCGAACATGGGCTAGTGTTGGCACAACAAAAGGTTGACAGCAAGTCCAATGAAATCACAGCCGTACCGCTGCTACTCAAGTTGCTCAACCTCAAGGGAACAGTAGTGACCTTGGATGCGATGGGAACCCAAATCGACATTGCCCGGCAAATCAAGCAAGCCGAGGGAGATTATGTCTTAGCCCTCAAAGGCAACCAGGGAAAACTCAGCCAGCAGGTAGAGGCTTGGTTCAAGCAAGCTCAATCCCAGAACTGGCAGGGGATTGAATTCACCCACCATGAGAAGGTAGAGGCGGGGCATCACCGGCTAGAGACTCGTCAAGTGTGGGCGGTGCCAGTGAGTCAATTACCACCGTTGCACCGTCAAAGCCAATGGTTAGGTTTGACCACTGTGGTTATGGTTCGTAGTACTCGTCAGTTATGGAACGGAACGACTACAGAGGTTCGCTTCTATCTCAGTAGTCTAGCCGCCGATGCTCAACGACACAACCAGGTGGTTCGCGCCCACTGGAGTATTGAAAATAGTCTACATTGGGTACTCGATGTTACCTTCAACGAAGATGCCAGTCGGATTCGTCAAGGATACGCAGCAGAAAACCTGGGATT
The DNA here is from genome assembly GCA_041750255.1 of Synechocystis sp. Lineage (GTDB taxonomy): Bacteria > Cyanobacteriota > Cyanobacteriia > Cyanobacteriales > Microcystaceae > Synechocystis. The sequence continues at coordinate 2,299 of JBGSZT010000150.1, forward strand.
GTTGCGTCGATTGAGTGTGAATTTGCTCAAAGGAGAACCCTCGAAGTTGAGCCTGAAAATGAAACGCTACAAGGCCGGCATAGACAAGAATTTCCTGTTGCAAATCCTGGCAGCCAGTGCCGCTGAGTGAGGGTTTCGGGGAGGTAGGTTTGAGTGAAAGGACAGCGAGTCTAAGGAGGTGATGGACTAACTGAAGTAAATCTAAAAAACATAAATTTCATCGCTCTGTTAATGGCAGGGCAAATATTGTAAAGTCAAATTTTAGGTCAACTGACAGTCATTTCAAAACTCAATCAAGATGCGATTACCCTGG
>JBGSZT010000151.1:0-4289 GCA_041750255.1 Synechocystis sp.
TAGAGACCGCGATATAGAAGTTACTGATGAGGGAAAATTAATTGTTTAGTTTGGATGCATAATTAGTCTAAAATTGTTCCGCGGTCTCCAGAACACATCATTGCAACCGACCGCAAATAAAATTCTGTTATTTAGCAAAAAATTCTCGCGGCGGTTGAATTCAGCCGTTAGGTGGCTTCAGCCCTTGGTTGGGGCATTAGTCATAAATTCCCTACAATTGCCAAAGCTATGTAATATTAGCTACAAAACTTCTGGCAGGACATAATTGAAAGCAAACGCTAGAATTGCTTCAGAACCTTCCTTTAAAGCAGTTTTAGAGTACCTATATGGCTTTCCCGTCTGATATCAAAGGCTGTATGCGTGACTGTATTCTCTCAGTAATGTGGAAGAAGGAACACATCCACTCCTTCTTCAAAAGTCATTGTACGCAACCCGACCTTAAGGTACTGGACAACTATCAAGAAGAACTCAGCCGTGCTGCGATGGTTGATCGCATCTTCAATCGTCTCTCAGACAGAGATGATGGAGGGTTAGGCTCGTTTAGAGCCATGCTTAAATCGTTAACAGAATGGTCGCACTTTGATCCCTACTACTTTGATAAACTCAAAAAATTAAATCGTGACGAAGCCAAAAGGAATCTTGACCATCTTCGCCAGCTACAGGAAATTCGAGATGCTAAACTCCAAGCGGAAAGAGAGCGGCAAGAACAGTTAAAACGTGAACAGCAAGAACCAAAAAATACTATTCAGGAGCTTAAGAAGAATTTTTTAGAACTTCATAGTGGTAAAACTTCTACACAACAACGAGGATATAAATTAGAGAAGATTCTGCTTGAATTAGGACGTTTATCTCAGTTAGAGGTAACAGAGCCTTTTCGTGTTGTGGGAGAACAGATTGATGGTGCTGTTAAGTATGACGGTGAACACTATCTCATAGAAGCGAAGTGGCAGGATCAATCATCTAGCAATGAGCCTGTTTATCAATTTGTTGGTAAAGTTGAAGGCAAAATGTATGGGCGAGGAATTTTTGTTTCAATTCATGGCTTCAGCGACAATGTTGTAAGAAGTATTGTGCAAGGCAAGGCAATCAAAACAATTTTTGTTGATGGTGAGGATTTAGTTTGTGTTTTGGAAGAGCGGCTCACCTTTCGTCAATTAATAGATGCGAAAGTCAAAGCTGCCCAAACTAGAGGGGAGATATATATTCATCCCTTATCAGGAGAACCTAAAGTGCTTTGATTCACGTCTCAAGTTGCAATTCCACCTAACAATTCGGGTGTAGCGGATTGACTGAAGCCGCTTGAGTAGGATGCAAAGATCCTGGCAACCGCTGACCCGAAACTCGCACCCCGTTAGCCTGCTTTGGTTAAGGGTTGGGGTGGTAGTCTCAAGATTATTGACGAGTTTCACGAGCCAAGTTCACGCTATAATCCTCTAATTCAGATGAAAAGTGTAAAATTTGCCGTGACCGACGAAAGCCTTTATCTCAAGAGATTTTTAGATCCTATAAAGGTGTGCAGACGATACAAACCTAAATTTGGTTTAGGCAATAGAGAGCAAGGGCTAGATCTGGCACGATTTTTATCAATCTACGGAGCAGATCCATTCTATTCATGGATTGGTCTTGACTCAGACTTGATGTATGCTGCTCACAAAGCCGCAGGGGGGATGACCTCGGTTTACAGGCAGATTGGTAAAGGCTGTGAAAACCTATTCAGACAGATCATAATTGACCAAGCGCAATACGAAGATCCAAGATACGCCCTCTGGTCTTACGTTACCAAAACAAAAAATGACAAGAATAAAACCTTGTCTCTGGATGCACGGTTAGAACTGAACGAAATTCGGAATTCTGAAGTTAGAGCTAGAGTCATTCAGTGGATAGTAGATTACAGTAGCTCACTCAGTGTGCCTGCACCTTTGAACGGAGCCGTTTTTGAAGTTCGACAGGGATATAAAAGCAAAGATAGCAAGAGGCAGAATGCTGACATAGATAATATTGCTGTTGCTTGGGCAAACGGCTATCTGCCAGTCTTTGCGATTTTTTCATCCCAAATTGATGCCGATTTGGTGCTGCGTTATCGGAATAGTCGTGGAGGAATAATCATTGGCACAAGGTCAGGTAGTAGTCAAATTTCGCTATTTGTATTCTCCAAGGAAGTTTTGGGCTATGACTTAGCAGATTTTTTCCATCGAAACTCTGAAGTCATCAAAAGTGAAGTTTACAGTACCTTAGAAATTTTACTTAGGGCAGAGTGATGAGATCTACTGTCCAACAACGATCTGAATACACTTTCAAAGCTAATCGCAGTCTTGGACGACATGGATGGCTTCGACTTACGCCAGCCTATGGCGTAAAGTTGGTTGAGAACCTCTTGTCTTCGGTAGATAAGGGAGCAATTATTCTTGACCCTTTTTCTGGGACGGCTACGACAGGGCTTGTTGCTGCTGAACGAGGAAACCAAGCATTTGCATTTGATATCAATCCGTTTCTTATTTGGTTGGGAAATGCTAAATATCGGAATTATACCGAAGATTGCTTACTAGATATTCGTGAAAGAGTTTGGCAGGCTTTGAAGGAGTATAAAAATCAAGTAGATCAAGATAATTGGATACCCAAAATATTCAACATTGAACGGTGGTGGTCTAGTTATACACTCAAAGTTCTTGCATCCCTGCGAACTGCTCTAGTAAAACAATTTGGAGAACCTGAAGAAAATGATGAATACAGTATTGTTTGGATTGCATTCTGTCGCTTAATAATTGAAACTTCATCGGCAGCTTTTAATCATGTTTCCATGTCATTTAGTGACACAGTCACTGATCATAAGATTGAATGTATAGAAGAGCTTTTTTTAAGCATCCTTGAATTTATGCTCAAAGCCGCCGAGAAAAACATTCTCGGCAGTGGAAAAGTACTAAAAGTAGATTCTCGAAATATAATCAATCTAAATAATCTTAAGGTAAATAAGGTGATAACTTCGCCTCCTTATCCAAATCGAATTAGCTATATTCGTGAACTGCGTCCATATATGTACTGGACAAAATTTATAGAGGAGGCAAAAGAGGCAGGTGAACTAGATTGGTTGGCGATAGGTGGAACTTGGGGAATTGCAACTAGCCGTCTTAACTCTTGGACAATAAAAGAAGAATCTCTACCAGAAACAATCTTCTCAACTGTAGAAAAAATAAAGATGTCTGAGGGGAAAAATTCTCACCTTTTGGCAATTTACGTTTTGAAATATTTTCATGATATGCACTTACATTTAAGTTCAATCAGATCTATTTTGGAAAATGGGGCTGAACTTCACTATATTGTCGGTAACTCAACCTTTTTCGGTAATATGGTTGATACAGCAGCTTTGCTTTCTGATTCTATGAAAGTTCTCGGCTACTCAAAGATTTATTCTGAGATCGTTAGAAAACGAAATTGTAATAAAGCTTTGTATGAGTACTGCATTTCTGCGAGTTGGTCAGTAAGCTAACACAAAACCCATTCTTGTGCATATAATATATGCATGAAAGTAGAATGGGATCCGAACAAAGCGGCTATTAATCTGCAAAAGCAGGGTGTGCGCTTTTCCGACGCTGAAGCAGTTTTGTTTGATCCGAATGCTCTTTCTTTTGAAGACACAGTAGCTCAAGGAGAACGACGATTTATTGTGATTGGCATGGATTATCTCTGGCGCTTGCTAGTTGTGGTCTATACGGATCGAGAAAATCGTGTTCGCCTGATTTCAGCTCGTTCTGCAACACCTTCAGAGAGACGGAACTATGAAAGCGGAATATGATTTCAGTCAAGCCAAGCGGGGTGCTGTCATTTCCCAAGTGGGCAAAACTCGCATCACCATTTATATTGATGACGATGTCTTGGAAACCTTTCGAGAACGGAGTGATTCTGCTGGCAAAGGCTATCAAACTATGATAAATGAGGCTTTGCGACAGTATCTAGAAAAAGTAAAGCAACCCCTAGATGAAGAAACACTACGCCGAGTTATTCAAGAGGAACTTCGCGCAGTAAAATAATTGAGTTTTTGTGACTCTAAGCTCGTTAGTCCGTCTGAATCCATCGTCTCGGGTGGGTCAGTGACCATCTACAGTCCTAATCTAAAGTCACCCTAAAGAGAGAGGTTTTAAACCCATTTTTTCGATAACTGGACAGTCTTAAGTTTTTGACTGGAACCAGGCTTTGCCCTAAGCAGCTAAGGATGGTGTATCAGGAGGTTGAAACCGATCAAGTTTAGCGGTCAGGAATTTAGGCAAAAGTAGAGAGGGTGGGCTTTTGGAAAA
>JBGSZT010000152.1:0-37401 GCA_041750255.1 Synechocystis sp.
ACCCTGGGAGATTATTAACACTTTTGGCGTTGCTTAATTCAGGTATGAATGCGAACCTTGCACATATCCAGAAGGTAGTTTGAATCAAGGTTTAAAAAGTGGTATTTTTAGAGATTCATATTGCAAATCAGCAACGCCGAATTATCGTCACCAGCCACTCAGGTGATCGTAGGCAAGGTTTGACTCTTTCTCGACGGAGGACTCTTTTTGATTCTCCGGATCTGCTCGCATTTCCGTACAAAAAGTTGCTGTATTAAAGCCACCAAAGCGTTGCACTGTGCTTGTTCTGAGCCGCATATTAGGATTGGCAAACCAAAAGCGTTCGATGGTCGTCATGGTGTCGTATTCTGTCACCAACACCAGAGCCTGCTCCTCATCAATCTGGTATTTTCCGGCGATAGGCACAATTTCGGCGTAGCCTCGTTCTCGCAATAGCCTCCCGGATTGGGGATTGTTGGTATCGGGAATCAGGGCAAAAACCGTAGTTCCTTCATGGGTTTCATTTTCCTTGTCCCAGGCCATGAGCCCATCCCAACGCACAAAGGCACCGCCCACTGTTAGGGCTGGGTCAACATCATGGAGTTGGCAAATTTCGATCACTTTGGGATGATCCGCCCCTAGGGCTTCGACAAAAATTTCAGACGACCCCGTCTCGGCACGACGAAAAGCCAAGTGGTGGGTCGTGCGTTGCGATCGCCAGGTTCCGGCACTTTTTTGAAAAAATTCCATGGCATCCATGGGCAGAAAACTCCTTAGGGGTAGAGACTTTTTATTGTAATCTTTGACTGTGACTCATTTCCAGACTGGAAGATCACCATTCTTGGGTGAGGATGCCCGGTTGACACTGTTTAGTTTGTACCGATAATTGCTCCACCCCTTCTTGTTTAAGGTCGTCAATGAACCCAGGCTGCTCACCTTGGGCCTCCGCTTCGCTATCAAAGGGGCCAAAATAGTAGAGACAACGGGGGTAATCCGTATAAATCTCGATCCACCAGGCTAATCTAGGGGGGCGGATTGGGAGAGAATGTAGGCGGGATGCTGGCGTAACGTTGAGAATGGTGCCGCCCTGGCGATGGATATTTCGCATTTCCTGGTTGAAGCGGCTTAGGGGAACCTTGTGGCACTGGTAACTGCAAGAGCGACGGGGGCCGGAGGCGGAAACCGTCTCAAATTCAATCACAAATAATAAAGGATCAGCACTGGGGTTAGTCAACATAGGGCTGGCAAAGCTTGGGGATGGAGGCTAAGATCGTTGGGCTTTCTTTATTATTGACCAAAAGACCCTGGGAGCAAACGAAGTAAACACTGCAATGTTTGTAATAATTTAGTAACAGTTAACTTAAATTTCCCCTTGTGTCCTGGGTAATTCTATGTCCTTTGTTGGTTTACATATTCACAGTGATTATAGTCTCCTCGATGGAGCGTCTCAGCTACCTGCCCTGGTAAACCGTGCGGTGGAATTGGGGATGCCGGCGATCGCCTTAACGGATCACGGGGTTATGTATGGGGCGATCGAACTAATAAAGGTGTGTCGAAATAATAACATTAAGCCGATTATCGGCAATGAAATGTATGTGATCAACGGTGATATTGAGGTCAATAAACGGCACCGGCGCTTTCATCAAGTCGTACTAGCTAAAAATACCCAGGGCTACAAAAATCTGGTTAAACTCACCACCATTTCTAACCTAAAGGGCATCCAGGGTAAAGGTATTTTTTCCCGCCCCTGTATTAATAAAGAATTATTAACGCAATACCATCAGGGCTTGATGGTAACCAGTGCTTGTTTAGGCGGAGAAGTGCCCCAGGCGATCTTGGCCGGGGACTTAAAACAGGCGCGAGAGGTGGCAAAATGGTACAAAAACTTGTTTGGCGATGATTATTATTTAGAGATTCAAGACCACGGCTCCGTTGAAGACCGCATTGTCAATGTTCATATCGTCAAAATTGCCCAGGAACTAGACATTAAAGTCATTGCCACTAATGATTCCCACTATATTTCTTGTAATGACGTAGAAGCCCACGATGCTCTGCTTTGTATTCAAACGGGCAAACTGATCACCGAAGACAAGCGTCTGCGCTATAGCGGCACCGAATACCTAAAATCGGCGGAGGAGATGCGTCTACTTTTTCGAGACCATCTGCCGGACGAGATTATTGAAACGGCGATCGCCAATACCGTAGATGTAGCGGACAAAGTGGAAATCTACAAAATCATGGGGGAACCCCGCATTCCCAACTATCCGGTGCCTCCCAACCACACCCCTGACACCTACGTGGAAGAAATTGCCTGGGAGGGGTTGCTAGAACGATTAAAATGTCGTTCCCGCGAGGATGTGAGCCAAGTCTATAAAGACCGGCTGGAGTACGAACTAAAAATGCTCCAGCAAATGGGATTTGGTACTTATTTTTTGGTGGTGTGGGACTACATCAAATATGCCAGGGACCAGGGCATCCCGGTTGGGCCAGGGCGGGGATCGGCGGCGGGCTCCCTCGTTGCCTACAGCATGAAAATTACTAATATCGACCCGGTCCACCACGGGCTCTTGTTCGAGCGATTTTTGAATCCTGAACGAAAGTCTATGCCGGACGTTGACACGGACTTTTGCATTAGTCGGCGCGATGAAATGATCCAATACGTCACGGCTAAGTACGGTGAAGCCAATGTCGCTCAAATCATTACTTTTAACCGCATGACCTCCAAGGCAGTGCTAAAGGACGTGGCCCGAGTCTTGGATATTCCTTACTCCGAATCCGACAAAATGGCCAAGTTAATTCCGGTATCCCGGGGCAAACCTACTAAGCTGCAGGTGATGATCTCCGACAAAACCCCGGAGCCGCAATTCAAGGCTCGCTACGACAATGAGCCCTGGGTTAAACATTGGCTTGATATGGCCATCCGCATTGAAGGCACCAACAAAACCTTTGGTGTCCATGCGGCGGGGGTGGTGATTTCCTCGGAACCCTTGGATCAAATCGTGCCCCTGCAACACAACAATGATGGGGCGGTGATCACGCAATACTATATGGAGGATTTAGAATCCTTGGGTCTACTAAAAATGGACTTTTTGGGACTGAAAAATTTGACGACTCTGCAACGGGCCGTTGACCTGATTCAAGAAAGCCAAGGAATCACGCTAGACCTGGATCAACTTCCCCTGGATGAACGCAAGGCCCTGGAAATTCGGGCTAAGGGCACCAGCAAAAAACTGCCGGACGATATTACCAAAACCCATAAACTGCTAGAAGCCGGTGACCTGGAAGGCATTTTCCAACTTGAATCCCAGGGCATGAAACAAATTGTGCGAGATTTGCGACCCTCGGGCATCGAAGATATTTCCTCTATTTTGGCGCTCTATCGACCCGGGCCCTTGGATGCAGGGCTGATTCCCATTTTCATTAACCGTAAACACGGACGGGAGGCGATCGCCTACGAACATCCCCTGCTAGAAAAGATTTTGAATGAAACCTATGGGGTCTTGGTCTATCAAGAACAGATCATGAAAATGGCTCAGGATCTGGCGGGCTATTCCCTCGGCGAAGCGGATCTTCTGCGCCGGGCCATGGGGAAAAAGAAAATCTCGGAAATGCAAAAACACCGGGAAATTTTCATCGATGGCTCTGCCAAAAATGGGGTCTCGACCAAAGTAGCCGAAAGTTTGTTTGACCAGATGGTCAAGTTTGCTGAGTATTGCCTCAGTTACGACACCCTGGTCTTAACCCTCGAGTACGGCCCGTTGCCCATCGGTTCCATTGTCGAAAATCAATTAGTCTGCCATGTCTTTAGCCTCAATGCCCAAGGCGACATTTATCCCCAGGCGATCGCCCAATGGCATGACCGGGGAGAACAGGAAGTTTTTGAGTACCAGTTAGAAGATGGCACCTGTATCCGCGCCACTCCAGACCATAAATTTATGACCCGCGACGGAGAAATGTTGGCCATTGATCAAATCTTTGCCCGGGGTCTAGAGCTACGGGTGGAGGGCAAGGTTCCGATGCTGTCCCAAGTGAACTAGACTGACCATAGGGGATTTGTTTCTCTTCTTACCACCCCATTTTTGTTGCAATGAATCAATTACAAAACGCCCTACAGCACCGCCAGGCATTAAAAGTCATCACTGGCCTAAACAATTTTGATCGTGAAAACGTGACGGCTGTTGTCAGAGCCGCCCAAGCTGGAAATGCCACCTTTGTTGATATTGCCGCCGATGTTGACCTGATTCGCCATGTGCGTCAACTGATTAGCCTTCCTGTTTGTGTCTCCGCCGTTGAGCCAACCCTACTCGCCGAGGCCGTCGCCGCCGGAGCAGACCTGGTGGAAATTGGAAATTTTGATAGTTTTTATGCCCAAGGTCGTCGCTTTGAAGGGGCAGAAGTGTTAGCCCTGACCCAAGCAACCCGGCAATTATTGCCCCTAACCTTGCTCTCGGTCACCGTTCCCCACATCCTCGCCCTCGATGAACAAGTACAACTGGCCGAAGCCCTCGTGGAAGCCGGCGCTGATATTATCCAAACCGAAGGCGGAACCAGTGCCAGCCCCAGCCATGCCGGAATTCTTGGTCTGATCGAAAAGGCCGCTCCTACCCTCGCCGCCGCCCACGCCATTTCCCGCGCCGTGTCGGTGCCTGTGCTCTGTGCCTCGGGGCTTTCTAGCATCACCGCTCCCCTGGCGATCGCCGCCGGAGCCTCTGGTATTGGCGTTGGGTCTGCCATCAACCAACTCAACGAAGAGATTGCCATGGTAGCAGCCGTCCGCAGTCTTGTCGAAGCATTAGTGCCCCAGGGTGTCGTTGTGCGCTAAAATAATTATATTAGTATTGATCTTGATTTACTAGTGTAATAGTATTTTTCTTCCTCTATTTACGGATAGGGGAAGTTTTTTTTCATATTCCCGAGTAAAAATTCACCCTAAATACGATTGCTCTGATAGTTGGGATGATTAATTTGCTCACGAATAATATTCGTGGCGCATTCAGCATTGAGAGGCTTATAAAAATAATAGCCTTGACCAAAATCACAGCCTAGTCCCTTCAACACTTCGATCTGTGCTTCGGTTTCAATGCCTTCGGCGACAGAGGTAATACCAAGACTTTGGGCCAACATTAAAATTGTTTTAACAATGGTGTAGCCATCAAAATCAAGATGGGCCCGGTCAACAAAACTCTTGTCAATTTTGAGTGTTCTAATGGGCATGGTATGCAAGCGACTTAAGGAAGAATGTCCCGTGCCAAAATCATCGATGCAAAGATGAATTCCCCGGGAATTAATAGCATGGAGAATATCTAGAATATCAAAGGATTCTTGAGCAAAGCCCGACTCGGTAATTTCAATTTTGAGACAACTAATGGGAAAGAGCTTTTGGTCTAGCAAAAAATCAATTTTTTCGGTAATATTACTTTGATATAGATTAGTCACCGAAAGATTAATGGTCACAAATAGGTCAGACACCTGGGCCCATTGATCATGCCACAGCTTAATCTGCTCACAGGCCTTAACCAATACATATTCGTTCAAAAGATTGATTAGTCCTGTTTCTTCGGCAATAGGAATAAAAATCCCCGGAGAAATCAAGCCTTTTTGCGGATGTTGCCAGCGAATCAAGGCTTCAAATCCTGCCAACTGATTGGTTTTAAGATTAACAATTGGTTGATAATGTAAGCAAAGTTCCCTGGATAATAGGGCTTTTCTCAGGTCATTTTCTAAGTCTAAGCGGGCTAGAGCTTTATTTCGCAAGGATTCATCTAAGACAATATAGGTGCCTTTGCCTGTCGCTTTTGCCTGATATAGAGCCACATCCGCATCCCGTAGCACTTGCATGGCATTTTGATAGTTAAAATGACTAAATATGACCCCAATACTTGCCCCCACAAAAATCTCATAGTGGGCAAAAATGAATGGGCGTTTAAGCTCTAAAATAAGTGTTTGAGCCAGGGTTAAAATTTCCTCGGTTCGCTCAATATCCGTGACTAAAATAATAAATTCATCTCCCCCTAAACGCGCCAAGTTAGCATTGTTCGGGAGTGCGCTTTTGAGCCGTTGACCCACTAATCTCAGGAGTTCATCCCCCACCAGGTGACCCAGACTATCATTGATTACCTTAAATCGGTCTAAATCAATAAATAAAACACTATAAGCTAAATTATTACTTAAGGTTTCTTGCTTCGTGCGAATAAATTTTTCTAGCCTATAAATAAACCAGTATCGATTAGGCAGCCCCGTCAGGGAATCATAATAGGCTTTGTAGGCTAATTCTTTTTCTTTTTCTTGCAATTTCGCCAGGGCAGAAGAAAGGTCTTGGGTGCGTTCATTGATCTTGACTTCTAGATTTTGATTGAGTTTAACGAGTTCTTCTTCGGCTTCCGTCCGTGCTTCTATTTCGATTTGTAGTTGCTGATTCTTGATAATCAGGGTTTCACTAATATTTCTAAGCTTGAGATGAATTTTTACCCGATATAATATTTCTTCCGGTTGAAAGGGCTTGGTAATATAATCAACTCCTCCCACTTTTAATCCTTCTAATTTATGCTCAATCTCCGCTAGAGATGTCATAAAGATAACAGGAATGTCCGCTGTCTCCGGATTTTGCTTGATGCGGCTACAGGTTTCAAAGCCGTCAATACCCGGCATTTTTACGTCCAAAAGAATTAATGTCGGATGAATTTGCTGGATAATGGCAAGTGCGCTTTCACCATCTTTAGCTTCTAAAACTCTGCATCCAGATTCAATTAAAATTTGCCTTAATATTCTTCGATAGGAAGCTGTGTCGTCAACAATCAGAATTATATCCTGCTCGTAATCTAGCATTTTTTTGGGAAGATAAGGTGAATAGGACTAGACAGCATGACTTAATTTATTCTTAATCTGACGCTAATGTAATTTTAAATATATAGAAAATTAGTTATTTCATGGCGCTTCCAGAATTATATTCAAAAAGCCTAGGGTTTACAACTAGCTGGTGTTGCATTGCTCACATTGATCTAAATTAATTGGAAAAAAGATGTCGCTGAAGCGCCTGGGCCATCGCTTCGACGGGAATTTCTTGATTGAGCCAACGTTGGAGAGAGGCGGCTCCCTGGTTCACCAACATATCACTTCCATCAATAATTTGGGCTCCTTGCTGTTTTGCTTGGCTCAAAAATCGAGTTGGACTAGGAGTATAAATTAGATCGTAGACGATCGCCGTTGAAGGAAGAGTCTGCATAATATTGTCTGCCACTGGTGACTCATTAATCCGGGGAGCCATACCCAGCGGAGTCGTATTAATCAGTAATTGAGCATTGGGAATTAAAGCGGCTAGGTCGTCCCAGGAGTGAATCTGGAGACGATGGGCCAGGCTGGAATCTGACCAGCTAGATTGCAATTGTCTTAATTTGTCAAAATTGCGCCCCACCACCTGAATCTTCTGACAGCCCAACTCCCGTAGACCCACAACCACAGCCCTGGCGGCGCCTCCATTGCCGATGACAAGGGGAGTGATGGATGACCAATTTTGTGCCATTCTTTGCAGGGGCGAAATAAATCCAGCGACATCGGTGTTGGTGCCCTGCCACCCTTGCTCCGTGCGATAGACCGTATTCACCGCGCCCACCTCTTTGGCGATCGCCGTAATCTCAGTTAAAAGGGGAATAATGGCTTGTTTGTGGGGAATCGTGACATTAAACCCCTGCACCCCGATCACCTCTAACCCGGCGATCGCCATGGCTAGGTTCTTGGGCGTAATCGCAAAGGCAACATAGACCAGGTCTAGCCCCAGGGCTTCTAGGGCCGCATTGTGGATGAGGGGAGAAAGGGAATGGCTGATCGGGTCGCCAATCACTCCAAAAAGCCCAGTTTTGCCCGTAATGGTCTGCATAGTCAAGAACAGTTGCCGAAATATTTTCCCCTATGATATAGTAGTAACCCACACGGACGTATAGCTCAGTTGGTTAGAGTACATCGTTGACATCGATGGGGTCACTGGTTCGAATCCAGTTACGTCCATAGTATCCGTGATTAAATTCACAAAAAAAACGATTAGAATTTTTACAGTTAGTCTAGCTCTGCTTTTTGACTGATTGATTGGCAATGTGACACAACTACCCTTGCTACTTTTTCTGTATTGTCTAGCCCTTTTATATAGAGTGTGTGAACTTCTTAACCATGAAAATTAATAACCTAATTTTTGCCAGCTTAAAATTCACCGGATTGGCCCTAGGGAGTGGGCTCCTCAGCCTAGGGACTCTCTCCCAAGGAGTTTTAGCCCAAGCGGCTACGGATCCCATTGCCCCCAAGATCGCCATCAAAAATCCGCCCTTGCCGTCGATTCTTCCCGCAGAAACAGAATACACTCTCGGCCCTGGCGATCGCCTGCGGATGGATATTTACCAAGTGCAGGGATTCAATGGAGAGTACCAAGTTTTAGTCGATGGCAGTATTGGCTTTCCCCTTGTTGGCGTAGTCAATGTCCAGGGCAAGACCATTCCCCAACTGACTCAACTCCTCAATCAGCAGTATGCCAAATACATCAAGCGTCCCGTTATTACCGTCCTATTGCTACAACCCCGCCCCCTAACCGTGACCCTGGCGGGGGAAGTCAATCGTCCGGGGTCCTATACCCTAGTGGTGGACAAAGGGCAAAAATTTCCGGCCCTGACCGATATTATCCAACAAGCCGGAGGCTTGACTCCCGTGGCGGATATTGGGCAAATAGAAGTCCGCAGAGAAACCGCAGGAAATAGCAAACAATTTCGGGTCAATCTTTGGGAACTTTTACAAAAAGGGGACAAACGACAAAACATCACCCTACGGGATGGAGATTCCATCGTTATTTTGAGTAAAGTCGAAACTGACCCCCAGGAAGTCCGGCAATTGGTAGACGCTAACTTTGGTATTCGGTTTGAGCAAGAAATCAGTATTGCCGTAGTCGGGGAAGTCTTTCGTCCTGGCGCCTATAAACTAACCCCCGGCTCTGCCAGTAATCGGGGCGAAGTAGGCGGAGCCACCGGAGGCGGGGGCAGTGGCGATGCCGTCAGACAAAGCCAACCAATCCGACTGACCCAAGCCATTCAAGAAGCCGGTGGCATCAAACCCCAAGCTGATATTCGCCAAATACAGGTTCGCCGTCAAGCTAGATCCGGTCAAGAGGAGCTAATTTCCGTCAACCTTTGGGAACTTCTCGAAACGGGAAATCTGGATAACGATGTTGTTCTGCAAAATGGTGATACGGTTTCTATCCCTGCCGCCAGTACCCTATCCGCCAGCGAATCCGGTGCCATGGCCAGTGCCAACTTTTCCCCCAAAACCATTCGGGTTCAGATCACGGGCGAGGTGAAAGGCCCGGGACTAATCGAACTGCCTCCCAATAGTACGCTCAACCAAGCAATCTTAGCCGGAGGGGGGTTTAACCCTGTGCGGGCAGACCAAGAAAATGTGAATCTGATTCGCCTCAATCCCGATGGCACCGTCACTCGCCTAACCGTGCGTCCTGATTTTAGTCAAGGGGTAAGTTCTGAAAATAATCCGACACTACGCAATAATGACATTGTCCTAGTGAATACCAGTGGCTTGGCCTCGGCCACTGACACAATCAATACGTTCTTCAGTCCTATCGGAGCTCTCTTTGGCGGCATTCCCTTTGGTGTGATTAACGCCTTCGACTAATCTCTCTCACGCTGATTAGCCCTTGATTCCACCCACCTCTCCCCTGTCCTTGGGCATCCGGGGGAGTTATTGACAGAGTCAGATTTCACGAAAGTGAAAAGGAATAGTGATACCATCATCTGGCCCCATTGAAATCGCTCTTGATTGCTAATATGGAACAACTCTTGTCTGCCACGCCTCAAAACCCCCTCATTGCTTTTACGGTCGTATTGCTGGTGATTCTCACGATTCCACCGCTTTTTGAACGATTTCGGCTACCGGGGTTAGTGGGGTTATTGGTAGCAGGGGTTGTTTTGGGTCAAGATGGATTACACATCCTCAGCCAAGAGTCTGAAAGCTTTAAGCTTCTATCGGATATAGGTAAGATTTACTTAATGTTTGTCGCCGGCCTAGAGATTGACCTAGTGCAGTTTCATAAGACCCGGAATCGCTCCCTTGCCTTTGGTGTCTCTACCTTTGCGGTGCCTATGGCGATCGGGATTGTAGTCGGCAAAGGCTTTGGCTTTAGTTGGAACACCGCTGTCCTAATCGGCTCACTATTGGCATCCCATACCCTTTTGGGTTTTCCCATTGTCCAACGCCTAGGAGTGGTGCAAACCGAAGCGGTGATGGTGACCATTGGAGCTACTATTTTTACAGATATCGCCGCCCTATTGGTCTTGGCGGTCTGCGTTGCCATCCATGCCGGCTCCTTCTCTCTCGGTTCATTGGTTCTGCAATTGTTGGCATTGGCAATTTATAGCTTTATCGTTTTGGTCGGATTCGATTTGGTGGGCAAAGAATATTTTCGACGCACGGGAGATGAGCAAAGCAATCAATTCTTGTTTATCCTGTTGGCCGTTTTTCTGGCGGCGGTAGGTGCACAAGTCATTAATATCGATAAAATTGTGGGGGCTTTTTTAGCCGGTCTTGCCGTTAATGATGTGGTGGGCAAGGGCCCAGTCAAAGAAAAAGTAGAGTTTTTAGGCAGTACTTTATTTATTCCCTTTTTCTTCGTCGGTATGGGTCTTTTGCTAGATCTGCCGGCTTTTACACAAACATTAAGTTCCAATTTACCTTTGGTTATCGCCATCGTTGGAGGATTAATTTTAGCTAAATTTTTGGCGGCGGCCGTTATTAAATTCCTTTTCCGCTATAGCTGGTTTGAAGGCTTAACCATGTGGTCTCTATCTTTGCCCCAGGTGGCGGCAACCCTAGCGGCGGCGGTGGCAGCCTATGAAGCCCAAAATACCTTGGGAGAGAGATTAATCAATGCCAACGTTTTAAATAGTGTCATTGTCTTGATGGTGGTCACGTCCATTTTAGGCCCCCTACTCACCGCTCAATTTGCCCCCAAACTCTCCTTGGCCAGCCCCGGGGCTGACCCAACCTTAAGCGAAGATGGAACTCTGATTCCTGATGGTTGGCTACCACTCCCGGGTCAGTCGGATTTGATCAACCCCTTTAAGGTGATTGTTCCGGTCTATAATCCCAATACCTTGCGCTATCTGATGGAAATGGGCGCAATTTTGACACGCTATGAATCAGGAATTTTGATTCCCATGGCGATCGCCAAAGCCCATGTGCATATGGATGACCCGCAACTCAACAGACAACTGCACCAGGGTCAAATGCTATTAGACCAAGCCAAAAGCATGGGTCAAGAATTTCAGGTCAGGACTCAATCCACCATTCGCATTGACGATGATGTGGCCATGGGTATTAGCCGCACAGCCAAGGAAAAAAACGCCAGTTTAATTGTGATGGGTTGGAATGAAAATACCACGGGCCTACGGGCCAAACTCTTTGGCAGTGTCATTGATGGTGTATTTTGGTCGGCCCATTGCCCTGTCGCCGTGATGCGCTTATTGGATGACCCAGCCGAATTTCGCCGTATTTTACTACCGCTCAAAAATATCACGCCCCAATCCCTCAAAATTTTGCAGTTTGCCCAACTTTTTGCCAACGCGAACCAAGCCATCTTGACCCTGCTCCATGTCTGTGACCCCCACACCTCCGCCGAACAAATTGCACAATTTAAAGACGGACTCGGACAGCTCCTAGCCCAAAGCCCCTTGCAAACCGAGTATCAGATTAAAATTGTCACCCACGATGATGCCGCTAAGGTCATTATTCGCGCAGCCCATACCTTTGACCTCGTTGTTCTACGCTCCTTCCGTCGTCGTACCGCTGGAGGAGCCACTGTCAGCGACCTCTCAGAAAGTCTCCTGCGCCAACTTAGTTGTTCTGTGGTCATATTCGGCGAACCCTTGGTTTCCCATCACCCGCTTTTGGGTTGAAAACTGATTCCATTCAGAATCGCAATACTCTCCCCCGAGTGAGCCCAAACAAATAGACTTTGGGGATAGCCATCGCGATCCGCGGTCTCAACAGAAATAATCATAGTGAACTATGTGATTTCAAATAGTAAGTCCCCCTTAAAAAGGGGGATAAAAACTCCAACCCCCAGCCCTCTTTTCATCAACGTCCCTCTCCCATTCCCTGAGCGCAGCCCGCGACGAAATGACCTTAATTATTAGGTTCAATCCCCAGTTGGCGTAACTGTTCTGCCAAGCGGTCCGCTCGCTGTTTTTCGTTGTCAGCCCGCTCTTTTTCCCGCTCAGCTCGTTCTCTTTCTTGGTCAGCTTGATTGGCCAGTTCAATCGTATTTAAAAAGGGACGACCATCGGGATAATAAATCCGCAACCCTCCGCTATTCCACTCAAAACGAATCCCTAGCCGTGGACTAGCCCAGTTAGTCATATCGTTAATGACCATTAACTCCGTGTTTTGTCGCTCGAAGCCGTTGAGATCATTGTGGTCAGGGTCATAGATATAGTATTCTTCTACGGCGTAATTTTCATAAAACTTTTGTTTGCGGGCCATTTCCTTGAGGGTATTGCCCGGAGACAGGATTTCAAACACCACCTGGGGCGCAATATTATTCTCCTGCCATTGACGGTAAGAGCCCCTGTCTCCTTTCGGTCGCCCCAGCACCACCATCACATCCGGCGCCACCCGAATATCTGGGCGGCCTTCCACCGGATACCAGAGCAAATCCCCTGCGACAAATACCTCAGAATTCTCGGCAAAAAGACATTCTAAGTTTTCTTTGAGAAGTACAATCCAGCGAAATTGCAGGGTATTATCTGCCATGAGTTGGCCGTCACTGTCAGGGTAAATAATTTTACGGTCAAGGGAGAGGGTCATCGGGCCAAAGCCTCCTAGGAATTTTTGTCAGTCTGATGGATTGAAAGGTCAGAGGAAACAGTTAATAGCGGAGCTTGATTTTCTTGCATTATTCGAATGAGCATTCTTAAGGCTTCGTTGACGGCATCTGCGTTAGGAAACATTTTTGCAACATCGGGAGCTAATCTCACGGTTGTCCCCGCAAAGCTTTTTCTTTCAGGCCCGAGTCGCCGAACTTGCAATGTCTTTAAATCATATTCATTTCTCAGATCATCATCCATTGTTGATTTAGTCGGACTCATAAACTTTTCGCTCATTTTTAGTTACCTGTCTGGCGCTAATAATACGAATCATATCTTTTCTTTCTGTGTAGGACACGATGAGCAGTCGTCTTTGATTAGACTCACCAACGATCAAATATCGTTCCTCCTTTTTAGAATGATCAGGATCATAAAAGTCAACATAAAGAGAGTCACCAAAGATAGTTTTGGCTTCTTCAAACGAGACACCATGTTTGGAAAAATTAGCTATAGCCTTATCTTCATCCCACTCAAACTGCATAAAAATACGATAGCATAAATGTCTTTATTTAGAGTCGCCACACTCTCCCCAGAGCAAGCTAGAACAAATAGACCCAACTAGATCGTCAACAAATTTATCTTGTACTGCTTAAACTTAATGTCCTGAGAAATCAAGATTAACCCCTCCGTCTGGGCTTGCACGATTAACATCCGATCAAAAGGGTCTTTGTGATACGCAGGTAAATTGGCAATTTCTAAGCCGTGTTCTGCCCTAATACTGAGTAACTGAAATTGATTTTCCTTTAGTATGGTCAGCAAACCATCAGGAAAAGATAACTTCCCCAAAGATTTTTTGATCGACATTTCCCACACGGTAGCGGCACTAACATAAATGAAGTTTTCGGGATTAGCGATAACTGCCCGGATCCCTGAGGATAATCGTCCGTCATCTCCCAGCCACCACAACAAGATATGAGTATCTAACAAAAATTTCATGAATCACTACCCCAAAAGAGAGCATTAATCTCTGGGGATTCTTCATCAAAATCATCCGCCATCTCGATCTGTCCTTTCCAGTCTCCTGCTCGACGGGGTTTCGAGGCTCCTTCGTAGGGAACAAGGCGCACTAATGGTCTACCAGCTCGGCTAATAATTACATCTTCTCCCGCCAGCACTGACTCAATCAGTTGCGATAGATGGGTTTTAGCTTCGTGAATATTGGCATTACGCATAATATCAACTCTTAGCTAGACTTAGTTTAGTTTAATTATAAAAGAAAAATTGCGAGTCTATTCGCTCAACTAAACCATCAACAAATTTATTGCTTCTCCATGTAGTTTCCAATCTTTAGTCCAAAAGCGGACTAGCCCACAGACGCTGATATAATACAAAACTGTTCTTTCAATTATCATCCACCATGCAAGTATTCGCAGACGGTTTCACACAAGTTTCTCTCTCTGGTGGTGTTATCCGCCTTAATTTAGTGCAAACTAACGCAGAAAATCAAACCACCGATGTTGGTCAATTATTAATCCCGGCAGTACGGGCAGAAGCCTTCCTCAATGGTATGGCCAACGCATTTAAGCAACTGTCAGAGCAAGCTAAACAAGCCAATCAGCAGGCCGCAAGCTCGGCTCCTAACCAAGAAAGCAACGATCAATCGGTCTTCAACTCCTAAGAAAATCCTAACCTTTAGACCGCCGTCTTATCTGGCCCATAAAGTTTATTCAGCATAGAAAAAGGGAGAGTGTTGAACTCTCCCTTTTTTAGTTTGGTTAGGGGGAAAGGCCCCCTTTTATTTCGTTTATTAGGACATCAGCGGAGCTAAGAACTAGACGACCAGGCCACCGCTAGCAATGGTGAAGTTGTCAATAAACTGACCGTCAGCAAGAGCAGAGATGCCTCCGTTTAATCCGGTGGTGTCGATGATGAAGTCCGAAGCCTTCAGGTTCACCTGACGACCGATGCCAGAGTTGAAACCCTCGACTACTGCCAGGATATTCAGCTCATTGGCTTGGACACCATCAAAACCAGCATTGCCCGCAGAGGCACCTTTTTCCACGTAGGAGATGATGGCACTCTTAGTATCGCCATTGGCAATAATCAAACCACCATCGCCGGGGTCAGCAAAGGCAACGAAGGAGTTGATTGCCGGAAGCAGAGCACCAAAGTTGGTAATCTCATCATCACTGAGAGAAGTAGCTTGATCCAAGAACAGAGCTTCATCCCCAGAATCAGAGGTTCCCGTGTTGTCGAGCGTACCGTCGAAACTATTCCGACCCGTACTGAAGTTAACAGCGGCATCCACCTTAAAGAGGTCGAGCAATTGGTTCGCATTTTTGCTAACAATGTCAGCCAAGCGGTCTTCACCACCACCGATCACGATCTTGTCACCCACAACTGCGGTAATCGTAGAACCCGCATCGTAGCTTCCATTACCACCGAGATCTACAGGAGAACCATCAGCATTCAGGGTGAGAGGATCACTGATCGAGTCGCCAAAGGTGAACGGTGTCGCTGTTTCACCATCGATGGAGAATGTACCTGTCGGTACCCCAGGAACATCTTCCTCAATGACGTTGTAGTTAAAGACATACTGGTTAAGTGAACCAGTTCCATTAAAGTCATCACCGCCATCGTTGTAAGCCCAGGCGTAGGAGATGGAACTACCGACGTTGTTGAAGTTGCGAACAATGTCCCAGCCTCGGGTGTCGTTTCCTTGAGCCGCGCCATCAAACGGGGTTTCATAGCGGACAAACTCAGGGGTATTTTCGGCAATGAGAGGGTTAAGACCACTCACATCGAACAAGGTGGGTTCTAGGGTGATGATGTCAGCTCCACGGTTACCTTGATAGGTGATGAAGTCCTCCACATAGTCGCCCGCCAGGGTTTCGTTGAAGAAGAGACCATCGAAAATCGCCTGGATTTGGGCCACACGATCCTCTTCAGGAGTGGGGTAGGTAGCAAAGATATCTTGAATCGCCTGGGCTGGTGGGAAGGGGAAAGCGTTGGTAGGAGCTAAGCCCGTCGTCGCCAGGGTGTTACCCAATCCGTTAATCAGCGTATCCAGGATGAAGGAGATATCTGCACCGCTGAAGTTATCCAAAGCTTGGTTGTCTAGGATAGGCAGAAGCTTATCAATAAAGGTAGCGACATCAGACCCATCGGGGAAGATTCCCTCTTGGAGGAAGAAGCCCGCCGTTAACTTATCGTCGCCATCACCACCGATGAGACCGGCAGAGGCCGTAATCCCGTTTTGTAGGGTGGAAGCTCCAATGTTGAAAGCGAAAGCATTCACAGTTTCATTGGTGCTAAAGTCAGCTGCACTCAGGACTATGTCAACACCATTACCGGGAGTGCTGTCATATTCCAGGTCATTCAAGAAGACAGTGATTTCACCACCCGCTTGTTGACCGACCCCTTGAGCCAGGTAGATATCCGCATCATCGGAGAAGACAATGAAGCTCTCTAGGGAGTTGAGGATAGGATTGACAACGCCGATGCCATTGTTCGCATCGTTGTAAGCATTGGGGAAGTTCTGTGCCGCATTGTTAACAGAAGTAGGTTCTCCCTCTGGTCCAAAGGCAATCACAGTACGGGGGGCAATGACAATGTCATCTTGAGAACCGTCGAGATTGAAGAGCAAAGTATCCATACCAGCTCCACCGAGGAAGGTATCACCGGTGTTGATAGGACTGCGGCTATCTACACGAAGCAGAGTAGAAATCAGGTCATTACCAGCCCCAGCATCAACATAGTCGGCTCCGAAGGTTCGGACAAAGTTGCCATTTTGGTCAAATACATCTTGACCACCGCCGACTTCGATCCAGTCAGTGTTGTCACCGCGAGAGATAACCACATCGTCGTCAGCACCAAAGCCAGCAATGATAATGTTGGCACCGGGGTCTACTGCGGCGACACCGACTTCTTCTTCACCTACGCGGACATAATCGTCGTCACCTAAGGTCACAATCAAGTTGTTACCTCCTTCATCGATGACAACATCACTGTCTTCTACCTGACTTATTGCATTGACCGGGGGAGTATTAGTCTGATCAAAGAATAGTGTTCCCAGTTCGGTAAAGGTTCCTGCAAAGACTAGGTCATTACCTTTCCCGGTCAGGACTGTATCATCGTTACCACCGGTGCTGATGATGTTGTCGCCCTGGAGGTCACGGACATAATCCTTACCAAAGACAAAGCTATTAACAAAGAGTGGCGAATCTGTAACGGGTGAAATTGCAGGCGCTAACTCTACTGCCGTGTCAAAGGTGTATTGGTAGAAGGACTGGAGGAAGGGGCCATCCGCCAAAATAATGTCGTTGTCAGTGCCTGTGGGGGTCACATCTTGGACATCTGCAGTTACAACGTCTTCTTTCAGGAAGGCCGCCGGGCCGCTAAAGTCTTCGTGGCCAGCTTCAGATTCATTAGTCACTGTATCCAGTGCAGGATCTTTGCTGGTATCCAATTCGTTGTCATCGTCAGAAACGATGAAGTCGTTACCGAGACCGAGCAGAACAAAGTCATTGCCAATGCCAGAGTAGACAACGTTGTCACCGCCGTAATCAACGATATAGTCGTTACCACTACGGGTCAAAATCACGTCATCGGCAAAGGTTCCGGGAAGTTGTTCTCCACCAGGGAACGGAACGGTTTGAACAACACCAAACGGTGGTGTGATATAAGACGAGCTACGAACTTCCAGCTCACGATTATCATCAACAAAAGCAACAATCGGGCGACCAAAGGGGTCAACTGCATTAATTGCAACAGAAAACCAGTTACCAAGACTACCCTCGATACTGGCACCGTAGCCAAAGATACTATTTCCTACATCGAACCCGAAGGATTCGACGTACTCAAACTCTGGGTCTAGACCACGCAGGACGGTAGGAGAATCTAAAACAACTACATCATCACCGGAACCGGCATCGACCAAGTAACCAGCAAAGAAAGTATCAACACTTCCATTGCTAGGTTCGGGAGACCGCAGAGCATAGCTATTACCATTCAGTACCATCCACTGACGACTTGCTAGGTCTAGTGGACGGATGCTGAAGAGGGGTAAGAATTCACTGCTATTAGGCGCGGCATTGCGAACATTGTCGCTGACAACTTCGCCGGAGGGAGATAAGTAAGCTGTTTCACCAACTCGGTAGTCAGCAATATTGCCAGTGAATGCAAATGTACCAGTGCCATTGGTGTTATTGAGGCGGTTCAGAATAGCCGTTTCGTTACCGACAAAATTGGGTGCAACACTCCAACCGGGGAATTGAGTAATGGTGGTGTCATTTACTTGACGTAGGTAACCAAAGGGTTCTTGTTCGTTGCCATTTTCACCAAACACATCCCGACGAATAAAGTCGTTACCAGCACCCGTGTTGACCTCTAGGGCAAACTGGGCACTTCCGTTCAGGACTTTTCCGCGAGTAAAATCGTTAGTGGTTGCGGCATTAACATCTTCGTAGCGGCTGTAGTTGAAGACATCAGCCCGGTTTTGAGAAACAAAACGTTGAACTAGGTCAAAAGTACCGCGACCAAGGGGGTTGATAAACTCAGCCACATCTACGACAAAGGTGTCTTCATAACCGGCCCAGAAGCTTTCAGCCTTAGTAGTGAAGTCAAGGTTCCAACTGTAGTCATCCAAATAAAGGATGTCATTGAGCGGAGCACCATTGCCTTCAATCAAAGCGCCGATGTTACCAGCATTGGGAGCGCGTTCTACATCGTAGGTTGTTAAAACATCCAGAGAAACTAGATCAAGACGGCTTTGTTGTAAATTGCGAAGGGTCTCGAAGGTTTCTTGGGTGTTGAAGTAGACAAAACGAACACCGCGGTCATTGGGCGGATTGAAGACAAACTTCTCTACGTTTTGAACCGTGATGAAGTTCAACTGAGACTCTAGAGTCGAACCACTAAACTCAGCCGCACCGGGGAAGGGCAGGGCCCCAATGCCAATCCCTTCTACTGGATAGTTGGCAGGGGGATTGTCTGCAGTAAAGACATTCGTTGTTCCTTGGGGAACATCGGGCTGGCTAGAAGACGCAAAGGGTGCAAAACCAGGCAAGGTCGAGAAGAACAAACCTGGGAAAGTGCTGGAATCAACAGGAACCGGAGAACCAAATTGATCCGTGACCGCTGTAATTGGTTGAGTTAGCAGAGGCGAACCAAAAAGGAAGCCAGGGAAAGCACCGGAGAAGAACGGTTCCAATGCGAAAATATTCGCAGAAATGGAGGCACTGCCATCCGAAAGGGTCGTCCCACCCGCAGATACCGTCAGGAACTCGAGTCCTAGGGCAAACTGAGCCGTCGTGGGATTCGTAGAGAAGTCCAAGTCTGCATCAAAGACGCCGAACTCAAAGCGGAGGGTGTCACCATTAGAACCGTTGGCTCCGCCGTCAACCCGGTCACTGAAGTTGAGGGTATCAGTGGAATCCGCAATAATTAGGTCATCCGCCGTCGTGCCGTTGATGACATCGCTATTGCTGGTCAAGAAGAAACTAGTAATAACCTGGACTTTGGCGCCAGCATTACCAATGTTGGGATCGCCAACAATATTGATAATCAAATTAGCGCTGTCTTCGACTACAATTTTTGGCGCACCGCCTGCTGTAACTCCAGTTACATCTAGATTTAGGCGAGAACCGGGTGGTAAGGCATTGATTGCAGCAATAACGATGTTTGGATTGGCGGTTAGGATCGCATCGGTTAAGACGATATTGAAGGTCTGAGCATTGTTATTGGAGGCCCCTAATTCGATCCGGTTCACACCAGAAATGTTCTGGAGGTCAGTCGCTGTGATTGTCACGCCATCCAGGATTTCCAGAATGTCGTTACCACCATCTAACTGAGCCGTTAACAAGTCGGAAACCTGAGCACCCCGGACAATTAGACGCTCATTGCTACCACCTCCGATAAAGCGGAAGGCACTGAACAAAGTGGGGTCGGTGGGGACTAACAAGTCATCGACATTGGTGATGTCTACGGTGGAATTGGCACGGGCTTGAGTGCTATCGATGGTAAAGCGGCGAGCGTTGCTACCATTAATGACCAAGTTGTCGTTGGACTGAGCCACCAATTCATTGCTGACGTTGATGAAGTAATCTTGCTGAGCACCGGCGATAGTGCCTTCAAAGGCTGCTTGCACATCATCGTGATCGCTCACAATCACTTCATCACCGCTAAGGTTCCGTAGAGTGAATTGCTCAATGTTGCTGACACGAATAGTTTCGGTTAACTCAATAGACCCACCAGCGGTAAAGATGATTTGGTCGAAGGAAAGTGGCGAATCATTGGTACCACCATTGACAACATCAAGGTTGTCCATGTCATTGGCCCGCATCCAGAGGGCATCACTGCCTTGACCTAGGTTTACGGTAATGCGACCCGTTCCCACCGCAACGTTGTCGTTGTCATCGCCAGAATCAACGGTATCATTACCGTTACCCGTAATCACGAGGTCAGCGCCGCCATTAGAGTTGACGATATCGGCGGCGGAGTCATCAGCATCACCGACAACAATGGTGTCGTTACCATCACCAGTATTGACGATGTCTACACCGTTGCCTGCAATCACTTTATTAGTGCCAGTGCCAAAGGGAACTTGTCCAACACCGGCGTTGACGGTGTTATTGCCATTACCAACGTAGATAACGTTATCGCCATTACCCGCATTGACGGTGTCGTTGCCGTCGCCAGTAGTGATGAAGTTGTCGCCATCGCCAGCAGTGACGTTATTATTACCTTCACCGGCATCGATAATATTGTCGAATTCAACAAAGTCATTACCGGCAAAAGGTCCTTCGAGCAGCTTAGCCGCAGGCTTGGGAGATTCACTGCCATCGCCGACGGTAATGGTGTCGTTGCCGCTACCGCTCTCGATGAGGTTGAAACCATCAGCCGCCGTAACAGTGTTGTTACCATCGCCAGCATTGACGTAGTTATAGCCACCACCTACGGAGATATCGTCATTACCGATATCAGTCATAACAGAATCATTGCTGGGGCTATATTCACTGCTCGTCTCAGGGGCAATAACATTAAAGTTAGTAGCTTGATTGCCTGTGTTACGAGTATTTAGTTCGACGATATTATCGAATAACTGGAAGGGAGAGGCCGTATTTGTGTCTCCTTGAGCCAGGGTCACATTGACTGGATTAGCTACTTCAGCGTCGCCCACACTTGAGGTGTAGGTAAATTTCAGGTCTCCTTCTAAACCAGAGGCATTGATGGTGGTCAGATAGGGCTGGTCTAGGCCAGGGTTACCTGATGGATTGTCGCCACCCAGGTCAGCAACAATGTGCAGACTGGTTTCGCCATCGATATTGAGAGTCCGCATGGCTGCACCACTGTCAATGAAAGCAATGAGATTGACAAAATTGGTGGAATTATTACCGGAGGTGTTGATAGAGGTGAGGTTTAAGGTCTCTAGTTCTGCATCAGCTTGGTCGGTATCTTGGGAAACAAACAGACCTAGACCTTGGATACCATTGAGTGCGGTCAACTGGGCTTGTGTGACAGCAACTTCATCAACAACAATGTTGAACTCGTTTTCTAGATCCTCTAGATAGCTAACGTCAAAGTTGAACTCAATGAATCCTGCGGAATCTTTGATTTTTGCAGTCAGGGTTGGTACAGCCTGAACGTCCGGTGTCCAGTTGTAGATGTTCTTGAACACGAGACCATCGCCGACAGCCAGGACTTGATCAATTTCAATCAGGCTAAAACCAGAGGGAAGATCGCCGGCAGTACCGACGAAGTTACTCATTACGATGGTTCCTTCGGTTGCTAGACCACCAAAGCCTTGCACTTCTAGAACTTCAACACCAAAGGCAGTGAAATTATCAACGGCAAAGCCAACAGTATTGCCGATGGCAAGATTGAGGCGATCTCCACCTGTATGGTCAGCGGGATTAAACAAGCGTCCAGCACCAGTCAGTTGATCGTTCTGGCCGAGAGTATTGATATTTCCTGCGAAGAAACTTGACGACCCTATATCAGTTGCCGTGGTCAGAGCAAAGGGAATGCCAGAATCAACATTGATAATGTTGACTGAAGCAGATTGACCCGCAACAGACAAGGTTAAAGTTTCGCTATCTGCTACCGCATCATTGAGAACATTGATAGCGAGAACAGCTTTGCCTTCAGTATCCGTGATCAGAGTTCCAGCCAAGGGAATATTGATGTCGCTAGCCTGCACACCGCTGATGGTGTAGTTGAAGGGAGCGCCGGGTTGTACCGGAGCACTGGTGGTGAAGGTAAAGGTTATGGTTCCGCCCTCAGCAATCTCATTTGTGCTGGAGGTTAGGGTGAAAACCGGAGGTACATCAATGACCGTTACAGATGCAGATTGACCAGCGACTGACAAGGTTAAAGTTTCGCTATCTGCTACCGCATCATTGAGAACATTGATAGCAAGAAGGGCTTTGCCTTCAGCATCCGTGATCAGAGTTCCAGCCAAGGGGACATTGATGTCGCCAGACTGTACACCACTAATGGTGTAGTTGAAGGGAGTGCTGGGTTGTACCGGAGCACTAGTTGTAAAGGTAAATGTGACGGTTCCACCTTCTAATACAGAAGTTGCATTAGGAGTCAGGGTGAAAACCGGAGGTACATCAATGAGCGTAACAGATGCAGATTGACCAGCGACTGACAAGCTTAAAGTTTCGCTATCAGTAACAATGTCGTTACTGATATTGATGGCGAGAACGGCCTTGCCTTCAGTATCGGTAGTTAGAGTTCCAGCCAAGGGGACGTTGATGTCACCAGACTGTACACCGCTAATGGTGTAGTTGAAGGGAGTGCCGGGTTGTACCGGAGTACTGGTCGTGAAGGTGAAGGTGACGGTTCCACCTTCTAATACGGAAGTTGCATTGGAGGTCAGGGTGAAAACTGGAGGTACATCAGTGATGCTAACCGAGGCGGATTGACCTGCAACAGACAAAGTTAAGGTTTCGGTATCAACAACCGCATCATTAGCAACGTTGATAGCAAGAATGGCTTTGCCTTCTGCATCGGTGGTCAGCGTGCCAGCCAAGGGGACGTTGATGTCGCCAGACTGTACGCCGCTGATGGTGTAGTTGAAGGGAGTGCCGGGTTGTACCGGAGCACTGGTCGTGAAGGTAAAGGTGACCGTTCCACCTTCTGGTACGGAGGGTAAATTGGAGGCCAGGCTATAAACCGGAGCTACATCAAGTACTTCAACGGAATCGCTGGCAACAGGAGTTAGTCCAGTCGCTTGATCTATGATGTTTAGCGTCAGAGTTTCATTACCTTCCAACAGAGCATCTGTTGCTAAAGAAACACTAACAGCGGCGGTACCATCATTCCCAACAGTGATGACCCCTGTGAGTTGACCATCAACAATATCAGCGGAATTAATGTCTCCAGTAAGCTGATAGGTCAGAACCGTACCAGGAAGAACATAGGTTGTCGCCAAGGTAAAGGCGACCGATTGTCCTTCATTAGCATTTGGTGTGGGAACTGACGTGAGCTCATAAACTGGAGCCAGGTAAGATGCCATAAAGGCATCGGTTGCGGCTTCTGCGGCAGTTACCGTGGATGCGACATCGGTTACAGAGCGAATAATCGTTTTAGAGGTTGCACCAGCGGCGGGGCCGTTACCAATTACATCAATCTCAGTGGTATTGGTAAAGGGATCGCCATTGTGGGTATTGCTGAAGCTATTGGTGAAGAGGGTCGCAATGTCTGTGCGGTTTTTGATTGTTACCGCATCTCCATTTTGCGCTCCATTGATCACTTCAAGGATGAAGGTGGGAACCAGGCTCGGGTCTGCTTGGAGTGCATCACTCCAGAACTTCAGACCAGCGGCTTCTGCGTTACGGCCGAAAGCGTTTTGGTAAATCTGATTGACGAAAAACTCTACGGCGACGCGATTGGAAGTATTGGGACTGCTGAGAAAAGCGTATTCCCCTTTAGCTTCATCGGATAGAGCGAATTGACCCGCAATTTCGTCAAAAACCTCTGCGGGAGGTCTTGGGGTTGCACCGTTGATTTGTCCGTCGGCGTAGGTCGCCCAAAACTCTAAACCTTCGGGGTCAGCGGCACGTCCCCAATAGGTAACGTAGAGTTCCGAAATTTGGAATGCGATAGTTGTTTGATCCATAGTCTTAAGCGTTAACTCCTCACTCGTGAATTAGAGATAAAATTTGTCGAGTTTAGTCTGATGCGATTATATTTAGCCATGAAGGGTACTCCCCTGTCAAGTTAGTAGGGCTACTCATGGTTTTTTTGTGAGCTGGCTCCAGTATAGTGTGGTTTCTTTACTAATGACGGTGATATTTCTCTGAAGTTTCCATAAAAATTTTTAATAATAGGGAGCGATTAGTGCATAAGATTTATTTTGTGCTCCATCTATCCCCCTTCCTCCTTCGACTATGCTCAGGAAACGGGAGGGGGACTTTGCGTTCCCATGGGGATTTATGATCAGAAGTAAACCTAATGAATCGGAGAAATGAGCTTCAATGCTAGAGCATGATGTTGTGATTGTTGGGGGTGGTTTGGCAGGATGCCGAGCGGCGTTGGAAATTAAACGGTGCGAACCGGGGATCACAGTGGCATTGGTGGCTAAGACCCATCCCATTCGCTCCCATTCGGTGGCGGCCCAGGGGGGCATTGCGGCAACTCTCCAGAATGTGGATGCGGAGGATAGTTGGGAAGCCCATGCCTTTGATACGGTCAAGGGCTCGGATTATTTGGCGGATCAAGATGCGGTGGAAATTCTGACGAAGGAAGCACCGGAGGTGATTATTGATCTAGAACATTTAGGCGTTTTATTCTCTCGATTAGACAATGGCAAAATTGCCCAGCGAGCCTTTGGCGGCCATAGCTATCGTCGGACTTGCTACGCGGCGGATAAAACGGGGCACGCGATTCTCCACGAATTGGTGAATAACCTGCGGAGGAATGAAGTTGTACTCTACGACGAATGGTATGTTATGGACTTGATCTATAACCAGGGTGAAGCCAAGGGGCTGGTGATGGCGAATCTGCTGGATGGCCAGCTAGAAATCGTGCGTGCTAAGGCGGTGATGGTCGCTACGGGGGGCTATGGCCGCGTTTATAATACAACGTCTAATGATTATGCTTCGACGGGGGATGGGTTGGCGATGGCGGCGAGGGTCGGCATTCCCCTAGAAGACATGGAATTTGTGCAATTTCATCCCACTGGTTTGTATCCCGTGGGCGTATTGATCTCTGAGGCAGTGCGCGGAGAAGGGGCGTATTTGATCAACAGTGACGGGCGGCGTTTTATGGAAGACTATGCACCCAGTCGGATGGAGTTGGCACCGCGAGATATTACCTCTCGTGCCATTACGACGGAAATTCGGGCAGGCCGGGGAATTAATGCCGATGGCAGTGCTGGTGGCCCGTTTATTTATCTCGATTTGCGCCACCTGGGCCGAGAGATGATCATGAGTCGTATTCCCTTTTGTTGGGAGGAAGCCCATCGTCTTTTGGGGATTGATGCGGTGGAGCAACCGATGCCGGTGCGACCGACGGTTCATTATTGTATGGGTGGCATTCCCGTCAATACTGATGGTCGAGTGCGTCGGGATGCCCAGGGGTTGACGGAGGGATTTTTTGCGGCGGGGGAATGTGCTTGCGTTTCGGTCCATGGCGGCAATCGCCTGGGGAGTAATTCGCTATTGGAGTGTATTGTCTATGGACGGCGCACGGGACGGAGTATGGCGCAGTACGTGCAAGGGCGGACTTGGCCGGAGTTTGATCCTGAATTGTATCTTGAGACGGCCCGGGCTAAACGTCAGGCCTTACTAGAGCAAGAGGGGTCGGTGCGAATTAGTCAGCTACGGCAGGAGTTTCAAGATTGTATGACGGCTCATTGTGGCGTTTTTCGGACTGAGGCGGTGATGAAGGAGGGTCTTGCCCAGATTCAAGCCTTGAAGGCTAAGTATCAGGATATTTATTTAGATGATAAGCAGTGTTGTTGGAATACGGAGTTGATTGAGGCGCTGGAGTTGGAGAGTATTATGCTAGTTGGGGAGTTGATTTTGGCATCGGCGATCGCCCGTCGGGAAAGCCGGGGTTCCCATGCGCGGGAGGATTTCCCCCAGCGGAATGATCAGGAATTTTTGCACCATAGTTTGGCGCATTATCGGGCTGGACAAGTTGAGATGGATACGATGCCGGTGGTGATTAATCGGTTTGAGCCCAAGGAACGGAAATATTAGCGGGATCTGCCCTCACCCCAACCCCTCTCCCAGAACGGGAGAGGGACTTTGGAGCATATTTATCCCCCTAACCCCCTTGGGAAGGGGGACTTCAGACCGTTAATTTGTCTGTTTTTACCCTTGGTAAGGGGCGCTAAGGAGAATTTAGGCGGCGGCTAGGTTGGCGGCGACAAAATCCCAGTTGACTAATTTGGTAACAAAATCAGTGATGTAGTCGGGACGACGGTTTTGGTAATCCAAGTAATAAGCGTGTTCCCAAACATCCATGGTGAGTAGGGGGGTCTGACCGGCGGTCATGGGGTTTTCAGCGTTGCCGGTTTTGGTGACTTTGAGGGTGCCATTGTCTAGGACCAACCAAGCCCAGCCACTGCCAAATTGGGTTGCGCCAGCTTTTTTGAATTCTTCGACGAAATTCTCGAAGCTACCGAAGTCGGCGCTGATTTTATCGGCGAGGGCTCCGCTGGGTTGTCCACCGCCACCGGGTTTCATGCAGTTCCAATAGAAGCTGTGGTTCCAGGCTTGGGCGGCATTGTTGAAAATACCGGCTTTGCTGGTGTCTCCAGCGACGGATTTGATTACGTCTTCGATCGCCTGATTATCGAGATCAGTCCCTGCCACGGCGTTGTTATAGTTGTTGACATAGCCAGCATGGTGCTTGTCATGGTGAAACTCTAGGGTACCTTTAGAGATACAGGGCTCTAGGGCGGTGTAGTCGTAGGGGAGTGCAGGAAGTGTGTAGGCCATGGTGTTCTTTATCTACAAGAATTTAGTTAATCAACTTTCGACCTTACTGTAACCCAATTTTCCTCGGACTTAAAGGGCAAACCCCATGATTAAAATCTTGCATCTTTCGGATATTCATTTGGGGAGTGGTTTTTCCCACGGTCGCCTCAATCCGGCCACGGGGTTGAATAGTCGCCTGGAAGACTTTGTAGAAAGCCTGGCCCATGCCATTGACCGGGCGATCGCTGAGCCGGCCGATTTAGTCTTATTTGGGGGGGATGCCTTCCCGGATGCGACACCAGCTCCCTATGTACAGGAGGCCTTTGCTAATCAATTTCGACGCTTGGCCGATGCGAAGATTCCTACGGTGCTGTTGGTGGGCAACCACGATCAACATTCCCAGGGCAATGGCGGCGCGAGTTTATCTATTTATCGCACGTTGGCGGTGCCGGGGTTTATTGTGGGCGATCGCCTGAAAACCCATCGCATTGCTACCCCCAATGGCGAGGTACAAATCATTACTTTGCCCTGGCTGACCCGTTCGACTCTGTTGACGCGGCCGGAAACCGAAGGACTTTCCCTCGAAGCGATTAATGGTCTATTGCTCGAAAAGTTGCAACCGGCTTTAGAAGGTGAAATTCGACAACTGAACCCCAACATTCCTACAATCCTGTTAGCTCACCTGATGGCAGACCGGGCCACCTTTGGGGCAGAGCGATTTTTGGCGGTGGGCAAAGGGTTTACGATCCCCCTGGCATTTTTGACCCGCTCGGAGTTTGATTATGTCGCTTTAGGACACGTTCATAAGCATCAAAATCTTAATCCTCAGAATAATCCGCCGGTGGTCTATCCCGGCAGTATTGACCGCGTCGATTTTGGGGAGGAAAAGGAAGATAAGGGCTATATTTGGCTAGAACTAGGGAAAAACCAAGCGAATTGGCAGTTTTGTTCGTTGCCAGTGCGTCCTTTTCAGACTATTACCGTCAACCTGGAAGCGGTGGATAACCCCCAACAAGTCCTATTAACGGCGATCACCAAGACGGATATTAAAAATAGTGTAGTGCGTTTAATTTATAAACTCCGCTCGGAGCAGGTGGAATTAATTAACCAAGCCGAACTAAACCGTGCCCTAGCTCCGGCCCATTCCTACACCATTCGTCCTGAATTGGTGAGTCAGTTGTCCCGTCCCCGCTTGCCAGAGCTGGGGGTTGGTGCTTCCCTAGACCCGATGGCGGCTCTCACCACCTATCTTGGCGATCGCCCGACCCTGAAGGACTTAATTCCTGATTTGTTGGAGGCGGCTCAGCGGTTGTTAGGGGAGGAAAATGATGAGTGTCCGTTGGCGATCACTGACTTGCCACCGTTGTAAGGATTGCGACTCAAGCGATCACCATTGTAACGAATCTCTTGGAACTATTGAAACCCAACGTGGGCGATCGCTCCTAAATATTCATAGTAGGAAATTTCTCCATCCTGATCTTGGTCTACCTCTTGGATGATGGCTCGCAATTGTTGCCGATTTAGAGGTAAGGCTAAAACATCAGCAATATTGATGACTTCCTCTAACGAAAGCCGTCCATTTTGATCATGGTCTAATTCATGGAATTTCCTGAGGATCTGAAAATTAGGCTCCGTTGCCACCACAAATTCTTCAAAATCTATGCCTCCATCGTTATCCGCATCTACCGATTGAAACTTTTTGGTGAGGCGGATTTTTTCTTGGTTCAGGGCATAGTCAAAATATTCATCGAGTTCAATTTTGCCGTCGTGGTTACTATCCAGCTCTGCAAATGTCTGGATGATTGAGGCTAATTTTTCTTCTGGTATCAATACTTTTACAACGTCGGATAATTTGAAACTGGATTGATCAACGGTCATACAAAAAAACCTCATCGTTTGGGTATCAGGATGGAGATATATTACTGCGTCTTGAGGCTGTTTTTGAAGGGATTCGGCTGAAGGGTTGATCTTTGTTGACTCAGCCTTTGTGCAGACATGGTAAATAAGAATTTATGGAGTTAATTCCGTCGTGAGGGATAAACTCGCCTGAACTTGCACCTTGCGGAGGGCCCGGACTAACCGCTGAGCCTGGGGACGATAGAGCGGGGTAATGAGGGTATTGGGGGCTTTTTCCATCAAGCGTCGCCCTTGTTTAAGGGAACAGCCCGAAATACGACTAATAATATTAGCTCCCTCAAAGGCAGATTCCTGGTTACGAATACTATCAATGCGTAAACGCCAGGTTTTGGGCATGAGATTGCGAGTTTCGATTTTCTTTAGCCCTTCAATGGTGCCGAGGATGACCAGGCGATCGCCGTCCTTGAGCACAATATCATCGGAGGGCAAAAAAACAGAGGTTTGCCGGGGCGCTTGATGGAGAATGGGCATAACTCCATAGCCGTAGGCCACCTCCGCCAAGAGTAGACCACAGAGGGTATCTTTACTTTCAATTCGATATTCCGTCACCAAAACGGTGCGTTTTTGTAAACGAAAAAGATTCAGAATATTTTCCCCGAAGGCGGCTCCCACAAAAACCTCCGCCGCCAGTCGATAGGTTTCTAGTACCTGTGCTCGAGGTAATAATCCCATCAAACTATTACTCAGTCCTTCTTTAGCAGTCCTCAAAACCAAACGAGCTTGGGGATTTTGTTTTTTCGCCATCAGAGCGACCTCCAAATTGAGCAAGTCGTTATCGGTGACAATAACGATACTGCTGGCGGTGGCTAGGTTCGCTCGCATTAGCCCTTCTTGCAAGGAACTAGAAATAATAGGGACATCGGGCAAAATACTGGATTCGATCGTGCTAAACGTCACTCCGACGATTAATTGTTTCCAGCTTTTGAGAATTTTGACTACGCGCTGGCCCACCCGTCCGAGGCCAATGACCACCACATGATTTTGGCTAGGAATGGGCAGGCGTTTACGGATGAAATTCAGCTTGCTGGAGATTAAATTGTCGGTCAAGAGGGCGTAGAGAATTCCGACAAAGGCGGTTCCCGCCAAGGTCAACAGCAGAGCAACCGGCTGCAAAATCCAGCGATTATCTTCAGATTCTTGCAATTCAGCGAATAAATCTCCGTATCCTCCCAACAATAAAACCGCCGTGCGATAAAAAGCCGCCCAAGGGCTAGACCCCGGCAATCCGACGTAGAGCAGCAGGGTTCCCAGTACAAAAAGACTAATAATAACCCCTCCGGCTAAAAGGATGACCGGGCGGGATTCCAACAATTTTTGGGTTTCCTTGGCTTTGAGTAAAAAGGCATTTAATCTACGCCAGAGGGGATTGCTGGATACTTTTTCTGGAACGATGGATGTCTCGGTCTGGTGGAGAGGATGTAAGCCCCAACTATCGAGTAATTCTAAATAAATCAGGCGATCGGCTACGTCTAGGGTTGTGTCTGCGTCCCATTCATGAAAATCCGGCACAGAAAGAGTTCGTAGGGGTTTATGTATCAAAATTCGTCGGGTACGACTATGCAATTCATGGAGTTTAAAGTGATGAAGCCAATGGTGATTGGGGTCAAGCTGGATTTCTACTACTCGAAACCACTGTTGGTCTAACTCAAAAAAACCAAGGGTTTCTGTACCCAAGGCGGCCAGGGCAAAGGCATTGGCCGGGAGCTCCAGGGGTTCGTAGGCAATAAAATTTCCCAGTTGTTCACTAAGTAGTTCATTTAAGTTGGTTTGACTTGATCGCACCACCAGGCGAGTTTTGGGACTGAGTTGACGAATCAGAAGAGCGGTTTCGATGTTGACTTGTTCGGTGGAGGAGGCGAGTAGGACGGCCCGGCAGTTGCTGAGGTTGAGTTGTTCGAGGGTCGAGGCATAGGCACAATCGCCAATAATCAATTGATCCAGCAGGTCAGGGAGATTGGGGATTTCATAACTATCCTTGGCACTTTTTTCGATCGCCTTAACTCGTACTCCAAATTGTTTGAGGGCTAGGACGCACTGTTGGCCTAGACTACCGAGGCCACAGACGAGAAAAAAATCTTGTTGATTGATGGTGTTATTGAGGGCGGGTTTAGCCATCGGGAAGCACCTGGGTCACGGTGGAAGAGTCGGCTTGGACAAGGGGATCGAGGCGAAGGAAGACAGCGGCACTAAGTTTTTTGGGTTCAATGCTTAGGTTCAATACTCGCGCTGTAATGCCTTGTTTTTCGAGGGGCTTCAGCGTTAGGCGATCGCCAAAACTTCCGACAATACTATTGATAATACGACTTGAGATTTTGCGTCCATTCAGGCTGGCCGACGGCTCAATTAGGCTTAATCGATAGCCTTGGGTCAGCTCTATCCCAGCCATGGCTGTAATCGCCAATTTTTCGGGAGGGGCCCCCGCTTCTCCGGCTTGAGACAGACTAATTTGGACCTGTAGACGCGGGATTTGCCCTGGACTTGATTTAGCGTCTGGCAAAAAAGTGACCGTTGCCGATTCTAGGCTAAAGCGGGGAGCTTCCGACGGTAGCACTCTATTGAGCAGGGCTTCGATTTGTTTTTTGACCGTCGGGTCGGCCAGGGCTTGGTTAATATCCACCTCGGTCATGACCACTTTGATTGCGCCCTGGAGGGGTTGACGCAACGATCGCCGCAATGCCTGGAGGTTATTGGTTTTGAGCTGGTCAAGCTGGAGGTCAATAGGGTCTGTTTCCAATTCCAGGTGATCGATGCGGACCTGGGAAATCGGTTCTAAGCCCCGGCTAGCGATCCGCACCCGATGCACCTTACCCTTGATGAGTTGCCAACTGGGGGTGGTGTCTACCCGCACCGAAAGTTCTTCCACGGATTTGACTTGATGGCGAATATTATTGGCGATCGCCGTATCGACGACCCAACCCACCGGCGAGAGCATTGTCAAGACACTGGTGAGGGCAATCAATAACCATTCCATAGATGAAGCCAGCCGCTAAAATATCCTTAAAATATCATGCTTTGTCAGAAGGACGGCTAGAATCTTCTTGCTTAAGAGCGGCGATCGCCTAGACTGGGAATATTTTAAATGCTTGAGGAGTCAATCAAAAACGATGTTTAACCACCATCCCTACAAAGCCCTTACTACCCTAACGTTGGCTGTGGCATTATTGAGTCCCGTTATCGGTGACATTCTCCCTGCCACCGCCCAACCAGCCCAATCCCAGGTTTTAAGCCCAGACCAAAAAAACGCGATTATTCAACGCTCCGAAGCGGTGATCAACCTGCTGGAGCAAGGCAAATACGCCGAAATCATCAACAGCCTCAGTCCCAGCGTCAAAACCTACGTCACTACCGACTTGGTCAAAACTATCTGGGAAAATGACCTCATTGCCAATAATGGCGAATTTAAAAAAATTGTCGGTTCTAAAGTAATTGACGCCATCAACGCCGACATCGTCACGCTCACCGTACAATTTGCCAAACGAACGGAAGCAATTCAA
Organism: Synechocystis sp.; assembly: GCA_041750255.1. GTDB lineage: Bacteria > Cyanobacteriota > Cyanobacteriia > Cyanobacteriales > Microcystaceae > Synechocystis. Next base: position 32,173 of record JBGSZT010000152.1, read on the forward strand.
TTTGTATTTGATAAAAACCAAGCTTTGATTGGCATCAATACCCCTTCAACTCTCAGCCTTGATGAAATATCCGAAAAATTCTTTAATGACTTGGCCCGGGGCAACTATGGAGAAGCACGGGGCTATCTACACCCCCTGCTCAAGACAGAAATTTTTGTCCCTCAAATTCAATCCCGCTGGCAACAACAACTCACCCTCAATGGTGCCTTTAAAAAAGTAAGCGATGTCAAAGTCAAAACCGGATCAACCCTGAATGAGCCTGATGTCGCCATCGTCACAGTGCAGTTTGCCAATAAAACGGCGGATTATTTTATCTTTTTTGATAATGACCGCAAAATCGTCAACATTGATTTTGTCGCCGATTAATTTTTGATACCATAGGAGGAAATCAATTGACGCTACGTTAAGACCTATGCCGACTGCTGCTCAGCCCTCAACCCCAACCCCTAGCCTCGAAGCCCCCAAACAGGGATTACCCGTGACGATTATTACGGGATTTTTGGGGAGTGGAAAAACCACCCTTTTGAACTATATTCTTAGCAATCAGCAGGGCATTAAAACCGCCGTCCTGGTGAACGAATTTGGCGAAATTGGCATCGACAATGAATTGGTGATCGCCACGGACGAGAATATGGTGGAACTGAGCAATGGTTGCATCTGTTGCACCATTAACGATGACCTAGTCCAGGCGGTTTACAAAGTCCTAGAGCGGGCCGATAAAATTGATTACCTGGTGGTAGAAACCACGGGGCTAGCCGACCCCCTTCCCGTCGCCCTAACCTTCTTGGGGACTGAGTTGCGGGACATGACTCGTCTAGATTCGATTATTACTTTGGTAGATTGTGAAAATTTCAGTCTAGATTTATTTAACAGCCAAGCCGCCCAAAGCCAAATCACCTACGGTGATATTATTGTTCTTAATAAAACGGACTTGGTGGATGAGGCGGATGTAGATGCCCTAGAAGTCCGGATTCGAGACATGAAGGACTCTGCCCGCATTCTCCGCACCGAAAAAGCCCAGGTGCCCCTGGCCTTGATTTTGAGTGTGGGTCTGTTTGAGTCGGATAAATATTACGGGCAAGCTGATCACGGTCATGACCACTCTGGCCACGACCACGGCGATCACGACTGTGAGCCGGATTGTGAGGATGAGAGTCACCATCACCATGATCACGACCACCACCCTAAGAGCAGTCAGCACTTGGAAATGGACGGCTTTACGTCGCTCTCCTTTGCCAGCGATAAGCCCTTTTCCATTCGTAAATTCCAGTATTTTCTCGATAATCAACTCCCCTCCACCGTGTTTCGGGCTAAGGGCATTCTTTGGTTTAATGAAAGTCCCAACCGTCATATTTTTCACCTCAGTGGTAAACGCTTTTCCATCGAAGATGACCAGTGGAAAGGGGAACCCAAAAATCAATTGGTTTTGATTGGTCAAAATTTAGACCACGCCCAATTGCGAGAACAAATTGAACATTGCCTTAATCTGCCGACGGACAAGCGTGGCAAAGGATTTGGGAAATAGCTATGATTTAGGGGATTTTAAGCCTTTTTTTTCCATGATCCCCATCTGTTTATTAAAAACTGATTCCTACGAAAAAGAGTCCCTTGCCCTGGCTTTAGACCAACTTTTGGCTCCCTTGGGTGGGATCTCTGCCATCGTTAAATCTGGCGATCGGGTTTTATTAAAACCCAATTTATTGACTGCGGGTCGTCCCGGCCAAGAATGTATTACTCGCCCGGAATTGGTCTATGCCGTTGCCAAACTGGTGCAGTCGGTGGGGGGGCAGCCCTTTTTAGGAGATAGTCCCGCCTTTGGCAGTGCCCAGGGGGTGGTGATCAATAATGGCTATCTGCCGTTTTTAGACGAATTAAACGTGCCGGTGGTAGAGTTTCATGGTCATCGTTACCCTACTGGCAGTGAGGCCTTTGGGCATTTGCGCCTCTCTAAGGAAGCTATGGACGCCGATGTGGTGATTAATTTACCCAAGATCAAATCCCATGTGCAATTGACCATGACCCTGGGAGTTAAGAATTTATTTGGCTGTGTTCCCGGCAAAATGAAAGCCTGGTGGCACATGGAAGCCGGAAAAGACGCAAATCGCTTTGGGGAAATGCTAGTGGAAACCGCCCGTGCTATTCAACCGAATCTGACCATTATGGACGGCATTATCGCCCACGAAGGCAATGGCCCCATGAATGGGACGCTCCGCCCCCTCGGACTCCTGGCCGCGTCTACCGATGTCTTTGCCCTTGATTTGGCGATCGCCGATATTTTACAAGTGGAACCAGACTTAGTCCCCACCCTAGCCGCCCAAGAGAGACTAGGCCTCAGCCCCCGGTGGGAAATGATCGAATTTCCCTTAGCTCACCCGCGGCATCTACAAGTCGAGGATTGGAAATTACCGGACGCCCTATTGCCCATTGATTTTGGCTTGCCCCGCATTATGCGCTCCACCTTCAAGCATTTCTATATTCGTTTTATCAAAGAACCTTTGCACGCCTACGGCAAAAAAAGAGTTTCTTGACCCACGAATTTCCTCCCCTATTCACGACGACCTATTCTTCCCTATGCCTACGACCATTCCCACACCCACCGGCACGGCGCTACAACAACGCCTGCAATGGGTATTTGACCCTGTCACCTATCTAGAACGTACCCTCGTCGAATGCCCAGATATTTTTCAGGCCCAGGGGCTTGGTTTCGGTTCAGACCAGATTTTGATTGTGAATCATCCCCAAGCACTCCAGCAACTCATTGCCAATGAACGCCGCCAATTTACGGCTCCGGGCTGGACGAATGGGATTCTGCGTCCGTTGCTGGGGGATTACTCGGTGATTATGATCGACGGCGATCGCCATCGTAAACGTCGGCAATTGTTGATGCCGAGCTTCCACGGGGAGCGGCTCAAGGCCTACGGCGAGATGATTACCCGCATTACCCATCAGGTCATGGGGCAACTAGTGCCGAGGCAACCCTTTTTAGCTCGCCATATCACCCAGACCATTTCTATTCAGGTGATCTTTGAAAGTGTCTTTGGCTTGGCGGATGGGGAAAAATATAGCCGCCTCAAGGAATTGTTGGCCAAGATGACGGATTTATTTAACTCTCCCCTCACGTCGGCCTTTCTCTTTTTTCCAGCCCTACAAAAAGACCTGGGGCCGTGGAGTCCCTGGGGGCGGTTTGTGCGCCGTCGTCGAGAAGCGGATCAATTACTCTTTGCCGAAATTGGCGATCGCCGGGCCAACCCCGACCCCTCCCGCCCGGATATTCTCAGCTTGCTGATGAGTGCCAAGGACGAGCAAGGGGAGCTGATGACCGACCAAGAACTGCGTGATGAACTGATGACCCTCCTCTTTGCCGGGCATGAAACCACTGCAACAGCCATGGCCTGGGCTCTTTATTGGCTCCATGCCAAACCCGAAATCAGGACGAAACTCCTGGCAGAATTAACGCCATTGGGGGACAATCCTGACCCGATGGATAGTTTGCGGTTGCCCTACCTAACGGCGGTCTGTAACGAAACCCTGCGGATTTATCCCGTCGCCATGCTCACCTTTCCCCGCCAACTGAGCGAAGATACCGAAATGTTGGGCTATACTCTGTCCAAAAACACTATTTTAATGGGGTCAATTTATCAAGTTCATCAACGGGAAGACCTCTATCCTGATGCCAAAACCTTTAACCCGGATCGCTTTTTGAAACGCCAATACTTTGCCTACGAGTTTATGCCCTTTGGCGGGGGAACCCGTCGCTGTGTCGGCGATGCCCTGGCCCAATTTGAAATGAAGTTAGTCCTTGCCACCATTATGAAACACTATGGTTTGCAGTTGGCAGAAACGAATCCAGAGATACCTAAGCGCCGGGGAGTAACCTTGGCACCGTCTCGCGGGGTAAAAATGATGTTGTCTTAAAGATCCGACTTTCTTGTCGCCGCCCCTAGTCCATCCATTTTATTGGTGATTAATACCAATTTAAATTAGGCTGGCAACAAGCTATAACTTTATCCTAGCGTTATTTATAGCCTTTGTCAGTTGGGTTAGGACGTTTTCAGCAATTCTCATTTTGACTTCAACCCTGATTTTTGAGGACTGTTCTCAACGGAGGAATAAGCTTTTCAAGGATCGTTATTGCAGTAATTCTCAATAAGGTTGGCTCAAATTAGCTTAAATTTCCATACTGAGAATTGCTGGGACGTTTTGACAATACCTATGCTTCTGAAGAACCCGATCCATCCGTCCTAATCATCTAGGCAGTGGCTATAGCCTCGGAATAAATTGGCTTCGGATATGATGAGCCCACGCATATGATTCTGGCAGGGAGCAAAAGCTGGCAAGAAAAAAGACAGACTATGATCGCCTACCTTGAAGGCTTTGATATCTTGTTAGGAAATTTTAGGGTTGGGTTTGGGGTTAGATCCCACCTTCCGCACACGCCACAGGAAGTGTAACAGTACAAATAGATGCACAGTAGATGGAGTGTATACAACAACTATTACGTTACCTCAAGCATAGTTCAAATCAATCACTCTATTAATGGTGGCAACCTGCGAAATGTGGGTTAGATGGGTGCGTTAGAAACACACCGTGCGACCGCTAAAGAGTATCTTGATTAACATTCTTTTCTCCTATTTAAATTAATTTGAACTCTTTTTTCCTTTGACACAAACTACTTTACAGTCTCATCAGTATTGTTGCCACTCGCAACAACCGTAGGAGAGGGGGGGGATGGAATGTTAGTAACAGCGACATCAGATCCTATTTGTTGCCAGCTAGTAATTGAGGCAATTGTTGGGTTGGGGACCGTAACACCAGTCGAGCCAGGAATTAATTCTGGGGGGAAAGTGTCGTAGGATTGAGTTTGGGTAACGGCTAATTTGCCATTGTTTGAACCACAACTACCAATTTTGCCAAAGGTTTTAACCATGTAAGTTCCAACAAAGTTACCGTTCCCAGTTTTGCCCATGGCATAAGTCGGTGCAAGAACTAACGCTGCGACTTGACGGTTGCTATGGGTGCATCCCAGTTAAGATAGTACTTTGAGACTCAATACAGGGGATCGATTGAGATAAGCGCAACGGAGACGCAAAATACGAGGGACATTCTCTCGATTCCAACGGGCACCAGAAAGCTTTACCCGAGCTCCAACTTGCTTGATTTTAGACTCTACATCTCCTGAACCGATAGGAATACCAAGCTTTTGGTAAGTCTCATAGGATGGAATACGGT
>JBGSZT010000153.1:0-26395 GCA_041750255.1 Synechocystis sp.
CGAGGCTCTTAACGAAGCCATTACTAATGCTATCAATGCCATTACTGATGAAAATGCTCTTAACTGGTTCCAACATTGTGGTCTCTATTTTGAGCCTTTTAGATAGCTTTTCCGTGGCGCGTTTGATAGAAAATTGCTGTAGATAACCCTGATCAGTGGAAAAATGAAATGATAAAAAATCAGCAGTTCTTATTATCAGGCAAAAATAAAGGTCTTCGATACTATTATGTTTGGGAACCTGAACGTATTGTAAAAGCTCAAGATGTTATCTTCTTAATAGAAGAAAACAAGCAATTAGTTAGAAAGTCTGAGATTTTTTTAGCTGATGGTCGCTCTCTTTTACTTAAGCAAGATACCCAAAACAATCTAGCTAAAACCTATCCTAAAAGTATTATATTTGATAGGCTTATTCCACCATCACAATCCTTAAATAAAAACTTTCTTTCTCCTATCTATTTTGAACCTCAGCCATGAAAGAGAACGCGATCGCTCACCTGTTTTAACTAGACTAAATATCCGTTAATAAATGTGCATCGAGATTATTAAGAATTTATCCAGATTCCATGAAAAAATTTGTTGTTATTGATCATTCTTTGTCTAGTCTGCAAGGCCACCACTATGAATGTAGTATTTCATTGGCAGAAGCGGCTGCGAGAGTTGGTTATCAACCAATTATCATTGCCAATAAAGTTTTACCAGAATCGTTAACTTTAGGAGAGATTCCAATTATTCGGGCTTTTGAGGTAGATTGGTTTAATAACTCTACGTTAGTGGATACTACAGAAGGTCAACCTGAAAAATCAACTTTAGAAAGGAATAAAAATTTTCAGAAAATATTATTTCATCAGCAATATATTTGGAAAAATAAGTATCCTAAGTTTTTACTTTTTTTTGAAAAAATTGAAGGCAGTAGCCAGCGATTAGTGCAATGGATTAAAGATGATGTGAAATTATTACGATCTATTCCCTTAAGCAATACGCTCTGGGGAATATTTAAAATTGTTTGGGGATTAGTTTATTTTATTTTTAAAATAGGGTTTGAGTCAATCAAAAAGATTGAGGTGATAAGAAAGCAAAGCTCTGAAGTAACTATTAAAAAATTTCAAAGTTTTACTGAAACTTTGGCGGAGATTTTACCTAGCTTAAATCTAACCTCAGAAGATCAAATACTTATCCATACTTTTGGTATTGAACAATTAGAAGAGCTCTATTATTTTCTTGAAAAAGGCGATCATAGTTCTCTACCAACTTATCATCTTTTGTTTCGACGAGATACAGATGATTCTCTGGTTAAGAATGCAACGGGAATGGGTTTAAAATTTTGCTTAAGGTCTTGCTATGAAAGTAAACTTTGGCCCGATAAAATTCGTTTTTATACTGATACCGAAGACTTAGTCAGCAAATATAATGCTCTCACTCTAGTTCAAGTTAGTCAGGTTCCGATTCCCTTTCGCCAGGAAAAATTAAAATTAGAACAAACTCAAAAAGATTTTATTCATCTTGTTTATTTAGGAGATGCGCGATCAGAAAAAGGTTATCAACATTTACCCCAGTTAGTTTCAGGCTTATGGCAAGATTATCTCAGAACTGAAAAAGTCAGATTTACGATTCAATCTAACTATAATGTGCAGGGTGGAGAGGCACAAATTCTAGAAGCCAAACTAAATCTTTGTCAATATCCGACCACTAAGATTAGGTTAATTGATGCCCCTATGTCTCCTGAGCATTACTATCAGTTATTAGCTTCTGCGGATATTGTTATTCTCCCCTACAATCCCCAAAATTATCAGCGCACTTCTGGGGTTTTAACGGAAGCATTGGCGGCGGGAAAACCTGTGGTTGTCCCTAACAATAGTTGGTTGGCACAACAAGTGGATGAAACGAGAGCCAGTATTTATGAAAGTCCCCAAGATCTGACCCAGGCTGTAATTCGTTTACTTGAGGATTTACCCAGGTTTAGCCAAAATGCTCAAGAATTTAGTGTTAATTGGCGATCTCGGCAATCCTCAGATTATTTTTTGCAGTGTTTATTAAAACCCGTTGTTTGGAAATCGAAAGAAGTTGATCTGGATTTATTTACCGCCGATAGAATTGTAATAAATATTTTGTTAATGCTAGATGGTAGTTTAATTTTACGAGGTGAAAATCTAGATATATTAACTTATTTTAATCAATGTGGTTATCAGGTTTATGGAATTTTTTATTTCTTAGAACAACCCTTTGATGTTCATGAGCTTCGGCAGCAATTAGATTATTATAGATTACAAAAATTTTGGATTTTAAGTGATAAATCAGAATCTATTAATTTTCAAGATTTTTCTCCTGAAGAGTACCAGAAATATCTCGATAACCGTTATCATCAGCGTTCTAATTTGCGACAAAATTGGATGGAGGCTAGTCGTCTATTAATTCCCAATGAATTAATTAAAGTTTTACAATTTCTACCGATTGATTTGATTTATATTGATTCTTTTTTCTGTGGCCAATATCTCAAGAAGATAGGTCTAAATTCGCAAAAAACGATTCTTGATGTTTCTCGACTTTACACCTATGAACAAGCTATTCGAGACAACAAAGAAACTAATACACATGAGCTTAATTGGGAAATAGAACAATTAAATGCCTATCCTTTTTTAGTAACCGCCTCAGAACCCTTTGCAGAAAGACTTGGGGAATTAACAGATAATCCTCAGATTTATGCCTTTGGTAATCCTACGGATAAAAACAGTCTTAACTTTTCCTCCTTAAACCAAGTTTGTCAAATGATTTTAGGAGATAAAGCTTGCCCTGTAGAGTCCTTGAAATCCAGTCCTAAAATTGCTATTTTATATCCTTGGGGAGACTTGCTTGAACGTAAAAGTGGAGCGAGTCAACGCACAGGACATTTGATCGATTTTCTTCAGGAACATGGCTTAGATGTTCGAGCCTTTTCCATTGGAGAGAGACCCCGTCAATGGCACCAAGATGTTTATTATGAAAATTATTTACCCCAATCTGACCAGACTCCGTTAGTGCGTCAAATTTATCAGGATGCCCTGCAAAGTTGGCACCAATCTTGGACATCTCGTTCGTCAGATTCCCCTGGGCTAACTATTCCAGAGTTGGGCATCGAAAACCTTGCCGATAGCTGGCTCCCTTGGATTTATTATTCGTTTCGTTATGATCCGAAATTTAAGCAGTGGCTTGAAGACATTACTGATTGGGCGGATGGAGTGATTTTAGAATATCCATTTTGGGCGGCGATCGCCGGGCCGGTCTGTCAACAAAAACAAAAACCCTTGATTTTGACGGCCCATGATGTCTTGGCCAAACAGCTTGACCCAGGTAGCTGGCTGAACCAGATTGCTCTTTACGAAGAACTCCATGCTCTAGAACAAGCCAACGCCGTCATTACCCTCTCCCCCGCAGATCAAGCCTTTTTTCATGACTATGGCATTGAAAGCCATTGTGTTCCCATTGGTATTGACCTCGACAAAATTCAAAGACGGCGATCAGCTTCTCCTGCTCTAAACCCAGAAAAATTGGGCTCTCTGGAGCGAAATGAGCAAAAACCCTTTTGCTTATTTGTAGGAAGCCAGCATCAGCCCAATATTGACGCAGTTCAGGCGATCCGACGTTGGAGTGATGGCTCTAATTTACCCTGGGACTACATGGTGGTGGGCAGTTGTTGGCGGGCCGAAAGCCAAGGCAACTTTTTTTCCCTGGGCAAAGTCTCGGAAGACACGTTGTCCTTTCTCTATCAACGGGCATTTCTGGTGGTTATCCCCCTAGAGTTTGGCACCGGCATGTCGGTCAAAACCATTGAAGCGATGGCCTATGGTAAGGTGATTTTGGGAACGCAAGTTGCCTTTCGGGGTTATCCGGTGCAGTCAGGGGTTAATTGCTTGATTTGTGATAACTTAGATGACTACCCAGAGCAAATCCGGCAAATTTCACAACAAATGGAAATTCATCAAAAAATCAGCCTCAACGCTCAAAAGTTTGCCCAAAACTATGACTATCGTCAGTTATATAAAACCTATTTAGACTTGATTTATGAAAATTTTAATTGCAGATTTTGACCTGTTTGGCAAGCTTGGAGGCGGTCAGACTTTTTATCGTAATCTAATCCTAAAAAACCCTGAACTCGATTTTTATTATATTACTGAAAGAGAAGCTCTAAATACGGCTCGGCCTCGAAACGTGACAGTTATTCCCTATCGAGAAAATCATTTACTGTCTGATTTTAAAAATTTTCCTGACATCTCACCCCCTAAATGGAGCTATCGTCTCTTCGTCGTCGCTAGCAATATTGCCGCATCGCTAGCAGGAATGACCTTTGATATTATTGATTCTCCCGACTATGAGCAATGGGGATTATTTTTACCCTATGCTCTTAATTTTTATCAGGTGAGCTATCAAAAAATTGCGCTGTCGATGCATGGCGTCATTTCGACAACCCTTAAGCTGGATTGGTTTAGCAATGGCCAAGATAATATTCCCCTAGAATTAATCGAAGCTAAACAATACCAAACGGCGGATTTACGCTACGGAATTAGCCAAAGCTACCTGGATGAATGGCGACAAAAAAGCACCTTAAAATCCCATTATTATCATCCGTTACACTTTTTTGATCTACCGAAGCCGACCCAATCCATCCCCAGTGATGAGGCACCGAACTTAAATTTTATTGGTCGCACCGAAAAACGCAAAGGGCCGGATATTTTTATCGATCTAGTCTGGTGGTTATCGAAAAATCTTTACCACAATGCCACCATCATTGGCCCCCATAGTTTTGATGACCGGGGTGAGGTTTCCTCGGAATCATTTTTACGGGAAATGTTGAGTAATCGCCTCGATCGCCTACAGCTATCCTCCCCAAAAACAACCAACGAGTTGATGGCTCTTTTTGCTCAAAAAAGTGTTACCTTTGTGCCCTCTCGCTACGACACATTAAACCTAGTCGCCCTGGAATCCTTATTTTCTGGATGTCCGACGGTGATCGGCAGTGGGGCTGGGGTCTGTCGCTTCCTAGAAGACGATTTTCCTGGTATTCCCTTTGTTAAGCTAGACATCAACAATATTTACGCTTCCTTGCCCGCAATTATTGAAATTTTAGAAAATTATACGGACTACCGCGCCGCTTTGGTCTCGGCTCTGAGTCATACTCTGATTCAAGCTCACGGCCCGGACATTGCCACGATTTTCCAGCAAACTTCGAGTTTTGACTCGGATCTGCGGGCAGAATTAGACCGTTGGTATAGTCAACTAATTAATTACTGGCGATCATTACAGGGAGGATTTAGCCTCGGTAATGTACCGCCCTTAAAGATCCTAAAACAACAGCTTAAGCCGTCTTTCAAACAACTTAAACAAACTCTCAAACAAACCAAAGGAAACGTAAAAGCTCAATTGCTTCGTCCCCTCAATGAAACTCAAAATTTTCAGACGGCTAAAACACCATTTCTGATTACAAAATACAAGGAAACATTAAATTTCCCAGAACAAACCCGTAAAAATCTGGCGGATAAAATTCAACAATGTTGGCGAGTCGGGTCTGAGTATGAATCTTCCTCCCAAGGCCTTCGCGGCAAATTAAGTACAAACTATCGCATTGACCGGGTGCGCCTATGGCGCGAATTGGCACGAATTGAAGAATTACGTGGTAATGAGTTGGTCACTGCTACCTACAAGTTGAGGGCGATGCGGGCCTTGGGAGCCGACCTCTTTGGCGACTTTCCCTTTGTCCTGCGAACCTTAGAAGATAAGGGATTTAAGCGCGAAGCTCAGGTGGTGGAAGCACTCTACGGTGGCAGGTCAGACCGCGAGGAGCGATGCTTTGAACTGATTGAACAGGCTCGCCAAAACAATAAAACAAATCCAGCAGATGACCAGTACGAAATTTGGGATGACCGCCGTCCTCAGCCGGAGTATCGAGCCACAATCATTGTCTCGCTTTACAATGCCGCCGATAAACTGCCCTATTTTTTGCGGACGCTCCAACACCAAAGCCTAATTCAGCGGGGAGACGCTGAGGTTATTTTGGTGGACAGTGGTTCACCGGGGCAAGAATACCAAGTTTTTCAACAGTTGACGTCCGAACTGGAATTTCCTATTCTTTATGTACGATCACCACAACGGGAAACCATTCAAAGCGCCTGGAATCGAGGCATTAGCCTAGCCCACTCGCCCTACCTGGCTTTTTTGGGCGTGGATGAAACGATCCTGCCGGATTGCTTGGAAATTTTGGCCCAGGAATTAGACCAAGACCTTGATTTGGATTGGGTGATTGGTCATAGTTTGGTTACCAATGTCGATGTCCAGGGCAGTTGGGTCAGCGATGTGATGACCTATGACCGTAGCGGCTATCAACAGGACTTGGTTTACCTGGAAACCTGCTATCTATCTTGGGTCGGGGCGCTTTATCGTAAGTCGATCCATGACCGTTTTGGCTATTATGATGCCAGCTTCCGAGGGGCGGGGGACACAGAATTCAAGAGTCGCATTATGCCCTTTATCAAAAGTAAAGTGGTGGATAAGACCCTGGGTTTATTTTGGAATTACCCCGATGAGCGCACCACCCAAAGTCCAGCGGTGGAAATCGAGGATATGCGAGCCTGGTATTTGCACCGAACCTTGGCGGGGGTGAAATATGGCTTTCAAGGGCGATCGCCGGAGGAAGTGGAAGCCTTGCTTTATCATTGTCTTGGCTACCGTAAATCCTACTGTAAACACACCAGTACGGATTTTGACCACGCCCACAACTTAGCACAGTATTTGCACGAGATTGCCCCCAACTCCCCAGCCTTGAAATTTCAACCGGGTATCGAAACCGTCTTGAACGCCTACCGAGCCTTAGATTGGCTCCCCAAAATCACTCGTTTTTCTGCCTTGCAGTTAATGCTAGATAGCCGAAAATTACTCCAGCAAATCCAAGCCGATCATCATCAATGGTGGTCCAAGGATTTGTCGGGGTCGGCCCCTAGCTATAAAATTTTTAACGACAATCGTCACGAACAGCATTCCTTCCTGTGGTTTACTGATATTACCGGAGTGAAAAAATAAGATGTTAAATAGCCTTAAAGACAAACTCAAATTTAAATTAGCAAAAATCCTGGCCCCGGAGATTGATAAAAAGCTGCAAATTGACGCTAGATTATCCCAAGTCGGCCTCTACGGCATAGCACCTTGGTATCAAGAGAACCTCTGGGAGCCGCCGGTACAGATTGCCCTACGAGACCTCTGTAAACCGGGAGATGTGGTCTTTGATGTCGGAGCCAACTTTGCTGGGTTAACCACCGTTATGTCTCGCATGGTGGGGCCAAGGGGCGTTGTTTGTGCCTTTGAAGCTAGCCCCCGAATTGTCGATAAAACCCAGCGTAATTTGGTCTTAAGTGGCTGTAATAACGTGCAACTCTTTCATAATGCCGTTTATCATACCTCCCAGGAAACCGTCAAAATTTACCTGGGCAGTCACCTCAATGACAGTATTTATAGTGAGCATGGCCAAGGCTCTGCCTACTCGGTGAAAACCATTGCCCTGGATGATTTTGTCGCCCACACAAACTTAATCCCCAACCTCTTAAAAATGGATATTGAGGGAGCCGAATTTGATGCTATTCAAGGATTTCAAAACACCTTAGCGGCGGCCAAGCCCCATCTCATCTTAGAAACCCAACGGGATGATACTCGGTGTTTGGATTTTCTGCAAAATATGGGCTATGTGGCCATTGATCTCAATACTTACCAGGAAGTCCGCTCGGCGGATGATTATCCCCTGGGTGCCGATATTCGCAATAATCTTTACATCCATGGCGATCGCCTGGATGAAACGTCCTATCAACTGCCCTTTAATCGCCAAATTCATAGCCAACTTTCCGCCGCAGATTTTAGCAAAAAAGCCGATGGCTCTACCTATTTGACGAAGACATTAGTATTGGATAAAGGACGCTATTTAATCGACGTAAACTTTAGCGCAGAGGGAACCGAAAATGACCTAATGTGCGGGGTTAAGGTCGGAGAAACGGTGATTTTTCGTTACCACGCCTTTAGTAAACTGTTGGCATCAACCTATCGGGACTGGGTGATTAATTTAACCGAAACGGCTCAAATCAGTTTCTATTTTGAATTTCAAAATGGAACCCAAGACCCTAGTTTGCAGGTTAAGGGAGCTGAGATCACAGAGATCATTAATTTCAAAACACTTCCCCCGGCTTTATATATTTGATTAGGAACGCTTAGGCTTAATCGCCCTCGACTCTAACAAAAATTCGGGAATTTCTAACAATTCTAGGGGGTCTAAATAATACTGTTCGCAGACCAAACTTAGCCGACACTTGCCAACGGTTACAGGATCAACAGAGTGGGTTAAATCTCCTTGAAACAATAACAAGGTATTAACTTGAGGTTTGATTTTGCCAACCTGACGTTTGCCTGAGCGCAAGACCAGTTCACCCCCGACTAAATCCGGAGGAATGTCAATATATAGAACGCTGACCACCAGGGGCGGGTCAATGATTTTGCAATAGGAACGTAGGGAGCGGTCAACATGGGGATCCACCTGAGAGCCGGCTTTGAGTAATAAGGGATTAAGATAAAAAGCATTACAGTCCGGCGCCATCGCTCGGTCTAAATAGAGTTTAAAGTAAGGAAATTTTTGTTCTACGAGGGACAGATGCGAACGCCGAAAAACAAGGGAAAACCCTTTAGTTTTGATGAAATCCCGATTAAGGTTATTGACTGCAAAATAGGGGCTTGCCAAAATTTCTCCTTTGAGTTGCTGGAGATAGCTTTGAGGAAATACCTGGTGATCTTGCTGAAAATAGTTCACGTCTGCATTAATCCTAGAGTAGATGGAAACTTGATTCTTACCCCAATTACTAACAACATTAAAACCTGACGTAATTACGCCAGGTTTCCCTTAGTGACCGAAAGAGTTGCGCGATCGTGCCTCAATTCAAGATTTAATTGCCCGAAGGATTACCGAGGCGGAGATAGCCAGGATTACCCTGGATGGAACTATTAAAAGGGTTGCCCAGATCCTGGGTACGGATATTCGTGCCGGCGGTTTGTTGACGTAGGGCTTCATCGTAGAGCGTTTCCACAACTAGGGCATCTGCTCTAATTTGGTTATCAAAGAAAGAGCCGGGGAAGGTGCGCCAGCCAAAAATATTGTTAGCTTGGCCAGAAATGCTAGAAATATCGTAAAAACGCCCTGTATTGTGGTAAAAAGCGCGATTAAAGACCACACCTAAGGGCTCACCGGGTTGAACTGAGGGTCTCAGGGTTTGGGTCGTGCCGGCGCTAGTTGCCGTGAGTTGTTGCCGGGAGTCTAACATCCGTTTTTCAAGTTGAGTTAGGCAGGCATTGAGTCCGGCGGCAAATTCATTGCGGGACAGGGGACGAGTACCGCGATAGGTCTGGTCGGGATAGCCAACAATACAACCATAATTTTCGACTAGGTTTCGTAGGGCTTCGTAGGACCAATCCTGGGGAGAAACATCCCGTAGCTGGCTAATACTATTGATTTGAGCTAAGAATTGGCTATAGCTGGTGTAATCCTGGGCGTAGACTGCCTCTGGCGTTGCGGATTTCGGGGATACGGGCAAGGGGCGCTCTTGGGCAACGGCGGCATTGGTTAAAAACATAGCACCCAAAATACTGCCCAAGGGTAAAAGGGTCGCTAGGGATTTTAGGTTTATCATCACAATTAACTCCTCACGAAATTTAATTCAATACTTAATGACTTGATTTTTTGCCATGGTCTCGGAGCTGACCCGAAAGCAGACCAGAGTTTGCTTAAATAAGTTATAGCTCAAGGATGGCGTTTACACCCCTATTGTCGCCCAATTGTAACCAAATTCCCTCGTTATTTATCCCTAAATTTCTGTTCCTATGACCTCTTCTTCTCCGGCGCCCGCCAACTTGGCCAAGCTTCCCCTGCTCTCACTCCGTTCCTACTTGTTGGATTTAATTGCCACCCTGGCTTACCAAGAGGGGGATTTTGTGCTCTCTTCCGGCCAAGCCAGCACCCACTACATTAATGGCAAAAAAGTAACCCTAACCGCAGAGGGAGCCCTCGCCCTGGGACGCTTGATTTTGGACTTAATTCCCCCCGACACAGCGGCGATCGCCGGTTTGACCCTGGGAGCCGACCCCATGGTAACGGCGGTGAGTGTGGTCTCCGCCTACGAACAGCGACCCCTACCCGCTCTGATTGTCCGCAAACAAGCCAAGGGCCATGGCACCCAGGCCTACATCGAAGGCCCCAGCTTAGCTCCCGGTGCTAGGGTGATTGTGCTAGAAGATGTGGTCACCACCGGCAAATCGGCGATGCAAGCGGTGGAACGTCTGCGGGGGGCGGGCCATCAAGTACAAGAAATTATTGCCCTGGTGGATCGCCAACAGGGAGGCGCGGAACTATACCAGCAGGAAGGATTGCGCTTCCAGGCACTTTATACAATTAGCGAAATTCAGCAACACTGCCAGCAAGCCCAACGTCAACAGAGCTAAAATCGGTTTAAAGCCTCTGTTTTTTCAAACCTTGACGGATTAGATACACTAAAAGCTAACGTTTTCTCACTGACCATGATCTTCTCTTCTGCCCCTCAGCGGCGATCGCCGAGTTTGTTTTCCTTACTGCCAGTCTCTCTGGCCAGTTTAGCTCTGGTGAGTTACGGGTGGCAACAGGCGATCGCCCAGACCCAGCCGGCACCTAGCCCCATGACCGTGCGTTCTGATATCCAAGAAGCCAACTCCCAAACCGGTGTCGTCACGGCTCGGGGGAACGTGCAGGTTTATTATCCAGCTCGTAAAATGCAGGCTACCGCCGCCCAGGCCCAATATTATAGTCAAGAGCGTCGTCTTGTCCTAAGTGGCAATGTCTATGTGCTCCAAGAGGGTAATAGTATGCGCTCAGAAACCATGACCTATTTGATTGATGAAGGTCGATTTGTCGCCAATCCCCAGGCTAATAAACAAGTGGAGTCAATCTACCTCGTTGATGAAACGGAGCAAGCACAGTCACCAGGCAATCGTCAAAATACGGCGATCGTGCCGGATGATGGTCTTCCTTCTCTGCCTCCCTTAAATGCGACACCCTAGGGTTAATAAGCCCGGCAGTTCTATGTAAAAATCCATGGGGTAATATCAACCGTGACACTGGTTTTAGAAAATATCCATAAACTCTACGGCAAACGCTGTGTGGTCAATCGGGTTAATGTCCGCATTGCTCCCGGCGAAATCGTAGGATTGTTGGGCCCCAACGGTGCCGGCAAGACCACAACCTTTTATATTGCCACTGGCTTGATCCGCCCCAATACGGGCCGAGTTTGGCTCAACCAAAAAGATATTACCCATCTCCCCCTCAACGAACGAGCCCACCTTGGTATGGGCTACTTGACCCAGCAAGCCAGCATTTTTCGTCACCTGACGGTGCAAGATAATATTTTGCTGGCCCTCGAACAAACCGGCGTTTCTGGGCCCAACCGCAAACATCGCCTCCAACACCTCCTCTCAGAATTTCGTCTTGAAAAGGTCGCTTACACCCAGGGCTCCCAGGTATCTGGGGGGGAACGTCGCCGCACCGAATTAGCTAGAGCCTTGGCGGTGGGCATGACCGGGCCACAATTTTTATTGCTTGACGAACCCTTTGCCGGGGTAGACCCGATCGCCGTTGCTGAGATCCAAGCCATGATTGGCCAACTGCGAGACCGACAAATGGGCATCTTGATTACCGATCACAATGTGCGAGAAACCTTGGCGATCACCAACCGGGGCTATATTATGCGGGATGGACAAATCCTGGCCTCCGGCAGTGCCGAGGAACTTTATAACAATCCGCTGGTTCGACAATATTACCTTGGCGAAAAATTCCAGCTTTAATTCTCCCTAATTCCGCATGGCTCCAAGTTTGACCAAATCCTCTGTCCAGTTACCGACTCTATCGGTGATGGACCGCTATATTTTCATTGAACTGCTGTTGCCGTTTTTGTTTGGCATGGGCATGTTTACCTCCTTGGCGCTCTCCATTGGTACGCTATTTGACCTAGTACGTCGGGTCACCGAATCCGGTTTGCCCTTGATGATTGCGGTCAAGATTTTGTTTCTAAAAATGCCGGCCTTTGTGGTGTTGGCCTTTCCAATGTCGATGTTGCTGGCGAGTTTGATGGCCTATAGCCGCCTGTCCAGTGATAGTGAAGTGATTGCGCTCCGCAGTATTGGTGTTAGTATTTATCGGCTCATTGTACCAGCTTTTCTGTTTAGTTTGCTGGTGACGGGAGTTGCCTTTATTTTCAATGACAAAGTAACTCCAGCGGCTAACTATGAAGCAGTAATGACCCTAGAGCGGGCCGTCAGAGCAAACCGTCCACCGACCCAGCAATTTAATATTATTTATCCAGAATATGGCAAAATGCGCCAGCCCGGTGGAGATGAACAAACCGTGCTGACTCGCCTATTTTATGCCGAAGAATTTAACGGTGAAACCATGAAACGGTTAACCATTCTTGACCGGACCCAGAATGGAGTCAACCAAGTCCTAACCGCCGAGTCAGCTAACTGGAACATTGCTGAAAATACCTGGGATTTTTATGATGGAACGGTGTATTTAATTGCTCCCGATGGTTCCTATCGTAATATTGTTCGTTTTCGCCATCAACAATTGGCCCTGCCCCGCACTCCCCTAGACCTGACGGATCTAAACCGCAAGGATGCCGAAATGAGCATTGCCCAAGCCTCGGAGTATCTAGAAATTCTGCGCCTGAGTGGGGATGAAAAGAAAATACGCAAATTAGAAGTACGCCTACAGACCAAATATTCTCTGCCCTTTGTTTGTTTTGTTTTTGGTTTAATCGGAGCGGCGATCGGTATTCGTCCTCAAAATACCAATAAAGCCACTAGTTTTGGCATCTGTATTGGTCTTATTTTTTCCTACTATCTCCTTTCTTTTTTGTGTGAATCCATGGGCATTTGGGGAGTATTAAGCCCCTTTTGGGCGGCGTGGTTTCCTAACCTATTGGGACTGACGGCCGGGGGTCTGCTCTTGGTTCAATCCGCGAGATTGCGTTAATGGGTCAGAAAAATAGACTAACGCCAGTAACTCACTAAAATCAGCGTTTTTGCCAAAACATAGTCATGAACCAGACAATTGTGTTCCATAAACCCTACGGAGTTCTCTGTCAATTTAGTCAACCCGGCGATCGCCCCTGTTCAACGCTCAAAGATTATATTTCCCTGCCGGATATTTACCCGGTGGGTCGGCTGGATTTTGACAGTGAAGGGTTATTACTCTTGACCGATAATGGCAGACTGCAACACCGTTTGGCCCATCCTGATTTTGCCCATGCCCGCACCTATTGGGTGCAGGTGGAAGGCAGTCCTACCCCCTCGGAGTTGGCTCCTCTTCACCACGGCATTGCGATTCAAAACTATAGAACTCGCCCCGCCCAGGTGACTCGGTTAGAGCTGGAAACCCCATTGCCCCCCCGGACTCCGCCGATACGATTTCGGAAAACGGTGCCCACCTCCTGGCTAGAAATTACCTTAACCGAAGGGCGTAATCGTCAGGTGCGACGCATGACTGCCGCCATTGGCTTTCCAACCCTGCGCTTAGTTCGGGTTTCCATGGCGATCGCCATCGGTCGGGGCAAGTTTGCAAGCACAACCCGATTAAACCTAGAGGGTCTCGCACCGGGAGAGTGGCGCAGATTAACGCCTCTCGAAGAAAAAAACTTAGGGCGCTTGGCAATTTAGTGGCAACGGCAAAACCCTGCTATTCCCACGGTTTACGATTTTCAACCATTGCAGAGATGCAATCGCCAGGTTTGGACTGTTGGGTGGTTCACTCAGCGAAGCCAAAGACTTGATTGAGCAACCCAGAGACAAAGGACAAAATCAAGGAGCCAAAAAGCGCATCCCAGAAGGTGCTGACGGTGAAACCAGGAGTAAATTCGGCGACCAGGGAAAAGGAGACTGCATTCACCACCAACAAAAATAACCCTAGGGTGAGAATGGTCAGAGGCAAGGTCAGCAACAAAAGGAGGGGACGCACCAAGGCATTGACCAACCCTAGGACCACCGCCCCGATCGCCGCTGCAGATACGCTAGCCAAGGTAATGCCAGGAACCAACCACGCCGTCACCAACAGGGAAACAGCGGTCACCAGCCAAGTACCTAAAAAACGAAGCAAAAAGCCATTTTCCATGAAAATTAAGAGGATTTATGAATAGTGCCATCCTAGCAGATGTCATTCCTTCGGCGGAATCTGGGGCCGTTGCAACCATTGCTCTAATTCTTTATTGTTGGCGGCAGGTTTAGCGCTATCATCGCCCAGGGCGGGGAGATGGGAGGTGACGAATTCTGTACTTTCTGCTTTTTCCAACACCGTCGCCAGGGCGTCAATGTAGGCCATGTTGTTGTTGATTCGGGGAGTCAGCTCGGCGATCACCGGGCCAAAGCGTTTATTTCCTGCCGAGAGAGCAATTCCCAAACCGAAAATAGCCTGAATCAGGACTAATAATAACGGTGTTTTAAGGAGATACTCGCCCACGTTCTGGGCCACTTCCTCGGCGATCGTTTCCGCATCTTTATAACCATGAAGATATTCATCCACCCAGATGGGCAGGTCATTTTCCAGGGCTAGCCTGGCCAAAAGTTGATAATTGGCAGGATGTTCCTGGTAGGCATTGGCGGCCAGGTAAGGGGGAATAATCCAAATAATTTCCCCACGACCGACGTGCTCCCGTTCAATCAGGGCACCAAATTCATCCTTGAGTAAGGTTCCTTTTTCGCTGGACCAGCGTCGCCGGGTTTCAATTTTGACATCGCCCCCCTCAGTCGGGACAAGATTGCTAAAGGGAGCCGCTGTCGCCGGGGCTTTTACTCCCACATAAATCAGCCGATTTCCCTGAGCTAGCCACTTCGTTTCGGAACCCCCACTTTGGGGCAAGCGCGGCATCGGTTCGCTCTGAATCCGCAGGAGCGTCATCGGCTGAGTCACACTCGTTAGTGCCTTGGCAGGTTTTTGCCAACGTTGCACCTTAGTGCCCTGGTCTTGCATATAGCCATACCAAGCGGCATAGCCCCCCGGAGTGCGGCTATAGGTAGACCCGTCGCTCTGTTGGCGATCGCCAGTTGTGCTGATTAAAACTAAAATAATGACAAAAAAAATGGCGATCGAGGCCAGGATGATTTTTTGTCGCCGAGAAATAGAAGTGATCATAAATTGGAGTCAAGCGAGCGATAGGCTTGGTCACAACGGGCATAGAGTTGAGGAGAGGCTGGCCGTTGCCCAAAACAAAGTTCCTGATGGATATCGAAGAGCGTTTCGTAGAGGCCCGCCTGCGGTAAATCAATAATCAAGAGTCGATATTCCTCATCCGTCCGATCCGAGGCGTGGAGAATCAATTCCTGATCATGGAGCTGTTGTAGCGCCGCGAGATAGAGACAGCGGCAGGCTTGATAATAGTTGCCCTGCTGGTGATAAGCCTTTGCCTGTTTTAGCCAATGGGCCGCCGTGAACGGGGGGTTAAGCTGCGGCAAGGTCAAGGTTACAGTTTGCATTTGCTGGAAAAAGCGTAACCAAAAACGCCCCGATCGCCAAATACCCCAGGACAAAAGAGCCATCAATAGCCCAAATAAACCATGCAAAAATAAATCACCCCAAGCTGGAAACCCCGGCAGGGAGGGGAGATCAACCTCCGACAGTGCCATAGCCCATTGGCTCTGTTGCCACTCCCACCATTCCGAGACATTTTGTTGCCAACGTTGAGTTTGCCACTGCCAACTGGTGCTTTTAATCGTTACCATGATTTTGACCCCTGCTGGAAAACCAGCCTAGATCGGACGATAAACCCGATAGTTTACGTTGGGGAAAATATTGTCCATACTTTCCACCTTGCTTAACCAACCCGAATCAATTTTTTCAGAGCGGACATCATCATAAAGCTTATTAAAGCGCATCAAGTGGGAGCGGGTGCGACGCTCGGCATAGGGCACCATAGTTCCTGTCCGCATAATAAAGGCCCAATCCGAAGACTGGGCGAGTAAAAGTTCCCGAGCCGCTTGATTCAACGCCCGTTCTTCAAGCTCATCATTCGCCTCCCGATGACTGAGTTCAATCATTCGTTCCGTGGCTTTGTGGAGATGGGGATAAATCCAAGCATTGGTTTCATTGATCCAATATTCGTGGAAGCCTTTGTAGCCCCAACTCGACTGGGAAGGACGGCAGACCTGTTGGGTCGGGTTGTAGCGCAAATAATCCGCCAAATGGGTCATATCGAAGGTATTTTGGTCATACCAAGACTTACGGAATAAGTAGTCGATAAACCACGGTCCTTCGTACCACCAATGCCCAAATAGTTCTGCATCGTAGGGAGAGACCACCAGGGGCGGACGTTGCATCATACCCGCGAGGTTTTCAATTTGGCGCCCGCGATTATGCATAAAATTCCCAGCGTGATCCGCCGATTTCTCCCGGGCCCAGTAGGGATCGTAGAGGGCTTTGTCGGATAATCCCCCCTGACGACTGGTGATTTTATGATACTTAATGCCAATATTTTTGCGCTGACCATTGGGCATAATGTAGGGCTTGATGTAGTCATACTCGGCTTCCCAACCTAGGTCTTTATAAAATTCTCGATATTCCGGATCGCCGGGATAGCCCACCTGGGACGACCAAACCTGTTGGGAGGATTCGTGGTCTCGACCAAAGGCGGCAACACCGGTTTCAGTATAAACCGGGGCATAGGTGCCAAAACGGGGGCGGGGACGAGCGTACAAAAGACCGTGGCCGTCCACTAAGAAGTAACGCAGGCCAGCATCGGCCAACATTCGCTCTACCCCTTCGTAGTAGGCGCATTCCGGTAACCAAATGCCCTTGGGCGCTTTACCAAAATGCTCTTCGTAGTGGTCACAGGCGACTTTAATTTGGGACCACACCGCCTGGGGATACATTTTCATCAAAGGAAAATAACCGTGGGTGGCACCGCAGGTAATGATTTCCAGATTATTAGAATCAAAAAACTGCTTGAACGCCGTAACTAGATCGCCATCGTAGCGTTCCCAAGTGTCTCGCACCATGGCAAATTCTTTTTGGTAATATTCCGCTAAATAACGGAGGTGCCCGTGGTGTTGATGATGAACAATTTCTTTTTCGACTAATTCTTGGAGCTTGGCTAAATGCTCTTCGTAGCGCTGTTGCAGGAGGGGGTCACGGAGCATGGAAACGAGGGGCGGGGTCATGCTCATCGTGATTTTGAAATCGATGCCATCCCGTTTGAGACCCTCAAAAACATGAATTAGGGGGATATAAGTTTCTGTAATTGCTTCGTATAGCCACTCTTCTTCTAATACATAATCACTTTCAGGGTGTCGAACAAAGGGTAAGTGAGCATGGAGAACGAGGGCAACATAGCCAAGAGCCATAGAATTTCCGCACCTTTTCGAGTTTGTCTCAAAACTGGGTATTAACTGTAGCTGATTTTATCAGCATTCATAGCGTGATCCCACACTGATTCCGACATCGTCTAGAGTAGATTAATGGCACGTGCTTTTTTTCACTCCTTATTCGTCCCTGCCGCATGTCAACATCGTTTAGACAAGGCTCTTCTCAAGCTATCTCGTTACAGTTTCTACTGTTTATCGATGAACGTCCTAATTCCCAGGAAAATGTACGCAGTATTGAGGCCTATTTGGGGAGTTTAGCATCCACTCATGCCTATGACCTACAAGTATTTCAGATTAGTCAGCATCCGCATTTGGTAGAACATTTTCGCTTAGTCGCGACGCCCTCCTTGGTCAAGGTGTCACCGGAGCCCCGGCAGGTGTTGGCAGGAAGTAGTATTGTTAATCAGCTCAATCGCTGGTGGCCCCGCTGGGAACAAGAATTATTGAGCATAACAGAGCCGGATGGTAAAGCATTGTCCTCGGCCCCGGCCCCGAGTTGTCCACTGGAAATTTCAGCGGTGGGCTATTCGGGAGAGTTGATGAAAATGACCGATGAAATCTTTTTGCTCAAGCAAGAAAAAGAGGAATTATTGGAGCAAATTCATTTTAAAGACCAAATTTTGGCCATGTTGGCCCATGACCTCCGCAGTCCCCTCACCGCCGCGTCGATCGCCGTTGAAACCCTAGAGTTATTACAAAGCAAACCGCACCACAGTAAAACACCGCACCTAAAAGAGCAACTTTTTTATCAATCGCGCAAGCAGTTTCGGGTGATGAATCGACTAATTACCGATATCTTGCAAGCCTCAAAAAACATGAATGCCCAGTTTCAAGTCCATTGTCGGCCGTTGCCATTGCAGGGAGTATGTGAGGAGGTGCTGGAACTGTACCATGAGAAATTCCAGAAAAAGAATTTAACCTTTGTCTATGACGTCCCCCAGGACTTGCCCAGCGTCTATGCCGATGAGGAATTAATTCGCCAAGTCATTGTCAATCTTTTGGACAATGCGATCAAATACACCCCCAATCACGGACAAATCACACTGTCTGCTTTACATCGCACGACCCAGAAGGTGCAGGTGAATTTAGCCGATACGGGCCCCGGCATTCCAGAGTCCAAACAAGAAACAATTTTTGATGGACATTTCCGCCTCCAGCGAGACCATGAAACCGATGGCTATGGTCTGGGTTTATCGCTGTGTCGCAAGGTTATCCGCGCCCATTACGGTCAAATTTGGGTGGATAGTGTGCCCAATCAAGGCAGTTGTTTTCACTTTACCTTGCCGGTCCATCGCTAGGGAGTGACAAAAATTTGCCGGGGAAATTTACCCTCCGGTTGCTAGGATAGTTCATACATCAGGGGGAGACGCTGTGGCAGATCACACATTAAAAGCACCGAATCGCAATGGACGAGTCACGATTATTGTCAATGCCAAGATCAAGCAGGAACGACGCTTGGTGGCGGCGTCTCCGGTGACAGAATTGATGGTCAATGCCCTAAAGTCGGCGATCGCCATTCATTCTCCCCAAACGATTATTGAAACGATTGCGGTGGCGTCTCTCTGGTCGGAGGGAGCCCAAGAGCAAACTGAGTTGGCCGGACGTATTTACTGCCCCTTGACCATCCAACTGCCCCAGTGGTTGACCTTTCCCGCCCAGAACGTTTACCAAGCCTGTCAAGATATCCAGGCCCGACGCCAGTGGGTCTTTCAACAGCTCCAGGTACAAATTAGCCCGGATCTCCAGTGGATTGGAGATTGTTGGCTCCCCATTATTTGGACTGCCCAGGGGCCGCTCTACGGCGAGGTGATCAAAGAAGGGATTATGCCCAATGCCTATCAACAGCCCCTAGAATTACCCCTCTCGGTGCTTCAGGCGTTGCAAACCATGGCTAGAGAGCTATTAGAAAACTTAGCCGCCCCTCCGTCGGTATATTTACTACAATTTAGCCTGATGCAGAAGGATATTATCTTTGACCGCCTGTGGCCCTTCCCCGCCGCCCCGGCGATCGCCTCCCTAGGGCAAGCAAGCCCCGATCTATTTGCCTGCCATTGGTACTGTTTAAATCATCGACGACTCGAGGAGATCCAAGCCTTGATGCCGCAGAATGCGTTAATTTGAAAAGGAAAATTGTTTGAGCCACTCCCAGGAGCTTAGTCATGTTCATTGAAGAGCTACAACCGATCGTCAAAGAAGCTATCTACCAACCCATCGCCTTTGCCGGAGGACTGGTCTCGGGCCTGCTTAAACTCAAACTGAGCGATGACCCCCTCAAAAGCTGGTTAGACAAGCAGGGAGGAAATGTTTCAGAGCCGGATCGACCCCAAACAATCTCCATCGATTAACTTAAAATCGGCGTAAATATTTATAGATTTCCCCCCCAGCCCCTCTTTTTGAAGGAGGGAAGTTCCCAGCATGGGGGGATAAATCCGGTCGTAGGAAACAACGAAGTAGCCACAGAATGATCATCAGGGTTGGGATTTCTAGGTTTTATCCCCCCTTGTTGAAGGGGGGGAACAAGAAATAGGAGTAATATAGAGTCAATTTGGTTTTAGCTAGGCAAAGTGTCTCATTCTGGCTTGAAATAGCTATAGGCCCCGTCAATGGTGCTTCGTCCTCGCAAAAAGCCGACATTGGCTCCGGGACAGAGGTAGCGCAGGGTTTCGGGGGTAAACTCGGTTCGCAATGCCTCTACACTACGGAGTTGTCTGGGCCAATGAAAGGTTTTAGCTAATCGCAGGGGGCGAGGGTTCCCTTGGTGATCGGGTAAAAGATGGCGACCCGAAAAGAGAATACCCCCCTCCCGTCGGTCGTAGAGACAGGCGGAGCCAGGGGAATGCCCCGGAGTCCAGACCGCTCGCAGGTCATTCGTGAGTTGATACCGTTCATGGAAGGTTGTCACCCTCAATCCGGGCAAAAGATAGGCTTCCTGTTCTTGGATAAAAATAGGACAGTCTAGCGCCGTTTGCATCGCGCCGATGTGCTTACTGATAGCACCTCGATGGGTGATAAATATCCCTGCAAGGCTCCCCTGTTCCTTCAAGAACTCTTGATTTTCGGACTCCCAAGCGGGGCAATCCACCACAATATTGCCGTGGCTACTTACAATAAAATAAGCTGTTCCTCCTAAAATGTCTCGGCTGGGGGGAAACCGATAGAGGTTGGGCAAAATGAGGTGAGGAACTTTGGGGGGACGGCTAGGGGAGGAAAGAGTCATGGGGTCAAAAGCGGGGTAAATACCGTTGGGGAGAGCTCGCTTGGGGATGCTCTACACTGTAGATTATCATTCTTCAAAATGTGACTCCGCGCCAAATCAATTCATCCGCTCTAAATTTAGACGATTACTGACTAATGTGGTTCTTTTTGTTTTTGCTGGGTATCATCACCTATTTCATTGTGCAAAATAATACAGCTAAGATCACCCGGACACCGGTTTGGTTGCTCTGGTTGGTGTTAATGATGCCGGCGATGATTTGGACGACCTGGTTTGCGATCCAGGGTGAAAGCGAGCCATTACCACTGATCTTGTTGTTGGGGCCCTTTTTGGTCTGTCCATGGCTCTATTGGTGGCTGGTACAAAAAGGGCGGATTGAGCCATCACTCGTGGAATCTACTCCCGACGCTCCAGGGTTGTTGTCCTTGGAGAGTAAAAAAAGCGACGCGGTTCGCCCGATCAATGCCACGGAAGAAAAATCTCTGCGGGATTGTTTTCCCTGGGGAATTTATTATTTGCAACAGTTGGACTATCGCCCCCAGGCTATTTTGTGTCGCGGCAAGCTACAAGCTGCGCCCGAAATGGCCTACCAGCGCATTAAAGAAAATGTAGAAGGGGTCTTTGGCGATCGCTTTTTGGTGCTATTCCAAGAAAGTTTGCAGGGTCAGCCGTTTTTTGCCCTGGTGCCGAATCCTAGTCTAGAAAAAACTGAAAAACCGGCTCAAGAGAGCGAAAGTAAACCGTGGCTGGCCGTGGCGTTGCTGATGATTACCATCTTTACCACCACTTTGATCGGTGCGGAAATGAGCGGGGTTAGCTCCCAAGACCTGCAACGCAATAGCCAGGCTTTGCTCCAGGGTCTCCCCTATAGCCTGGGACTGATTGCGATTTTGGGCTGTCATGAGATAAGCCATTACCTGACGGCGATTCACTACAAAATTCGCGCGACTCTTCCCTACTTTATTCCCGTGCCCTTCTTCCTGGGCACCTTTGGCGCGTTTATTCAAATGAAATCGCCGGTGCCGAATCGGAAAGCGTTATTTGATGTGGCGATCGCCGGGCCCCTGGGGGGATTGGTGGTCACGATGCCGATATTATGGTGGGGTTTGAGCCAATCGGCGGTGGTGGCCCTGCCCGAAAAGACCAGTTTGATTCAGTTTGCGACCTTTGACCCCCGTTTTTCTTTTTTGATGTCGCTCGTGAGTAAGCTCGCCCTGGGCAGTAGCCTCAAACCGGATTTTGGGTTAGAGCTTCATCCCCTGGCGATCGCCGGTTATATCGGGTTAATCGTGACGGCCCTAAATTTGATGCCCTTTGGTCAATTGGATGGCGGTCATATCATCCATGCCATGCTCGGTCAGCGGGCGGCGATTTTTGTGGGGCAACTGACACGGATCATGATGATTCTGTTGGCTTTTTTGCGCCCCGACTTTTTCCTTTGGGCGATTATTTTATTACTGATGCCCGTGGGAGACCAGCCAGCCCTCAATGATGTGAGTGAATTGGACAATCGTCGGGATTTATTAGGAATCTTGGCCATGGCGATCTTGGTGACCATTTTGTTGCCCCTACCGGGGGCGGTAGCTCAATGGCTAAGGATGTGAGCCTGATGACTGCTCGCCCGTGCGCGAAGCGTGCCTGCGGCATCGCCATTGATCTCTTTGCCGGAGCCGGAGGGCTAAGCCTAGGCTTTGAGCAGGCCGGATTTGAGGTGGTGGCGGCGGTGGAGGTAGACCCGATCCATAACGCCATTCATCGCTATAATTTCCCCCGTTGTCAGGTTTTTCCTCTCTCCATTGCCCATCTCAGCGGCGATCGCCTGCGGGCGGAATTGGGATTGGATTGCCAAAGCGTGGATCTAGTCATTGGTGGGCCCCCCTGCCAGGGATTTTCCTTGATGGGAAAACGGGTGTTGGATGACCCGCGAAATTCTTTGGTGCGGGATTTTGTGCGAATTGTGCAGGAATTGGGCCCCAAGTATTTTTTGTTTGAAAATGTCAAGGGGCTAACGGTGGGCAAGCATCGTCAAATTCTCGAAGAAATCGTCCTGGAGTTTGACCGCATTGGCTATGAGGTGCGATCCCCCTGGCGGGTACTGAATGCGGTGAATTATGGTGTGCCCCAGGAGCGGGAACGCTTATTTTTGTTGGGCACCAAGCGGGGATTGCCCGCCCCCCATTACCCCGAACCAATCACGGCTCCTCCGCAAAGGCACGCTTCGCGCACGCCGACTAAGGATTTATTGCCCACGCCCACCTGTGGCCAAGCCCTGGCGGATTTACCCGATGCTGAAGCCTTTACAGAATTATTCGACAACGATACGGTGTTGACCCAAGCCTGGGGAAAACCCTCTGCCTACGCCAAGGAAATGAGAGCTTTGACCCAAGATGCCTGGCATTATGGCGATCGCCGTCGTTGGCACAGGCATTTACTGACTTCTAGCACCAGAACCAACCATAGCGATATTTCCCGTCGCCGCTTTGCCGAGACCCCGCCGGGAAGCACCGAGCCGATTTCACGCTTTTTTAAGCTCTCCGCCGACGGTGTAGCCAATACGCTCCGAGCCGGTACGGATTCGGCCCGGGGAGCCTTCACCAGCCCTCGCCCGATCCATTATCTTTATCCTCGTTGTATCACAGTGCGAGAAATGGCCCGTCTGCATGGGTTTCCCGATTGGTTTCGGTTTCATCGCACCAAATGGCATGGGGCTCGCCAGATTGGCAATGCCGTACCGCCGCCCTTGGCACGGGCGATCGCCGCTGAGTTTATCAAAGTTTTAGGGATTACCCCCACCCCATCTCCCTCGATTATTTCCTTAGGCGATCAAACCTTGCTCACCTTTGATATGTCCGCCGCCGCCCAGTATTGGGGCATTGAAGTGCCAATCAAACAGCGTAATCGTAAACTCAAAGTTCGCCCGGGTTGAGGGGAATCATGGCCCAGGTAACATAACTGCCGATGGGACTCCAGAGCAAATAGGGCAATAAAAAATAGCCCGCTGTCGTAGATACCGGAAAAACGGCGATCGCCAGACCCAATCCCATAAAAAAGCCGGTTATGCCGATAATGGTGCCGACCCGTAGACTACGGAGCTTACACATCACGGGGGTATAGGCCATGATTATGGCTTCTAATAATATAAAAGCCAGCATAAATCCCCAGGCCGACTTCTGTGGCGCTAGGGCATTCCAGACCAAGGTGGCTGAAATTGCGCCACAAATAAAAATTGACATCCAAATCCAGGGAATAGCCCACTCAAAGGTCAACCAAACAGGACGCCGTAGACGATTGAACCAGCGCAAATCTCGGGGCGAGAGTCGATTGAGCGCAAAGGCTAGGGCAAAGGTGACCACGCCGATGGAAAGCCAAGCCGGAATCATAAAGTTGAGGTTGGGTTGAGGTTGGGTCTAGTGTAGCGGCAATCTCAGCTCCCAAAATATTAAGATACATTTTCAATGATTTACCGGGGGCCAGCTCTGATCGTACAGTGTTGGGAGTGCCCCGAGGGCAGACCCCATCGGTTAAAGACTATTCAGCAAAAATTTATGACCGTTTCTCCTGTGAATGCAACTCCCACGACCCAAAATCACGCCGTTCCTCCTGCGGATGCTAAGGCCCGGGTTAGTCAGTTTATGCAATCCCTCCAGGCGGATATTTGCCAGGGATTAGAAGACCTCGATGGCGGTGCTCACTTTCGAGAAGACAGTTGGCAACGGGAAGAAGGCGGCGGCGGTCGCTCCCGTGTCATGCAGGGTGGAGATTTTCTAGAGCAGGGGGGTGTCAATTTTTCTGAGGTTTGGGGCAAAGAACTCCCTCCTTCTATTTTGAAACAACGCCCCGAGGCGGCGGGCCATGGCTTCTACGCCACCGGCACCTCGATGGTGCTCCATCCCCGCAATCCCTACGTCCCCACAGTACACCTTAACTATCGTTATTTTGAGGCGGGCCCGGTTTGGTGGTTTGGTGGCGGTGCCGATCTGACCCCCTATTATCCCTTTGCTGAAGATGCGGCCCATTTTCATCGCACTCTCAAGGGAGCCTGTGACCAAACCCATCCCGATTTTTATAAAGTCTTTAAACCCTGGTGTGATGAATATTTTTACCTCCATCACCGTCAAGAAATGCGGGGTATTGGGGGAATTTTCTTTGATTATCAAGACGGGCGATCGCCAATATATCGCGGTCCCGACCCCGACAAAACCGCCGCCCAAGTGAGCAATCAGTTAGCGCCCCTAGAACCCCTGGGATGGGAAGATCTTTTTAAATTGGCTCAAAATTGTGGCCATGCCTTCCTGCCGGCCTATGCTCCCATTGTCGAAAAACGCCGTCATACTTCCTACGGCAATCGAGAACGTCAATTCCAGCTCTATCGTCGGGGCCGCTACGTCGAATTTAACCTCGTCTACGATCGAGGCACCATTTTTGGGCTCCAAACCAATGGACGGACGGAATCGATTTTGATGTCGTTGCCGCCGCTTGTCCGCTGGGAATATTGCTTCTCGCCTGAACCGAACAGCCCGGAAGCCGCCCTGACTGAAAAATTTCTTGTGCCCCAGGACTGGGCTAATTGGCAAGGGAGTTGATAAGTAAGTAGGTAAATGTAATTAAACTCATCATAAGTTCTATGATCTATCCCCCCAGCCCTACCCTTGGTAAGAGGCGAGTCCTTAGGACGGGGGGATTTCATAAATATTCACGCTCAGTCTACATTCCGCGCCTGACCAAGCCAAGAAGAAGACTCAAAAACCAACTCTGCGATGGATTTTTCAGGGCTTCTAGTCCATTCACGTGCTTTGGCTTGAGGAGCGCAAACTTATCTCTAATCTCACCGACTTTCATCTGCAAGTTTTAGCTCTACTGCGCTCTCCTTGTCAGAAATACTATTGTCTTCCATGAACCTGCGGAATGTAGAGTGCAAAATTGACTTCATACCTTGATTTAGCAACGCCGAACCGTCCGGACTGCAAAGCCTCCAGGAATCCGTCGCCACCACCACCAGCAGTGGACAGAGCTAGTATTTCATCTATTTGGCGCATTAGCCAAGTTTGAGCGTAATTTGGTTCGAGAGAGAACCCAGGTCGGACTAACAGCGGCTAGAACAAGGGGACGTACAGGCGGCAGACCCAAAGCCTTAGACTCGAAAAACGAGGACTAGCGGTCAAGCTATACAACAATTGTCAGTTCTCAATTGATGAAATTTGCCAGATGATGGGTATCTCTAAACCTACGTTCTACAAATATATACATGAGTTTGAGGGGCGTTTTCCTCTCTGATTTACCTCCTTGACACAAATTTTTGACAATCCCTGATCGCTGAAAAGGTTTTTATATATGACTTTCAGACGATAATATTTTCATAGCCGTTACTTTCCGTCTAAATGCGCCTACTAGTCCTTATAATGCTACCTAACGGCAAAATTTCTCCGTTGCTATAAGAAGGCGATTATCGGCGGTGTGCCGATGGAGGAATTGGGTGGTACTAAATCCCTCAAAATTCATACCATTACCCGGGAATAAGCAACTATGGCAAAACTAATTTTGACGCGTCATGGCCAGAGCCTCTGGAATGCGGAAAATAAATTTACGGGTTGGGTAGATGTGCCGTTAAGTGAACAGGGGCGGGCCGAAGCCACGATCGCCTCCTGTAAACTCAGGGATTATCGGGTACAGGTTTGTTTTACCAGTATGCTCTTTCGGGCCATTGAAACTGCCATCATCATCTTGACGGAAGTGGATGACATTTGCGATGGTAAGATT
>JBGSZT010000154.1:0-26277 GCA_041750255.1 Synechocystis sp.
TGGAAATATATCTTTATAAAGTTCACTATATGTATCTACACATTGTACTGTCTTTTGCGCCTCTCTTGCCTTCGTCATGCTCCCTCCGGGCTTTCTAGCCTTATTATTCCATTCTAATTCACCAAGTCTGATGGAAGAGGGTTAGTATTAATTTTAGTGTTTTCCTTGGGTAGTTAGTTAGCCCCGATTTCCAAATAGTTCCCGAAAATACAAGACTTAACTAAAAATTAACCAAAAACAGATTTATATTAACCTTTTGTTAACTAATAATTAGGATTTTTATGGCATAACTCTTGGTTAAGACTCATTTTTCCAACCCCCATGAAATGCAACTACCCACTCTATAAGCATATTAGCTCCGCATATTAGCTCCGCATATTAGCTATGAGTAATATTCAAGGTCAAGTTCCAGAAAATTCTCAAAAAATAACTCAGGGCAACAAGCTGCCCCAATGGATTGCTGTTTTTGTATTGATTTATATCATTGTTGTGGCAGTTGAACTAGTGAGCCGAGGTTTTAGGACGGCTACCGCAGATGAAGCCGAAGAAATCTTTGCCTTTGCTACGAATCCTTTCCTCGGACTGATTGTTGGGACTCTTGCCTCAGCTTTAACTCAGTCTTCCAGTGCGGTTACCTCAATTACGGTGGGTTTGGTGGGGGGAGGGTTACCCGTCGCAACTGCTGTACCGATCATCATGGGGGCAAACATAGGCACCAGTCTTACTAGCACTCTGGTGAGTTTAGCCAGTATGGGGGATAAAGAGGCTTTTGAGCGGGCCCTGGGAGCCGCCACTATCCTTGATATGTTCAACATCCTCTGTGTGATCATTTTTCTGCCCCTTGAAATTCTCTTTCATCCCCTCCGAACGATGGCGGGCTATTTAGCACGGTTTTTTATCGGCGATTATTCCCTAAGCATCAGAGATTACAATTTTGTCAGGGCTGCAACGGCCCCAGTAGTCGGTTTTTTCAGAGGCATAGCCGGCAATTTACCTGACCCTTTTGATGGACTTTTCCTGATTCTTGTAGGGGTTGTTGTCATTATCACGGCTATCTTTTTTATCAGTAAGCTTCTCAAAGTTGTGATGGTGGGTCGGGCCAAAGATATTTTTGAAATAGCAGTGGGGAGAGGCCCTATTGCTGGCATTGCGGCTGGCACTTTAATGACAATTTTGGTTCAATCTTCCACAACAACCACCTGTTTAATTGTTCCTTTAGCAGCGGCAGGTGTGATGACCTTACAGCAAGTTTATCCCTTTACTCTGGGAGCTAACGTCGGCACAACTGTGACTGCCGTACTCGCCGCAACTGCTATTTCTGGGGAAATGGAAGTCTATGCTTTACAAATTGCTATGGTTCATTTTCTTTTCAACTTTTTTGGGGTTCTGATCATTTACTGCATTCCCTTCCTATGCAGGATACCGATTTTTCTGGCAACAAAATTTGCTTCTATGGCCAGTGAGAGAAAGTATTTAGCTTTTGCTTACATCATCGGGGTATTTTTTGTAATTCCTGGATTTTTCCTGGGGGTAACCAAGCTCTTTGGTTAAATTTGTAAACAGGTTACAGTTGTGATCGCCTTCGCAAGGTCAGCCAAAATTGAAAAATTTTAGGTTTACTTTGTCCGTCTGATAACCGCTGTACAGCTATCAACAAACGC
The DNA here is from genome assembly GCA_041750255.1 of Synechocystis sp. Taxonomy (GTDB): domain Bacteria; phylum Cyanobacteriota; class Cyanobacteriia; order Cyanobacteriales; family Microcystaceae; genus Synechocystis. The sequence continues at coordinate 1,662 of JBGSZT010000154.1, forward strand.
CCATTTTTTTCGGTCTTGTGCGGCTTGACAATCCTTATCTCCGCTAAAACTCATCCTCTGCCCAGCCTTGACATGGCTACTTTAGCTGTATAGCCATTTTCATATTCGGCATCCCCAAATCGCCTACTCTTCAATCAATAAAAACATAATTATAAAATGAGTTTTTATCAACCAAGACTTAATTAAGAGGTGATAGTTTTAAATGCAAAACCTAGGCTTTATAAAACTCATAAGAGTAATTTTAAGAGAGTAAATTAAGGAGGTTAACAAATGACAACTACAATTGCGGCATCTGTTTTGCTAGATTTTTTGCAGGAGCTAGAAGAAGGTTATCCCGACTTGGGGGACTTTCCACTAGTCGAGTCGGAAAATGAAGTGCGTATCTACGACATTCAAGGAACAGGTCTGCGATCGCCCTTAGAAGGACAAGAAGTTACCAACGTACCCGGAATTGTCACAGCCATTGCCAATAATGGGTTTTATCTTCAAGATCCCGATGGGGATGATGATCCCACCACCTCAGACGGTATTTTCGTCCTCACTGAATCAAGACCAGAGCTTCAAGTCGGCGATTCGGTTGAAGTCAGTGGAATAGTGACAGAATTTTTCTCTGGGAACAATCAGAACAATCAACCGATTACTCAGATTGGTTTTGAAGAAAACCCGGCCGAAACACAAGTGGTCTCCAGCAATAATAACTTACCCCTAGCGACTCTAATTGGAAAAGATGGTCGTACACCACCCACTCAAATCATCAGTCCCGATGGCTTATTATTCTACGAAAGTCTGGAAGGAATGTTGGTGACGGTGCAAGATGCGGTTGCCGTTAGCCCTACTAGTAACTTTAGTAGTAGTTCTGAAATTTGGGTACTTTCCAACCAAGGAGAAAATGCTACTGGGGTCAACAGTCGTGGTGGGATTACCATTGCGGCGGAAGATTTCAACCCGGAACGTATTCAAATCGACGATGCCCTCATTCGTACCTTAATCTCAGATTCTCCCAATAATCCTACTTTTACGCTTCCTCAAGTCGATGTGGGTTTTTCTATGGGGGATCTAACGGGCGTGATCAGCTATGCCTTCGGAAACTACGAAGTCCTCGTCACTGAACCCTTTGCACCATCTACGGGTGGACTGCAACGAGAAGTGACCGATATTGAAGGAACAGAAGACCGAGTAACCATCGCCAGTTACAACGTTGAAAATCTCAATCCCTTATCAGGCGTAAGATTTGAGGTACTTGCCGAGCAGATTGTCAATAACCTGAATGCCCCTGATATTATCGGACTGCAAGAAATTCAGGACAATAACGGATCGATTAATGATGGCACAGTGGCGGCTGATTTAACCTATCAGGCGCTGATTGATGCGATCGCATTAGCAGGGGGACCCACCTACGAATTCTTGAACATTGATCCCGTCAACAATCGAGATGGGGGTCAAACAGGTAGTAATATCCGAGTTGGTTATCTCTATAATCCTGAACGGGTTAGCTTTGTTGAAGATTCCCTCAGACGAATCACCGATCCAGCAGCAACGGAAGTTAATGACGGTGCTTTTCAAGCTAGTCGTAAACCCCTCGTTGCCACTTTTGAGTTTAACGGGGAAGAAGTAACCGTTATCAACAATCATTTCACTTCCCGCTCTGGCAGTACGCCTTTGTTTGGTGTTCCTCAGCCTCCTAACGTTCGAGGGGTAGCAGATCGAGAAGCCCAAGCTCAGATCATCAAGAACGAGGTTGACATCATTTTAGCCGATGATTCCGATGCTGATGTTGTGGTTTTAGGAGATTTGAACGGCTTCGATTTTGAAGAGTTTCAAGCCATTCTTGGTGGTGATGAGTTAACCAATCTCACCCAAACCTTACCCGTCGAAGAACGTTATAGCTTCAATTTCCAAGGTAACTCCCAAGCACTTGATCATATCTTCGTTACCAATAGTCTTGCGGATGACGCTGAGTATGATATTGTCCACGTCAATGTGGATTTTGCCGATCAACCGGCTGATCATGAGCCTTTGGTGGTTTCATTAAATTTAGCTGCTGATTCTGGCAATGGTGGCCTCTTTACCCTACAAATTCTCCACGCTTCCGACCAAGAAGCCGGAGTTCCTGCCTTTCAAGATATTCCCGGATTTTCAGCCGTGATGAATGCCTTGGATGGGCAATATGAAAATAGCTTGAAATTAACCTCTGGAGATGTTTATATCGCCAGTCCTTTCTTTAATGCCAGTCTGGATATTTACCAAAATGCGCCCAATGGCGGGATTGCTGACATCTTGATTCAAAACGAATTGGGTTGGGATGCGGCATCTGTTGGCAATCATGAATTTACGGGAGGAGATAGCACCTTACTCAATCTTTTAGCCCCCAATGCCAATGTAAGCGGTGTTGGAATTGGTGATGATGGTTATTTAGGGGCATTATTCCCCTATTTAGCTAATAATCTTGACTACAGCAATGCCCGAATTCCCAATGGTTTAACGGTGGTTCAGAATGGTGGAGCACCACTACCCAACACCTTAACGGGAAGTATTGTCGCAGATGTCAACGGGGAAAAAGTCGGAATTATTGGCATTGTTACGCCTTATCTGAAATCCATCGCTAACACAGGTTTGGTGGAAGTAACCACCCTTGATGCTGATGGAAATGAGATTACGGGTACATCTCCCATTAGTGTGCAAGTTGATTCCATCATTGACAACATTACGCCTGAAGTTCAAGCCTTAATCGATGCAGGGATCAATAAAATTATTTTAATGACTCACTTGCAAGAATCCGCCATTGAACAAGCATTAGCTCAGGGAATGGCAGATTTAGGGCTAGGTGTGGATATTCTCTTAGGCGGCGGATCTCATCAATTAATGGCTTCTGAAGGTGGTCCTCCATTCCGAGAAGATGAAACCCAACAAAATACAGGACAGTTATTACAACCGTTTCCTCAAACGTTCACCAGTGGGGATAACACTGTTATCTTCGTCAATTCAGCCCCCAACTATCGTTATCTCAACCAATTAGTCGTTACCTTTGATGAAGATGGGGTAATTACCAGTATTGGCGATGAAAGTGGCGCTTATGCCACCGATATTGCTGGGGTTGATCGCCTCTACGATGAAGAGATCACCACAATTGAGGATGTCAAAGCCGTAGCTGATTCCGAAATTGTCGAAATTGTTGAAGAGGTTCGAACCTTTGTTAATAATCTTGATGGCAATATTTTCGGTCAAAGTGATGTTTTCCTCAATGGTATCCGAGGAGATGTCCGCACCCAAGAAACTAACTTAGGGAATTTGGTCGCTGACTCCCATGATTTTTATGCCGAAGCTTATTTAGCTGAGTATGATTTACTCGAAGGCTTCGATGTGATCGATATTTCCTTTCAGAATGGGGGAACGATTCGAGACTTTATTGGGCAGTCATTAGTCGAAACAAATGGAACAAACGAGCTACTTAAATTGCCTACCGCACCTAACCTCGAAGTCGGCAAAGAAGAAGGGGATATTTCCCAATTGGATATTGCCAACGCCGTCCGATTTGATAGCGATATTGTCATTGGGACAGTCACAGCCGAAGGATTCCTGCAACTGGCTGAACACATGGTTTCTTCAGTGGAAACAGGAAATGGCCGTTTTGGTCAAATTAGTGGCTTTAAGTTCAGTTTTAATCCCAATGCCCCGGCAGGAAGTCGCATTGAAAATCTAGCCCTCGCCAATGAAGCTGGTGAAAGTGTGGAACCCCTTGTGAAAAATGGCTCATTAGTAGTAGATAACAATCGCACTTTTAGCGTTGTCACCTCTCGATTTTTAGCCAATGGCGGCGACAGTTATCCGACGGTGATCAGCAATATTGTCAGTCTGCTTGATTTTGAAGAACCTGATTCTTTGGGAAAAGCTAACTTGAACTCTGGGCGGCAACAGGATGCTTTAGCAGAGTATCTCGCCGCCTTTTACAACGGAGAGAATGGACAAACTCCCTACGCTGAGGAAGATACTCCTGAATCTGGAGATGAACGCATCCAAAACCTCTCTTTCCGGGAAGACACCATTTTAACGGTTCCGCCCCAACCCCCCGCCGGGGAATTGGTTTCCGGCACTCCGGGCGCCGATTTATTACGGGCGGGTCTGGACTTTGTCGGCGTTAACGACCTCGTCTTTACCGGCGCCGGCAATGACGAAGTGGATGTGCCTCTGGGCGGAGCCGGGGTGGGCGGCAACTGGATTTTTGCCGGGAGCGGCGACGATCTGATTTTTGTCGGCAACGGCGACCGGGTCAACGGCGGCAGTGGCAACGATGAATTCGACGCCAGCGACGCCCAAAACTACCGGATTTCCGGCGGCGCTGGGGACGACCTCTTCTTCCTCGGTCAAGGCGGACGGGTTCTGGGCGGCGACGGAGCCGACCGTTTCTTTGTCGGAACCGGGGGCGATAACCTCATTGCCGGCGGCGCCGGGGCAGATCAGTTCTGGCTCTTAACCGATGAGATTCCCGCATTGCCCAACACCGTGACGGATTTTACCCAGGGCGTGGATGTCATCGGTATTCTCGGTCAAGGCGCCGGGGTGGGCTTCGCTAACCTCAGTTTCAACGGTAACGATATCGCCCTTAACGGCGCTGTCTTTGCTACCCTTGCGGGCTTTGACGCTTCGGCGCTGACCTCTGCGGACTTTGTCTTTCTCTAATAGTTAAAGAAAAAGGGGGGAATTCTCCCCCCTTTCTTTTTGATACAGCGGTTGCGGCATCCATGTTTAGCCAGTATGGGGGATAAAGAGGCTTTTGAGTGGGCCCTGGGAGCCGCCACTATCCTTGAAATGTTCAACATCCTCTGTGCGATTATTTTTCTGCCCCTTGAAATTTTATTTGACCTTCTCCAAACAGCGGCAGGCTATCTCTCACGGTTTTTAGTCGGTGATTACTTCCTAAGCATCCGAAATTACAATTTTGTCAGGGCTGCATATCTTAGGGCTAGTGTAGGTTTGTTGTCTAGTATCCTACGATTAATTGCCCCATGCCTAGGGCCAAAACGGCGATCGCCAGATGTTGGGGCCAGAGTTTAAGCAAAGACTGCTTGCCTACTTTTTGGGTCACAAAAACCGACCAGATAACCCCCATGACCAAAACAGACCCTTGCAAAAAAGCAATGACGGCGGGATGGGCCACTACAATGGGCAATCCCTGGCCTGACAACCCAAAAGTACTAAGACTTAAGGGCAAAATAGTACCCGCTTCTCCGAGTCCTAGGCGGAGATAGTGAGCCAAATTTCCGGCCAATACCAGAGGCAAATACCCGTAGGCCAAGCTCACAAAAGAGACCTTACTGCCGGTGGAACAAGCCGGAATTAAAGAATACATCACCAAGGGCAATAGAACCGGCACGCCTAAAACGGCGATCGCCATTAAACCATGGACTCCAAAGTTATCTAAGGATAGGTGCAGTCCCCATTGGGCATTGATTTCCGGTAAACGGTGCAGGAAGACATTTCCCAGCAATAAAAATAAAAGAGCCACTTCATAGGAGCGGGGTCGATGAGTTGTCCAAAGCTCGATCGCCGGGGGACGAAGATTAAATTCCACCGAACGATGGGGACAGGCCTTGAGGCAGGTCATACAAAGGACACAATCTCGGTTGTCTTCTAGCTGAGCTGGATGGGAATAGAGGGGACAGCCGAGGCTGGCTAAGCCTTCGCCCTTTTGGGGGCCTCCTTTGTAGCATTGGTAGGTAGTACATTCCGCCGAACAAGTTCCCTGCTGGGCCCGCAGTTCCGTCACCGCTAACTTGGCAAATAACCCATTCATGCCCCCGATGGGACAGAGATAACGACACCACAGTCGTCGTTCAAAAATAGTAGAACAAATCATCGCACCCGCCGTAATCAGCAAAAGCAACCAAGCGGAAAGGTAGGCCGTATTGGCTAAATCCCAGAGTTCTTCCCAAAGCAAAATAAGAGCAAATAGCCCAAATAGAAACCAGCCCCCCCAAGTGTCTGCCCGTTGACGGGGCCATTTTTTTAAGGTGCGAGGAAATAACCAAAGCGATAATTTTTGAGTGATTTCTCCGTAGATCATAAACGGACAAACGGCACACCATAGCCGACCCACAAAGGGAAAGCCAATCAAAATCAAGGGCCACCACCAAGCCCAAAAAAGATTAAGGGCAAAATTTTCTTGGCGTTGTTGCGGTCCAAAAAAAAGAATCGCCACAATCACTGGAAAGGCCCAGACCGTCAACCCATAATTAATGCGGTCGGGCCACCAAGCACTACGAAAAAATTGCCGCAGTTGGGGATAGGGATTCAGTAAATTCCAGCGAAATTGTTGTTTTTTGCTTTGGGACGGCCAAAGAATTTCTTCGCTGATTTGTTGACTCCCCTGGAGTTGAGTCACCGCCCGCTCCACTAGATTAGACAGTTCCCGCAGATTATTAGGGAAATCGTAGGCTTGTAATTTTCGTAACGCCTCCGGTGTCACCGGTGTTGGCTCTAACCGTTTAGCCCGTGCGGCCAAATTCAAATAATAGTAAGTATAGTCTTCTAGGTCGGTTTTTCTAATGCGTAGGGGCGGGATCTTAATCGTCTGAGCAAAGAGTTTGTCTAGAGATGGCACAATAGTTTCAGAAACAGCAATAATGCGAGCCTGATGGGTCTTGGCCTCCGCTAGGGGCTCCCCAGGACGACTCACCGGGTAATAACGCCCGGTTTGAATCAGAGTGGCGATCGCCGGAAAAAGGTTAGCCGGAAGCTCTTGAATATTATTCAGGAGTAGAGTTCCTGGGCCTAGGGCTTCTAACAATCCCATGCTCCCCCCCCCCCGACCAAATAATTCCTTGCCGTTGGGCTGAAGCGTGGCACAGTTGACCTTAACCATCGCCTGCTTGCGTCGGGCTGAACCAAAGTGAATCAACGCCGCCATATTATCCTTTTCTAATCCGGGCTCTCCAAACAATAAAACGGGGGTAGCACTTCGCGCGGCTGTCTTGATTTCGCTCCGTAATTTGACCGCATAGCGGCTTTTGCCGATAATCCCCCGACGGACCTTAGGCACAAGATAGGGACGCAGAATTTCTTGACGCTCCTGCTCAAAGGACAATTGACAGCTTAGGTCTTCTACTTCTTGGGCAAGAAACTGGGTTTGTTCCCGCCACCAGGCGATATCATCTATTTCTGTCATTGGTTTTAGGGCAAATTGAACGACATTAGTGGTGACTCCAGGTATTTTCAAATAGCCAAAAAATACGGCTTGCTTTTCAGCCTAACCGGGATTGGTCTGAACCTCTCTCAAAATCGTATCGGGTGTAGAGGGTTTCTCAAAAATAGCATCTAAGGCTCCATTCAAGGTCTCCGCCATGGCGATCTGGTTGCCATAGACAACAATGACTCGAGCTAGGGTCGGCAGACTATTCTTTTCGGCTTCTAGGTATAGTGGTTCTACGTAAAGCAAAGACTCATTGATAGGAATCACCAACAAATTTCCCTGGATCACCCGTGACCCTTCTCGGCTCCAGAGGCTAATGCGCTCCGAAATGACTGGGTCTTGGTTAATCAGAGCTTCCACCTGTTCTGGCCCATACACCAGCCGTTCTTTGGGTAGCGTGTAGAGTAATAATTTGCCGTAATTTTGTTCATCGGACCGGGCAAACATCAGGGCAATTAAATTATTGCGACTAATCGGGGTATAGACATGGGAAAGCACAAATTCTTCTTGCTGGCTATTAATCCCTGCCAGTTTCATGATCAAATAATAGGGCGCAATCGGTTTTTGTTCGTCGCCATAGATTTCCCTCGGAATTTGCCACTGGTCTTCTCGATTATAAAAAACATCAATATCGGTCATGTGGTAGGTTAGTAACCGTTCAGATTGAGTACTAAACAGATCCACGGGATAGCGAATATGGCTTTTGAGGGTTGTGGGCATGGTAGCAAAGGGCCGAAAGAGTCCCGGAAATACCCCTTGCCAACTTTTGAGAATGGGGTCTTGCTCATCCATGGCATAGAAACTGACATCGCCGTTGTAGGCATCAATCACGATTTTGACGGAATTACGAATGTAATTAAAATTGCGATCGCCGGGGTCAGAGTAGGGATAATAACCACTTGTAGTATAGGCATCCACAATCCAATAAAGCGCACTTCTAGAATCATCCTTGACCCTTGCCGCCACCAAGTACGGGTCGCGGTCAAAGCGTAGAAAAGGCGCTAATTCGCGGATGCGTCGGTTAATATCACGCCGAAATAGTATTTCCGTGTTATCAGTAAAGTTACGGGTAAAGAGCATTTGCCAATCCCGCAGATACCAAGCAAATAGCCAGCGTTGCCAAAGGGCCCCAAGACGAATGCCGCCACTGCCGTCGTAGGTGGTGTAAACATTATCTTGACCACTGGGAAAGTCAAACTCTCGAACCTTGGTATTAGTCATGATATATGTATTGGTCAGTTCCCCAAAATAAATACGGGGCTTGCCGATGGGGATGCTGGCGCGGATTAATTCACTGGAGGTTCGTAGGACATCTTCTTCGGTATCCGTCCCAATATCCTTGACAAAGTAGAAGGGGATGCCCCCTTGATCCACCAAATTAACGGGAGATAGGGTAAAGCCAAAGCCATGGGTATAAATAAGATGTTGGTTGACCCAGGTTTTGGCCTTGTCGGGCACAGCACTATAGTCTAATTCTCGACCGGCGATCAGCACTTGTTGTTTGGTTGTTTCGATTTGGTCGGGGTCTCGGCGAGACTTGGCCAGGATGGTATAGCGGTCTAGATCTGCATCGGGGAATTGATAATAAAGCCGAATTTGTTGGAGTTGACGATTGGTTTTGAGTAGGGGAATCGGGTCCCAAAGGCGGATATTATCGATGGTCAAGTCATTTTTATCTAAATCCTCTTGGTTTAATTGCCCTCGTCCAGACAGGGTTAAGGACTGAATCGTGTCCAGATTAAAGGCGGCCCGGGTGGCCTGGATACTCCGTTTTAAATAGGGACGTTCACGATTGAGTTGATTGGGTTGAACACTGAACCATTCTACGCTTTGACCTAGGCTCATCTGCATCAAAATCAGCGTAAAATAGGCGATTATTGGCCAGTAGTGGAAATGTAGCAGAACAAAATTATGATGAGCCGGAGTTAACAGCCGACTTGGCCTGTTCCAGCCCCAGCCGCCTAGCCAGCCCAACCAAACGGTGATCGCCAAACTCAGCAGGATTAACGCCAGTTCAAAGGGGAGTCGGATATGAATATCACTGTAGTTGGCGCCATAAATAACATCGTGGTTGCTGTAGAGATAGTGAAAGCGATGAATGCCATGGCCAAAGGCGACTACTCCCACCAAAGCACTACCGACGCGACAGAGGTGCCGCAGTTGTAGGCGGGAAAATCCTGGAAATTTGCCCTCGGATAGACTTTGTCCCGATTGGAGGTAAGTCAAGGCGATCGCCAAAAACCCAAATAAAAATAATCCTTTAAGCCAAACTTCTAATAATTCCCACACCGGCATCTGAAAAATATAGAAACTGATGTCCCGCCCAAATTGGGCATCCACGGCCCCAAAGGACTGGGCATGAAAAAACTGGACAATGTGCGTCCAACTGCCGGCCATGATTGCGCCCCACACCAGGCTGAGCAAGACCATCAATACCGGCAGGGACCAAGATCGTCGCCAGAGACTAACAGCGGCGATCGCCAGTAAAATAAACCCTGACAAAATATTAGATGGCAACGTCGAAAGCCCTTGGATCAAAACCTGAATTTGAAAGGGCTGGGGAACCGCAGGGGAAATATTCGGCAAAGTAAAATCCGGGGTCCAGACCTCGATCGCCGTCTTGCAGTAATACAACACTAGGGCGGCAATCAAAAGATGAATGACCATCACCAAAGGCAAAAGCGTTGACAATCGCCAGGGATGGGTGTGGGCCGGGCGCTGGTCAGACGGCTCAGGAAAAGGTAGATAACGAGACTTGAGACTAGGACGCGGCAGGGGTGAGGGGGGAGCCGCCGTCATGGGCCAGGCAAACTGTCGGGCTTGGCGCAGATTATAGGAAAGAAAAAACAAGGAAAAAACAGTGCAAGTTAATCCTATGCCTAATTCCCAGCCTAAACGGGTAAAATAAACCCTTAGGTAACCCAGTTCTCGAAACCAGAGCATTTCGACGAACAAACGGGCGATTAATTCAATCCCAAAACAGGCAAGGATAAAAATGAGAACTCGTCGCCAAACTACAGGGATTACTCTCATATTGATCACCACCATCTGACCTTGAAAGCTCAATTATAGGCGATCGCCTTAGCGGGCGGATGGGAGGAGCGACGCTGGTTTCTTGATAGAGCATTGGGTTATTGCGACCCTTGAACAAACCAATGCCTTGATCGCCAAATCGAAATGTAAAGGGTTACACTCGCCCTTGCAAAATTACCAAGATTCTGCGGTAGTATTTTACAAAAATAAGTAGGCCATACCGCATCTGCGATAAAATTACTAATTAAGCCGCAACGCAATATGCCCATAATCACCTGATTTCCTCTTATTGGCTCAAGATCGCTGTACTATAGCCCAATCTTTCTAGAAACCAGCGCAAAAGCACTATGCCAATCTCCTGCTTAACTAAAATTGTAGCTAACAAGATTATGTGTTTTAGCCCCAGAGATGATGAATGATTTAGAGCTGTGGAACGCGATATATTCACTATATGAACTTCTGATAGAAGAAGAAAATTCTGAAGCCAAGTATCAAAATTTTTTTGAATCAAATCCTGTTGTCTTTAAGATTCTAGGATTCACTTCTTTCCAATCATACGAAAAATCATCAGGCAAGCAACTACCATTCGATCAAGACCGTAATTTCAGACCAGAACCTGATTTTCTATGTGCAAATCTTGAGTCTTCTGTAGTGACGATTTTTGAGTTAAAAACGCCCTTTGTATCTCCACTCGTCATTGAGAGAGCAGATGGTAATCGACGAAAATTAAATGCCAATGCTGAAACTTACGTGTCTCAAGCGACTGAATATGCTGAATCCATACGAGAAAATAGTAATACTCGAGAAATAGTCAAAAAAGATTTATTTCTCAAAGATATATCTTCATATAGAATCATACTAGTTTATGGGTTGGCTCAAAATAATGATATGTCTAACGTTACCAGAATTCTTGAAAACCGCAAAGTTCCGACAACTTTTTTGTGTTACGACATGCTTCTAGAAAAAATGGCTGACGCCTACTTAAATGCGAGGAAAGCAACGGAGGAACTTCCTGGAATTTCAATTGTATACCATTTGATGATTGATAAAGAGCAGAGCTTTGATCGTGCATTTATCGCGGACCATGGTACTTCTCAAAAGAACCGTCTATCTGTATTTGTCGAAAATAATTATATTGTCTATCAGTGTATTGATAGCGAAGGTGATATTTATGTTTGCAAAGCATCGGCAATTTACGATAAGCCAATTTACTTAAGATTTGAGTTTGCACCTAATAGTGATGGGATATATATGTCATTGAATGTCAATAACGAAGAGCAAGATTTACGTGTTGGCAGAGTTGGAGTGAATTTTAATTTGCAGCTTAAAGGGTTTGTTCTGGGCTCAGATATACTTTGCAAAAAATTTGGGAAATTTTATATGTTTGAAACCTACTATGCTGTAAAAACAATGTCTATTAGAAATAAGCTCGGCTCATATCATTACTTCAAACGCAAAATATCAAATTCTTCAGAAGCAATACACTTTGATGGCTCACATTACTTAGTTCGTGTTGAAAATGGTAGTATGATCCAGAGTAATCCTAAATATCAGCCACGATATGTTAAAGACTTGTTGCTCTCAAATAGCAACACTGATAAGTATATCTAAAGTCAAATTGTGAGAGGCGATGGCTACCTAACCCTTGCGTGCACCGGACAGATTGACCGCCCCTAGCTTCGTTTCAGTGTGATCTACCGCCGCTGATTTGAGCCGTTAGCTACACTAGAATATTCTTTGTTTACACTGAAGATTCCCCTTGGCAAAGACATTATTACCTACTGCGGTAATGGCACTCAAAGAAGCATTATGTTCAGTGTATTAGTACAATTCAGAAGACTGGAGGTGTTTCAATTATTCCCATGGACGGAGCAGACTTAATAGCAGTTTTAGAAGAGGGTATTGACTTCATCAGTTTACTACTCCGCAAGAAAAGACATACATCTCAGACAGGTAATATTTTCTACACTTATTCTGAAATGTTGGGCGGTATAAGTGCAGAATGCGACAGCAAAAGGGCTGATTACATTGATTTTGGTGTCTGGGCAATACCGATATTAAAACTAATACTAATTCGTTCATCCTGACTCATATTCGGTTCGACACCATGCCACAACCAACTCGGAAAAATCACCATCTTACCGGGCTCCGGTGTAATCCTCACCTTTTCTCTAGTCCAGGGAGTCCCCTGAAGCAAGGGCGGGACTAGCATTTGACTGCCGACCCTCGGGTCATAAAAAAAGATACTGCCACAGTTTTCGGGGGTCTGAAGATAATAAACCCCACTTAACAGTGAGTTGGGATGATGATGAACATGATTAGAACTATGGGTATTATTGACATTTGCCCAACAATTATTCACCGTCGGAATAACCTGATTCAGGTCCCAACATAGAGCATAAACAATTTCTTTGATTTCAAGATTAATAGCGATGAGTAATTGTCGAAATGGCTCTTTTAAATGGAGATTATTATGGCTATGCCAGCCCAGGCTATTGGAGATATTTTTACCCTGGGGGTCTTGGGCTTGCAGATTTTTAATAGCCGCTAATAGTTGAGGATTCAAGCTTTCCGCCATGGCCAGGGTAAACTGCCAGAGGGGAGTCGGAAAAATATCTTGACGTTGAAGCGTTGACATAACCTTGATTTTGATGGGAGCAATTCAGACAAAAAAATCCCCCTCTAATCCTAGGATATGAGGAGGAACATGACATCAAAAAAAACTTAACCTATTTCTATTTATTTTTTCTTCTTGCCTTTACTAGCCATTTTGGGGCTAGCTTTAGTTTCCGCCGCCGGGGTCTCAGCAACAGTTTCTACCGGAGGAGCCTCGGCAACGGGAGCTGCTTCTACTTTTTGCCCGGTTTGAGCCGCCACTTCTTCCGCAAAGTTAACGGTTTCTTTTTCGATGCCTTCACCGAGGTTAAAACGAATAAATCGACGAACTTGGATATTTTCACCCAATTCAGAGACGGCTTGTTTAACCAATTCTGCTACGGTCAAATTTTGATCTTTAATGTAGGGCTGTTCAACGAGGGCTAATTCCTTGAGACGCTTCTCAATCCGACCTTGAACAATTTTTTCCTTGATATTTTCAGGCTTATTACCGAGGTCATCACGCCCCATTTCAATTTCTTTTTCACGCTGGGCAATCTCAGCCGGGATATCTTCGACTTTAACGTACTCAACGTTAGGACAAGCCGCAATTTGCATCGCCACATCATTGACTAAGTCTTTAAAACGATCGCCACGGGCCACAAAGTCGGTTTCGCAGTTGACTTCGACTAAAACACCGATGCGTCCCCCGAAGTGAATATAGCTATGCACCAGACCTTCAGCGGCGGTACGGCTCGCTTTTTTATCGGCGGAGGCCATGCCTTTTTGGCGGAGCCATTCAATGGCTTTTTCCATCTCTCCTTGAGTTTCAACCAACGCTTTTTTGCAATCCATCATGCCAGCGCCGGTTTTATCGCGGAGTTCTCTAACTAGTTGTGCCGAAATATCTGCCATGGTTATTTTCCTACTCGTAAGTTTTTATAATTACACGAGGACTCCGCTGGAGGAAAGATAAGGTGATCTAGGATACAATTCTTTCCTCCTCCGTTAGTCTAGCGTTTAGTTATCGCTAGTCTCTTCGTCCTCATCATCCTTATCAGGATAGCCAATTTCATCCATCATTTCCGGCTCATCGGCGGCTTCATCGGTATCGATGTAATCCAAGCCTTCATCAAAGCTTTCGTAGTCACGGCTGGTTTCGAGTTGGCCATGGCGCCCTTCATAGATGGCATCCGCCAATTTACTCAAAATCAGCTTAATGGAACGAATGGCATCGTCATTGGCTGGAATGGGAATGTCTACTGCATCGGGGTCGCAGTTGGTATCCAACATGGCAATGATGGGAATACCCAGTTTTTGACATTCTTGAATGGCATTATATTCACGGCGTTGATCCACGACGATCACAATATCGGGGATTTTTCGCATGGTTTTAATACCACCCAGGTATTTCTGCAATTTCCCCAATTCGCGGCGCATCACCGACCCTTCTTTTTTAGGACGGCGATCGATGGCTCCACTTTCTTCTAGGGCTTCTAGCTCCTTGAGACGCTCCACCCGATTGCGAATGGTTTCCCAGTTGGTGAGCATTCCCCCCAACCAGCGTTGGTTAACAAAGTTTGCCCCACAACGTTGGGCTTCTTGGGAGATGATTCCAGCGGCTTGGCGTTTGGTGCCAATAAACAAAAATCGTTTACCCTGTTCGGTGGCTTTGCGTACATAATCGTAGGCATCTTCCATCAACTGGGCAGTTTGGACGAGGTCAATGATATGCACACCGTTGCGAGCAGTGTAAATATATTGATCCATCCGAGGGTTCCAACGACGGGTTTGGTGACCGAAGTGAACCCCAGACTCAAGCAGTTCTGCGAGAGAAACAACAGGCATTTTAATTTTTCTCCTATTCGGGTTTATCCTCCATCCAGGGGAATTTCTGTGTTAGAAACACCCGAAAACCTGAATGTGCGAATTTTTAGACAGCTTTAACAGTCTAGCAGGCGATCGCCGACTCTGACGATTATTCTTTTTTGCCAAGGGCAGGGCCAGGTAATTCGCTAGTCTCATTGCCCCGGCTTTCCGGTGCTTGGGGTGCGGGGAGTTCCTCTACGGGAGCCGCAACAGATGGGGAAGGAACTGGGCTAGGCTCAACCTCTAGCGCTGGCGTTACTGGGATCGACGGAGGAGGGGGCGCGGTAGGCGATGTGGGCGTCACCGGCACAGCGGGGATAATTGGATCAAGGGAACGCGGAGAGGGAATGATTTCTCGGGAAGTATTGGGAGTAATCCGGGGTTGGGGAGACGGCGGAACAAAGGGCGTGGGAGTGTTTGGACTTGGGGAAGAGACGGAAGGGGATTGTCCTGAGCTGTTATTGCTCGGTGTAGAGGGAGTCCGCACGGCACCACAGATAGCGGGGTCGTACCTAAACTCAACCGAAACCTGGGTCGGCTGACCCACACCCTGCCCTCGGATCGCTTCCTCTGCGAGCTGATTAAAAATAGGAAAACGAGACGTACTAATGGGGGTCAAGGTCTGGTCAGGGCTTACGTTATAGACCACCGTGGCTTCAGTCTGATTGCGGCAGGCAATGCGGGGATAGGTTCCTGTCAGGGTAAGGCGTTCTTTGATATTAGTTCTTTGTTGCGCTTGCCAGAGCAAATCATTTTTCCGTGCAAGATTGACTGAGGTATCTTGACCCTCGGCTTGTAATTCCTGTTCATTATCAACCGGTGGAATGGAGGGGTTTTGACTGCCGCGAGTAATAAAATCAGTGCCGCGAGACGGTGGCAATTCTCCAAAGTTGGGACGCTGGGGTGCGGTTAAATTATCTCTCCCCATTCTCTGGTTATTGGTGTCAGGGGGTAAAGGCGGTAGAGAGGGCGAAGAGCCAGAAAAGCGGCGGGGAGGAAGAGGCGGCAACGAAATCGGCGGAGTTGCAATGGGCAAATTACTAAGATTGCCGTAGCTAGATAACGGCGGTAAATTTGAGGGGTAACCCGGCAGATTAGGGAGTGAAGGAGGAAGGGGAATCCCGTTAATATTGGGCAGACTGCTGTAGTTATAATCGCCACCGGGTAGCGGCGGTAGGCTGGTATCAAAGCCTGGCAGGGCAGGATTGGCTAACGCTCCAGGAAACGAGTCCATGAGGTTAGGAACGGGTGATGTATTGGGTAAACGACTCTGCTCAGCCGGGGTCAACTCAATCACTCCTACATTTTCTCGATTTTCTTCCTGGGGAGGAGTAGGGTCATTCCAGTAGAAATTTGGCAAAACCAACCCCAAAATAAAAGCATGGAGTCCTACAGAAGTGAAAATTGCAATATTGGCTGGCGTAAAAATTTGACGGACGGCGGCCGGATTTTCAAGGTTGAAGGAAGATTCCATGGGAGGTAGGGTTGATGGCAACAACCCTTGAAGACTTGTTTTTTTGTATTTTAGGCCAGGCGGAGACTAGATTGTCTAAACCATCGACCTTAGAAGAATGCGTATTTCGGTACAACAGCGATGAACCCCAGGTATTTTTTGAGCCAAAAAAGTGACCCATCTTGGGACTGAGGGGAAAAATGTTACGAGAAAGTTTGAGCGTTTCTTGACGAATGCCTCCCCTGTCTGCGTTATGGCCGCTACAATTCTAAGACTAGGGTCTAAGCCAGTCTAATTAAGCCTATTCCCTCCCATAGACGATCCCGCCTTGCTGACTTACTTTCTTGTATACGTTTTTCCTCTATACGGCACTATGAATCACTTCAACTCCCCCTCTCCCCAAGGACTCTACGATCCTCAAAATGAACATGATGCCTGTGGTGTTGGGTTCATTGTGCAGATGAAGGGTAAAACTTCCCATGACATTGTGGAGAAGGGATTAACCATGCTGATGAACTTGGAACACCGGGGGGCCTGTGGGTGTGAAGCTAATACGGGGGATGGCGCGGGGATTTTAATGCAGATTCCCCACCGATTTATCACCAAAGTGGCCGAGGAACAGGGTATTGCCATTCCTGAAGCGGGGCAGTATGCGGTGGGCAATGTTTATGGCTCTCCTGATCCCTTGGCCCGGGCTGAGGCTCGTCAACGCTTCAACGAGATTACAGAAAAAGAAGGGTTAAAGGTCTTAGGCTGGCGGGACATTCCCACAGATAACAGCCCCCTAGGGGCAACGGCTAAGGCTAGTGAGCCCTTTATGCAGCAGGTTTACATTGCCCGCCCGGCAGGGATGACGGAGGATTTGGATTTTGAGCGCAAGTTATATGTGGTTCGGAAAGTAACCCACAGTGCCATTCGGGTTCCGCAAATTGACCGCTATTGGTATGTAGCCAGTTTATCTTCGCGGACGTTGGTCTATAAAGGAATGCTAACAACCGCCCAAGTGGGGCAATATTATCCGGAATTGCATGACCCCGATATGGAAAGTGCGTTGGCTTTGGTGCATTCCCGGTTTAGTACCAATACCTTTCCCAGTTGGGAACGATCGCACCCCTATCGTTACATCGCCCACAATGGCGAAATTAATACGATGCGGGGCAATGTGAACTGGATGCAGGCCCGGCAGGCGTTGTTTGAGTCGCCCTTGTTTGGGGAAGACATGGCCAAAGTTCAGCCCGTAATTAATGTGGAGGGCAGTGACTCGACGATTTTTGACAATGCCCTGGAATTGCTGTATCTAGCCGGGCGATCGCTCCCCCATGCGGTGATGATGATGATTCCTGAACCCTGGACGGCCCATGAGTCCATGAACCAGGCGAAGAAGGATTTTTATCAATACCATGCGTGTTTAATGGAACCCTGGGATGGCCCGGCCTCGATCGCCTTCACCAACGGCAAAATGATGGGGGCAGTGTTGGATCGCAATGGTCTGCGGCCGTCCCGGTACTACGTGACCAAGGATGATTTGGTGATTATGGCCTCAGAGGCTGGGGTGTTACCGATTGAGCCGGAACGGGTGTTAAAAAAAGGACGATTACAGCCCGGTCGGATGTTTTTAGTCGATATGGAGCAGGGGCGGATTATTGCCGATGAAGAAATTAAACAACAGATCATTTCGGAACACCCCTATGGGGAATGGGTAGCGCAGAATCTGAAATCCTTAGGGGATTTTGCTAGCCCAGCCACGGTTCCTGGTACGGATTTTGAAACCCTGCGGCAACGACAATTAGCCTTTGGTTACACCTTTGAGGAGTTGCGGATTCTACTGGCGCCCATGGGTCGGGACGGGGTGGAGGCGATCGGTTCCATGGGGGCGGATACGCCGTTAGCGGTGCTGTCGGATAAGCCAAAATTACTTTACAACTATTTCCAACAACTCTTTGCCCAGGTAACCAATCCTCCCATTGACTCCATTCGGGAAGAAATTATTACGTCTCCTGATACAACCATTGGTTGCGAAGGCAATTTACTTGATCCCCGACCAGAAAGTACGCGGTTGATTGGGCTGAAAACGCCAATTTTGAGTAATGAGGAGTTGGCAACTTTGAAGAATTTCTCCTCCCTTTCCAAGGGAGATTTAGGGGGATCAAACATCGAAGGATCTTTCCAATCCATTACTCTACCGATTTTATTTGACCCCAGCCAAGGAGAAACCGGGTTAAAAACGGCGTTAGATCAGTTATTTGCCGAAGCAGATCAAGCGATTAACCAAGGTATTAACTTAATTATTCTAAGTGATCGCCAAGTGAGTGCCGAGAAGGCCGCCATTCCCGCATTATTGGCGGTATCGGGATTACACCACCATTTAATTAAGCAAGGAACTCGCACCAAAGTCGGACTAATCCTCGAATCCGGGGAACCGCGAGAAGTGCATCATTTTGCCGTATTGCTGGGCTACGGTTGCGGCGCGATTAATCCCTACCTGGCCTTTGAAACCTTAGACGGCATGATTGCCGAAGGGTTATTGGTGGATACTGACCACAAAACCGCTTGCAAAAACTACATCAAAGCCGCCACCAAAGGGGTGATTAAAGTCGCGTCCAAAATTGGTATTTCCACCATCCAAAGTTACCGGGGGGCGCAAATCTTTGAGGCGATCGGCCTCAACAAGTCGGTGATTGATAACTATTTCTGCCGCACGGCTTCCCGTATCCAAGGGTCGGATTTGGGCATCATTGCCCAGGAAGCCATCCTTCGCCATCACCACGCCTTTGCCCTCCGTCCCGGCGATACCCATACCCTTGATGTGGGGGGGGAATACCAGTGGCGCAAAGATGGGGAAGACCATTTATTTAGTCCCCAAACCATCCATTTATTGCAGCGGGCGGTGCGGGAAAACAACTATGATCTCTATAAACAGTACGCATCCTTGGTTAATGAACAAAATCAAAAGTTCTTTACCCTGCGCGGTTTGCTAGATTTCCAAGCGCGTGATCCCATTCCCTTGGAAGAGGTGGAACCGGTGGAGGCGATTATGAAACGGTTTAAAACCGGGGCCATGAGCTACGGGTCTATTTCCCAAGAAGCCCATGAATCCCTGGCGATCGCCATGAATCGCATTGGGGGCAAATCCAACACCGGCGAAGGCGGTGAAGACCCGGAACGCTTTACCTGGACCAATGAACAAGGAGACTCCAAAAATAGTGCCATCAAACAAGTGGCATCTGGGCGGTTTGGGGTGACGAGTTTGTACCTTTCCCAAGCCAAGGAAATCCAGATCAAAATGGCCCAGGGCGCAAAACCCGGCGAAGGGGGACAACTCCCCGGCAAAAAAGTCTATCCCTGGATCGCCAAAGTCCGCCTTTCTACCCCCGGTGTGGGTCTGATTTCTCCTCCTCCCCACCACGACATTTACTCCATCGAAGACTTGGCGGAGTTAATCCACGACCTGAAAAACGCTAACCGAGACGCCCGCATAAATGTCAAACTCGTTTCCGAAGTGGGTGTGGGCACGATCGCCGCTGGGGTAGCCAAGGCCCATGCCGATGTGGTGCTCGTTTCCGGCTACGACGGTGGAACTGGTGCTTCTCCCCAAACCTCGATCAAACACGCCGGTTTACCCTGGGAATTGGGTTTGGCAGAAACCCACCAAACCCTAGTTCTTAATAACTTACGTTCCCGCATTGTGGTGGAAACCGATGGACAAATGAAAACCGGCCGGGACGTGGCGATCGCCGCTTTACTGGGGGCCGAAGAATTTGGTTTTTCCACCGCGCCTCTAGTTTCCCTGGGTTGCATTATGATGCGGGTCTGCCATCTCAATACCTGCCCCGTCGGTATTGCCACCCAAAACCCCGAACTGCGGGCCAAATTCAGCGGCGATCCGGCCCATGCCGTCAACTTTATGACCTTTATCGCCACCGAATTGCGGGAAATCATGGCCGAACTGGGTTTCCGCACCCTAAATGAAATGGTGGGTCACACCGAAATTTTGGAACCCAAAAAAGCCGTTGATCATTGGAAAGCCAAGGGCGTTGACCTCTCCCCTCTGCTTCATCAGCCCAACGTTAGCCCGGAAGTGGGACGTTATTGTCAAATTCCCCAGGATCATGGTCTCCAGCATTCCCTCGACATGACAGTGCTTTTGAAACTTTGTCAACCCGCCATTGAAAAGGGCGAAAAAGTCCAAGCTACCCTACCCATCACCAACATTAACCGCGTTGTCGGCACCATCGTCGGCAACGAAATCACCAAACGCCATTGGCAAGGATTACCGGAAGACACCGTCCATCTCCATTTCCAAGGCAGTGCCGGGCAAAGTTTTGGCGCCTTTGTCCCCAAAGGCATGACCTTAGAACTCGAAGGAGATGCCAACGACTATGTGGGCAAGGGCCTCAGCGGCGGCAAAATCATCCTCTATCCCCCCAAAAGCTCCAGTTTTAACGCCTGGGAAAACATTATCGCCGGCAATGTCTGTCTCTATGGTGCAACGGCCGGGGAAGTCTACATTTCTGGCATGGTGGGGGAACGGTTCTGTGTCCGTAATTCCGGCGTCAATGCCGTGGTGGAAGCCGTGGGCGATCATGGTTGCGAATATATGACCGGCGGTAAAGTCGTTGTGCTGGGGCGCACCGGGCGGAATTTTGCGGCGGGCATGAGTGGCGGCGTGGCCTACATTCTCGATGAATCCGGCGACTTTGCGACTCGTTGTAATCAGGCCATGGTGGGCTTAGAAAACCTAGAAGATCCCGAAGAAATCAAAGATTTAAAAAAGCTAATCCAAAACCATGTCACCTATACCCAAAGTGTCAAAGGTCAGTCTGTGCTTGATAACTGGGAAGCCAGCGTTACTCAATTCGTTAAGGTGATGCCCCTGGATTATAAACGGGTGTTACAGGCTATCAAGAAGGCGTTAGAAGCCGGTCTCAGTGGCGATGATGCTCTCAATGCGGCGTTTGAGGAGAATTCTCGCGATGTAGCTCGAATTGGTGGAAGTTAAAGTAAGATACATAGATAGCTATAGTTACTAGGGCTGTACTATCATTGTCATTTGCAGCCCCAGTTTCTTCTAAAACCAATCAAAAAATTGATTGAATTTCAAATTTTACTGTCAGATAATCAATGAAAGAAATATTTCCAACAAACCCAATACAAGAGGTGATTGTCGAAATCAAGTTCCCCTTAAATCTTCGTATTACAAAAGATATTTGTGAGTTTCAAGACATAATTAAATTAGAGTATCCAAGCCTAACTCTTGAAGAGTTGATCTTATCTGAAATGCCAACGGATATTCGCTACATTTTTCAAAATGATCAACAAACTCATTCGATTTTTGTTGAAAGAGAGAAATTTTTCTTTATCAGTAGTGATCGCTATAATTTTGACTCTTTTTCTTCCCAGTTTTTGCCTATTTTTGAGCACTTTATAGTCATATTTCATATCAAACAAATAACTAGTGTTCGTTTAAATTTTATTAATACTATCGATGGTGATAATGACAACTATTCTACCTTAAGTAAATATGTCATTCCTCCTCTAGGTATTGACCTAATGAATCTACCAAATGACACAAAGCAATTTGCAGTTCAAGCTGTCAAGCAAAAAGGAGAGTGTGTTATTATTACCAGCGGCGCTTTAATTCCCGGTGATTCACCAGAATTAAAATATAGTTACATTCTTGACATTGATTCAATTATGGAAAGTGAAACAAATTGCGAGAGTTTATATGAAAATCTTAACATTCTAAACAAGTACATCTATAATGAATTTTTACTGAATATTACTGAAGATTTTAGGCGATTAATGAGGAAAAACGATGACTAGATCCTCCATGATAGATAAAGAAGAACTTTTTTTGTCTAAACGCAAGCCCTCGGTGGTTGATAAGAAAAATTCGCTATTAGCTCGCCAGGATAAAATAACGAGACACACTGATTATTATATCAAGCGAGCTGGTCGCATTAAAATTAATCCGAATATACCCTCCAGAAAGAATGATAAATTGTCTCCAAGCGTTGTAACCCCTCGTCTTGAGAAACTCCTCACAGAGCTATCTTTCCTAATTCAGGCAATACAAGAAAAAAAACCTCAAATCAATGAAAATAAAATCGCCCATGTGCCCAAAATCTATCGACTTGAGCTTCCAAGCTTAAGATCAAAAACAAGAAAATATGGTGTGGCTGATACTCGCCGCCATACTCCCCAAAGTGATTATTCTAATGAAAATAGTAAAAGTACTAAAAATCATTCTGGGGTTTCTAGACTTTATTATCTTGAACACGAGCTTAAGTTAACTACAGAAAAAGAATCACGTTTAGAAATTATTCAAGAATTAGCTAATGAGGGTTATCAAGCTGCGCCCATTCTTCGTCGTTTAATCGAGTCTGAAAATGATCCAGATATTTATGAGGAGGCGGCTAATGTATTGATGCTTATTCTTAAATAATCTTTATACTTTACATTAGATGTCATCTCCTCTTGAACTAGGCACAGATAATGCAAGATTAGATACTATAAATTGGGCTTGTCAATGTCTATCAAATAAAGAACAAGCTGGGAAAAGGCTTTCAATTTTAGATATACTAATATCCTGTATTGAAGGAATTGGGAGGGACTATGATGTTTCCTTTGTTTGTCAGACATTACGTAAGTTACTTGAAGATGCTTCTGAAAATGATGAGATTTATGGAAAAGCCCAGAGTCTTTTATTAAGTATTATGAATAGAACTTCTAACAATCATTATATTTCTAAAAACATGGAAAGAACTACAGCATCAATTTTGTTCTTGGATGTACAAGGTTTCAGTTGTCTTAACGAATCTGAAGTAAAGTGTTTTTTTGAAGAAATACTTAAAGACCTAGTCTACACAATCGTAAATAAATATCGGGATGTTATTGATGATATAAACACCTGGGGTGATGGTCTCATTATCATAACGAAAGAACCCTATAAGATGGCTCGCTTAGCCCTTGACATAAGAGATTTTTACAGAAACTATGACTGGGTGGATAAACGAATGCCAAAACTATTTGTAAGAATCGCTTTACACCATGGAGTTGTTTATACAGGTTTTGATCATTTTAGGGAAATAAAAGGGGTAATTGGTACCGAGGTGACTTTGGGAGCAAGATTAGAGCCGATTGTTGAACCAAATCAAATTTGGTGTACCAATGAATTTAAGGTTCTGATCAAGCAGAGTGTAGATGACAATATTCATTTTGACCCTCTTGGTAATAAAGATTTTGCTAAAGATCATGGTGAATATAAAACCTACCGACTACGATGGGGTCATGAAACTTGATTCATATTTTTTTACCTATGACTTGTGGTAGTTGTATTTAAAATTAATTTTATGACTTCTGATTTTGCAGAAATGTCCCGTCGGGAATTGCGGAAATACATTCTTAAAAATCGTGATGATGAAGAAGCTTTTGACGTTTATCTGGATCGGGCTTTAGTTCAACCTGGGACAATTTACCCCGCACTGCAAAGCATTGATGATCTAAAAGATTTTCCATTTTTACAAAAACGGTGCACCGCGTAGCTGATCTTTAGACGATCGCCAATCTTCCCAAAACACACTCTTACTTACCCCAGGAGTAACATCATGAATACGGCCCAAATTAGCACCGATGGCACTCATCAAATCGTGATCTTACCAGAAGACTTTACGATAGCCGGAAGCGAAGTTTACATCAAAAAAGTTGGGAGTACAATTATTTTAATTGCGAAAGATAACCCTTGGCAATCCTTAATTGAAAGCTTAGATCAATTCTCAGATGACTTTATGGCCATTCGGGAACAGCCCCCCCTCGATATGCGAGAAGAATTCTAAATGAAGTACTTGCTAGACACGAATATTTGCATTTATCTAATTAAGAATAAGCCGCTCCAAGTCTTGGCAAAATTTCAAACCCTAGAGGTGTCAGAAATTGGTATTTCGTCCATTACCGTGGCGGAATTAGAGTATGGTGTCAGTAAAAGTCAACAGCAATCGAAAAATCGTGATGCCTTGATGCAATTCTTGATTCCCCTAGAAATCATTGAGTTTAATCAAGAAGCGGCGATCGCCTATGGCAAGATTAGAAGCAATCTAGAAAGTAGAGGCCTTGTTATTGGGGCTATGGATATGTTGATTGCGGCCCATGCGTTAAGTCTGGGAGTAACGCTTGTCAGCAATAATCTTCGAGAATTTTCACGCATTAACAATTTATCCTTGGAAAACTGGGCAGGATAAACTATCAATTAAAATTTGAGTTGCCACTTTCAACCAACCAGCGCACCGCATAGCGGATCGATCTTTCGGCGATCGCCAAATTAACCCATAGATTAAAACTCAAATGAACTACCCCGCCGCAAGCAGCGGGGTATCAGAATTAAAATAGACTCAGCTGGAAGTATTGGTGCAATTGTAGATATTCCTTTCCTTGCTTTTCTACATATTTAGCTACAGTTCTTTCATCTCCATGCTTGCCTACTG
>JBGSZT010000155.1:0-2953 GCA_041750255.1 Synechocystis sp.
GGTAGAGCTCCATAATAGTCCTGGCTGAAGTGATTTATATCAGCCAGTTTCGGACATCTTGGGCCGCTTCGGTCACGGCATGTCCGTTTTCCTTCTCTTCATCCCGCTAGTCCACCGAGAACTTCCCACTGTCCAGTTTTGAAAAAGAAAATATTATTTACTTGCCTTTGTATGAATCCAAGAATACGGATCAATACAATCATCGTTTTGCTACTTTCGATGGTATTGAAGAAAAAGAACGATATAGAAACCGACCTCCAATTAACGAATTTAATGAAAATCAGCTACAAGACCCTAATCTTTTTGTAATTCCAAGATATTGGGTAAAAGAATTAGATGTAAACCAAGTTGTATTTGATTTTTGGAAATACAAATGGTTGATTGGATTTCGTAATGCAATTAATGCTTTTGCTGATTCAAGAAGCGTTAGGTTTACGATTATTCCGCGTTACGGTGTAGGTAACTCTATGCCGTTAATTCTTTCCAGGAAATCCGTCAGGGAAGTTTGTTGCTTAGTTGCCAATTTTAATTCACTGATCCTTGACTATATAGCAAAGCAAAAAGCGAGTGGAGGCAATTTAAACTTTTATGTTCTTAAACAACTCCCCCTCATTCCCCCCGAATCCTACAGCCCCCAAGACATCGAATATATCGGCGATCGAGTCCTCGAACTTACCTACACCGCCTGGGACATGAAACCCTTCGCCGAAGACATGGGCTACCACGGCGATCCCTTCATTTGGGATGAAAACAGAAGGGCGATCCTCCGGGCCGAACTCGATGCTAAATACGCCAAACTCTATGGCCTCACCCGTGACGAACTGCGCTACATCCTCGACCCCGCCGATGTTTATGGCCCAGACTTCCCCAGCGAAACCTTCCGAGTCCTGAAAAACAACGAAATCAAGAAATACGGCGAATACCGTACCCAACGCCTCGTCCTAGCCGCCTGGGATATGATGGGCTATTGAGGAGGATACTAAATGATTGACGGTTACACATTAACCAAACACGCCCAATTTCAAATTCAAGAACGAAAACTCAAAACGACTTGGATACAAGAAACACTTACGAATCCCGATCAAATTATTCCCTTGGCAGACGAACATGGTAACACTCACTACCTTAAACAAATTGAAGAATTTGGCAATAGATACTTGCGGATAGTCGTCAATCAAACCATAGAGCCAAATAAAATTGTTACCTTATTTTTCGATAGGAGAATCAAATGAAACTAACTCTTCATAAAGAAGACGATGCCCTTTATCTACGCCTTGATGATTCAGATATTGTTGAATCTGAAGAAATCAAAGATGGCATCATACTCGACTACAACGAAGCCGGTAAAGTTGTTGGTATTGAAGTTCTTTATCTCAGCCAAAAGACCGACAATCCTTGGCAACAAATTCTTTTAGAAACATCCGCCTAGCTGCTTGGAATATGATGGGTTATTAAACAAACCTCCTTACTTTTACCCCTGATCACCATGAACATTAGTGAACTCCGCCAAACCATCCACCAAGAAATCGATCGCCTTCCTGAACAGGCCCTTGATCAAATCTTTCAAATTATCCAACAAATGAGTCAAACCTCAACAAAATCAGCGATTGATCCCCTCGCAGACTTTATCGGACAAGTTGATCACGGAAATCTAGCTAAAAACATTGATGATGCACTAATCCATACACCTGAAATAAAAATTCAAGAAATCATGGCTCTAGCAGATCTGGGAAGCTCCTTTAACTTCTTAAATGATGAACCCGATCTTTATACCTTAGAAGACGGTGAACCCGTATGAGTAATCTAAAAAAAGGAGATATCGTTCTTGTTCCCTTTCCCTTTACTGACTTAACCACATCAAAATTAAGGCCGGCGATCGTTTTATACACAAATCCATCCAATCAAGATATAACGCTTTGCTTTATTTCTTCCCAAGGAATTGCTACCGTACAAAACGATGAATTTATTTTGGATATTACCGATCCTGAATTTAATCAGACAGGTTTAAAAACAGTATCTAAAGTTCGTGTTACTCGTATCGTAACCCTTGAACGTAAACTGATCACCCGAAAATTAGGTCAAATTACAACTAAACAAACAGAACAAATCAATAAAAAAATAATCCAAGCTTTTGAATTATTATGAACCCCATCGAACTCCGCCAAATCATCCATCAAGAAATTGATCGCCTTCCAGAACAAGCCCTTGATCAAGTCTTTCAAATTATCCAACAAATTAACCCCCCAAACCTAGCCGAAAAATCCGAAGAAATCCTATCAAACGTAGAAGATGACTGGTCAGATTTTATTGGCTGTGTGGAAGGAGGCCCAGGAGATTTAGCTACCAATAAATTAATTGGCTGTGTTGAAATTGAAGAAAATTTATCAACAACTTACAAACAAGTATTAGCTGAAGGATGGGCAAAAAAATATGCCAGCCCGTGACTTATTTCATCAAATGGATACCCTTACCCAATACCGTAATTACATCCAAGACTTGCTGAAAGAACACGCAAGCCTTGTTTGGGATAATCGCATTAAAGCCGAAACAATTTTTGACACCGAACACGACCATTATCAATTAGTTTATGTTGGTTGGCGTGACTCAAAACGAGTCTATGGTGTTGTTCTCCATTTAGATATTGTTGATAACAAGATCTGGATTCAACAAGATGGAACAGAAATCGGTATCGCCAACAAATTAGTAGAACTTGGCGTACCTAAAACCGATATTGTCCTAGCCTTTGACCCGCCCAATCTCCGTAAATATACAGAATTTGCCACCGCTTAAAACTAAATCATCAAGAAACATTAACGGGTGCATCCCAGTTAAGATAGTACTTTGAGACTCAAGACGGGGGATCGATTGAGATAAGCGCAACGGAGACGCAAAATACGAGGAACATTCTCTCGATTCCAACGGGCACCAGAAAGCTTTACCCGAGCTCCAACTT
>JBGSZT010000156.1:0-14989 GCA_041750255.1 Synechocystis sp.
GAAATCAGAACTAGAACAGGTAGCCTAAAGCCCTGGTTCCCTTACCATCTCGTACTTCCGTTCAGCTTTTTCCAGGGGTTGAGCAATTTTCCCATGCTGTTTTCTCGCTCCTCTATTCAAAATTAGTCCAAACTCCAGTCAGAGGTTCATCTAATAAAAAAATATCAGGTTGTCGTACCAAGGCCCTGGCCAGGGCCACCCGTTGCCGTTGACCCCCAGAAAGCTGGGCTGGCTTGCGTTTGAGCAGGGGGCGTAGAGAAAGGGAATCTGCCGTAGCTTCTACCCGTGCTTGAATTTCTGAGGGAGATAAGTTGCGAAGTTTGAGGGGGCTAGCGATGTTATCAAAAATCGTGAAGTGGGGATAGAGGGCATAACTCTGGAAAACCATGGCAATATTTCGATCGCCAGGGGAGACAGCATTCATCAGGCGATCGCCGATCCAAATTTCCCCTTGACTAGGGTCTTCCAACCCGGCGATCAATCGCAAGAGGGTCGATTTACCACAGCCAGAGGGGCCGAGAAGAGACAAAAATTCCCCATCTTCGACGGTCAAACTCACATTTTTTACGAGTTTAACGCCATTCTCATACTCTTTTTCTAGATTTTTTAGCTGTAATTTAGCCAAGATCCATCCCCCTGCACTCCAGAACCTGTGCTATTCTAGCCTGCGAGACGAATCAAGAGACTCCTTACCTAAATTGTACTTATTATGCAAACTGCGCCCTTAAGCTGGCAAGACCTCGAAGCCCTAAGCAACTTTCACCTCGATACCGTCCATGGCCCCACCAATGCCCAAGCCCGTCTGCGGCTATTTGGTCATACTGAAGCAGATGTGCGTGTGACCCTCTACCGCGATAACCATGCCTGGTGTCCCTACTGCCAAAAGGTTTGGCTTTGGCTCGAAGAAAAACAAATTCCCTACCGCATCGAAAAGGTAACCATGTTTTGTTACGGGGAAAAAGAAGCCTGGTATAAGCGTAAAGTGCCATCGGGGATGCTGCCGGCCTTGGAATTAGACGGGCGCATGATTACGGAAAGTGATGATATTTTAATGGCCCTAGAGCGGGTTTTTGGGCCCTTAGTCTACGGTATGCAAGACCCCCAGGTGATGCCCCTGCGACGGCTAGAACGCTTGCTATTTCGGGCTTGGTGTGGCTGGCTTTGTTATCCGATGAGGTCGGCAACGCAAGACCAACAAAATCGAGAGCAGTTTCAAGGCATTGTTAATCAAGTTGAGCAGGTCCTGGCCAGTACGCCGAGTCCCTATTTCTTAGATCAATTTAGTACTGCCGATGTGATTTTCACTCCCTACGTCGAGCGCATGAATGCCAGCCTTTTTTACTACAAAGGCTACTCCCTACGGCAAGATAACCCCCGCTTTCGGGACTGGTTTGCCGCCATGGAAACCCGCCCGACCTATCGCGGTACCCAGAGTGATTTTCATACCCATGTCCACGACCTACCGCCGCAGATGGGAGGCTGTTGGAGCAATGAGGGGCCCCAAGCTCGGCTAAATCAAGCCCAAGTAGATCAGGGCCCCTGGTTTGGTCTGCCCGATGTGGGCTATCCCGAACCCGAAACCTCCCGCCAAGAAGCCCTCCAGCGGGTGCTGAAACACCGGACTAATATTATTCGCGTTAATCCTGGCGATCGCCAGTTAATGGATGCAGCTCTCCGCTGTGCTTTGACCCAAATGATGATAGGAGACACCTGCCAGCCTCCCGCCGGGTCGGATGCGGCGTTACGCTACCTGCGTGACCGGATTAATGTCCCCAGAGATATGTCAATTTATGCCGCCAAACGCTTGAGAGATGCTCTCGAATTCACGGCGGCCCTAGACGGCGATCGACAGGGCGTTCCCCTATCAACTAATCATCGACGTGACCAAGACCCGGCTAATTTTCGGCAAGCGGGCTAAGGCGTTTCCCTTCAGCGGCACTAAGTAACCTCTGTAATTGAAGCCTTACGGATCTTCACTTACCCCTCTTTCGTCATTCTAGTCGGAGAATTAATTTTAAACGGACTGAAACCCTTGCTAGCTCACATTTCGCAGGTTGCCACCATCAATAGAATAATTAGTTTGAACTATACTTGTAGTGGTGCAATAGTTGTTGTATACACTCCATCTACAGCGCATTTATTAATACTGCTACTCTTCATGTAGGGTGTACGGAAGGTGGGTGCTAGGAGCTTACTCTGCTGATTTTCATGAAGAACAATTGCAGTTGGAATCTTTTATTGAGTACACATCATGAAATCTTTACTATTCAAGCACTTCAGGCTTTGACATCGAAAAGTTCTTCTGAAACTGATGAAAGAAGGATATACACTGGAACGTTTTATATTTAATTGTGCCTAGCTACTTAGACTGATAGAAAAGCGATGTTATTGCTATGGTGAAAAATTTGTCATTTTCACCATTTTCTCTACATCAGGCTACTTTTCAAACACGTTCTTACAGCAGTTTGCGAGCAAATCTACCACAAGAATAAATTGGTAAATGGTTTCTAGCACTGGCTTTGAGGGTTTGCATACATGACATAGCTGATTCCAATTTGCTGTAAGCCAGTGGCGATCTTAACCGTTTTATACGAAGTTAATTTTTCGATAACAAATCATCTCGTTTAGGCTGTAGAGCTAAATCTAACTCAGGACTATAAATAGGTGTCGGAAATAAGTTACTAAACCAAGTTGTTATCGCTAGATTGTCAATAACAGGGAAAAAATCCGTAGGTTGAAAGCCATCAACATGACGATGATTGACACCAAAGCCCGCTCGTTGGAAGCGGTATTGCCAAACTGGCGCATTTTGTTTTAGCCATTGCTCAAAGCTCTTTGAATTTTCCATTCCGGTCATTAATTCTGCCTCAGTTTTAGGGGGTAAACTAGTTTTAGTGGATGCTAGCCAAGCTTGTCGCAGTAGGCTAGAACGTTGCTCAGGCTTTAACCAAGCTAAGAACACTAAGATTTGAGGGGAAGACGGTAATTGAGATAGCTCAGATTCAATATTTTTTGTTTCAGAAAGTTTTAGTAATAATTGACTACTAGAGTCACCATACATTTCTAAATCTTTCCTTGCTGCTTTTTTATTTCCTGCCCACCAGTACACTCCGCCACGACTCTGATGCAGATAGGTGTTAAATGTACTGGCTTCAGGATTTTGTTCTAGTAACGTTCTATAATTATTGATAACATTATCAATAACGTCGAGATAAACTGATTGTAAATTGGCTAAATTCCAAATCGGACTAGTGATAAAAAGAGGATTACGCAGAATCTCTAAGCTGAAGGCTTCAATGGCTAAGTTCTTATTCCCTTGCCCTAAAAGGCTTAAACCTAATCCATAAAAAACACCCCGCTTATTGGGAACCAAATTGATAGAAGATGCAAAACTCTCAGCGGCGGCTTGGGGGTTACGGCTGAGCAATAGCCAACCTAGATTACTGCGGCCAAATTCTGAATAAGGAGATGCCATTATTCCCTTTTCTAGCCAAGTAATCCCTTCTGTCAATAATAATGCTTGCTGTTGGAGATCACTACTTTGTAGGGCTAAATCTCCTAACTTCCAGCCGAGCTGATAGGGATAATAACTTTCCCACAGTACCAGGAGATGGGCTTGGCTTAAAGACTCAATGAAGGCATTCAGATTTGGTTTTTCTTGATTGTAGGCGGCGAACCCCTTGCTAGAAAGTTGCCAAGCTCGATGAATGGGAATTAGCCAGATGGTCATAGCGAAAACAATTCCTAAGCTGGTTAGGGCTAAAAAATTGGTATAACGCTGTAGTAATATTGGTTCATTCTCGTTGGACAATAGGGAGGCAAGGGAGGCTAAATAAATAATGAGAGTGCCACTAATGGCAATGTTATCTAGTTGGTAGTCGGTGAAACTCATTACACCATAGGCTAGGAATGCGGCCAAGCAACTGGCAATTAAGATAGAATCTTTTCTCTCAATGTGGGGAGAAAATAACCAGCGCCAAGCAAGGAATATAAATAAAATAAAAGCACTTGCACCTATCAAAATACTCCATATTCCCATTTCTGCCCAAAGCTGAAGGGGCGTTGAGTGGAGTTGGTAATTTAACTCCGCTTCTCTGCCTCCCCACACGGGTAAGTATTTTTGGTATAAAAGGGGAACTCCCCCTAAGCCAACTCCGGATAAAAAGTTATCTGCCCCCATGCGGTACCCTACGGTAGAGGTGACGACACGATAGGCAGATTGTCCGCCAATATTTCCACTGAATACCTCCAGCAGTAAACTACGTAGGCGATTATTACTAAAGACTGCAAGAACGGCGATCGCCATAACCCCAAGACTCGCTAAACCCTTGGAGACTGTGGAGAAAGGACTGCGAACTAAGAAAAAACCTAACGCCATAAAAGCAAGTATCAATAACCCCAACCATCCTCCCCTAGAACTGGTGGTATAAAGATTGAGTAACCCCAAGCCAAATCCTCCTAGCCATAACCAGCGTTTCCAATTCTTTTCTAATAGACCTAAGCCGACTAGGAGGGGCAACGCTAACAAGAGATAACCGGCGACGTAGTTTTGATGCCCAAGGGGGGCCCAGTTTCGTAATTCGAGAACCGAAAAATCATAGACTACATTATTAACACCAGATTGTTTGAGGAGGTCTAATCGTGCCAACTCTGGTAGAAAAGTTTGGCTTGTCCATAGGCTAAGGCTAATGACAATAAAGGCAATACTGAGATAACCTTGCCACTTGAGAAGTTGGTAACGGCGTTGAGCGTTATCTAGCCAATAATTGAGGGCATAGAGAGCCGCTATAAAGCATAGTGTTACCCACGCATACCATCGGGCTTGGTTAGGAAATTCAGCAAAAATAGTAGAAACTATTACCCCGATAGCAGCAAGCCCAATTAACCAATCAATGCTATTACCCAGGGGCTTTAAGTATTTTGTTTGCCAAACTTGGGCAAGTAACCAGAGGACGGGAAAAAACAAGCCCGCTTGCCAAATAAATACCCATGACCAAGCCACCATTAAGCTATGACTATCAGGAATCAGGGTAAAAAGGGCATAGAAAAAAGCGCTTAGAAGAGCAAATAATTTTCCGTTAGATTTAGTCGGGTGAACCTTGTTAGTCTGGGTCATAAATATTGTAAGAATTAATCAGTCCAACTACAGAAAAAAAGAAACTTTAGGAATCACGGATGGCTTTAGTATGCCCCTTTACCAAACAAAACTATTCTCAGGGTTTCAACTAAAATATCCAAATCTAAGTTGAGTGACCAATTATCGATGTAGTAGAGGTCGAGACGGGCGGCATCGTTAAAGTCTTCGAGGTCTGAACGTCCTGAAATTTGCCATAGTCCCGTAATTCCTGGTAAGACAGTATGCCGAGTGTGATGCCACGGTTGAAATTTTTTAACATCTCTGATCGGAAAGGGACGAGGTCCCACTAAGCTCATTTGACCTGAAAGAACGTTAAATAGTTGAGGAAGTTCATCAAGGCTTGTACGGCGCAGGAAATGCCCAATGGGGATAATGCGAGGGTCGTCATGGATTTTGAATAAAACTCCATCGGTTTGGTTTTGACGTTCGAGTCCCGCTTGCAGTGCATCTGCATTTTTTATCATGGTGCGAAACTTCCACATTTGAAAGATTTGACCATGCAAACCGACTCTCTCTTGGCGAAAAAACGGGTTTCCTGGGGAGGAAAGATAAATCGCCGTGGCGATCGCCATTAGGAGAGGCGCCAGACAAATCACTCCTAATAAGGCGCCAATCAGATCTAGCCAACGCTTAAACCGATATTCCCAACCACCGAGGGTCGGGGGGTCAACACGAATGGTTGGAAGCCCAGCAAATATTTCAGGAATGCCCCGGCGGTACAAAAACTCTTGGCTAGAAGGAAGTAAGCGCAAGGGAATACCAATTCTCCTTAGTTGCCAATATAGATTAGACGCTAATTCACTCTGGGGGAGATTGCTCGCCAGAACTTCCTGGGCATTGGAGTTAATTATCATGGGCAAAATAGCCGGACTATTGGCGACGGAGGCGAGAGTAGCCCCGACTATTTTATAATCAGATCGTCTTTGTAGAGTAGCTGATAATTTTTGAAGCTTGTCCCCAGGGGCAATAATAAAAACAGGAATTTGGGATTTTGTTTTAGTCACTAGCCCAGCGAGCAAGGCGACTATCAGTCGAAACCCGATCAGGAGAAAAACACTACTGAACCAAGCGGTAAAAAAAAGTGATCGTGGTAGGTCAAGGGTTGGGTTATATAAATAACTGACTAGCAATGAGCCCAGATAGACAAAGCTGGTCAATTCTCCTACTTGCAGATAGTTTTTCCATTGGCTAGAAGAACTATATAATCCTGCTTGGCTAAAGAATAAAATATTAATTGCAGTAAATAGCCAAAACAAACTAGGAATCCCCAACCAAACCCACCACACCAGTTGAGGCGGGATAGGGGAGTAAAATTTATTTAAGTAACGGGCCATGTGCCAGGCAATGGCGATCGCAATAATATCACTAGCTAAAAGGGTAATAATTCGATACCATTGCCAATCTGAGAGGGAAAATAAGCTAAATCTATGGGGAGCGCGAATATCTGACTTAACTTTATTCCTGTTATCAGTTATTTTAGCCATGACAAGTTAAGAAATCTCAATAGTCAGCATATCACCTCAGTCGCCCACGCACACCTCGCCTTGGAAAAAGAGGTTTACTTCCAATGTCTACTGATTTTGCCATGGAATTAGCAAAATGGTGTTTTTTTATTAATATCTATAATTATATTGAGTAAAGTTCTCTTAGTTCACATCTGACCTCCAAAAAAGTCGTTCCAACTTTCTACAATATAATCAAAATCATGATAGATGATTTCCTTTATTTCTCTTTCATTATTATCATTTAAATTATAGGTATAAGCTTCTTTTACCTCATGATTCTCAGTCTCTAGCCAATACTTATATTCTTGCTTACCTTTACGTGCATGAATATGTATTGCTTGATTTCCTGCATTAGAATAAAAGAATAATCTCCAGCCTTGTAAGCATAAAACAGTCAGCATGATTTTTTGAGATTCCCATATATCTGTGTTGCAATTAAAAATTTTTAATCCTGGTATTGGTGGAACGAGATATTTCCTGGTGTAGCGAATCATGCTTTTTAGATGTAGCCAATTATAATAACTGAGAAGATATTTATCACTCACTGCTATATGGTGATGAATGATTTTTGCTGTTGGTACATAATAAACCTGCCAACCTTCTTTGTGTATTCTTCGGGCCCAATCAATATCCTCAACATACAGAAAAAAACCTTCATCTAAGGGACCAACTTCCTCAAGGATTTCCCTTCTTAAAAATAAGCATGCTCCTAGCAACCAATCTACTGGCTGTGGCTGTGAATAATTAATATCAAACATGAGATGGTGTTTATTCCAACGAGAATGGCGAAGAAAAACGCGGAGAGGGCTTCGACGTGCAATTACAGAAGTTAGTGTAGGAAAGCGGCGAGGTGAAGATTGAATAGTTCCATCGGGAAATAAGAGTTGAGCGCCACATAGTCCGACTTGTGAATTTTCATTCATAAAAGCAATAAGAGTTTCTAATGCGCCTGGCAAAACTTCTGTATCAGGATTGAGTAGGAGAAGATATTTCCCCCGAGCTAAAGCCATTCCATAATTGTTATTGGCAGAAAAGCCTCGACGCTCTTTGTTAATGTGGAGTTGAACTGTAGGATATTGAGACGCAATCATACTACTTGCGTCATCTGACTTGTTATCAATTACAATCACTTCACCCTCCAGTTTTTCTACTTCTGGAACTAGTGCATTTAAGCAACATCGAATATATTTAGCATGATTGTGAGTGACAATGATAACAGAGAGGGATATAAACATGATTTTTCCACGATCATCTTCAATTTAAAGATAAAGTTTTAGTTAGAAAAACTTTTTGGAAACAGTAAAGAGTTTACTTTTTTTAAAATATGTATTCTGCACGACAACACTAGATGTGTTTAACGATTTTCAAGAATTGATATTTGAGGCAATCTTCGCTTATTGAATGAAATGTTTGGCTATGTTGGTCGTTCATGCTGAAGTTTGGCAAAAGCATCGCCGTTTGATTTTGAGAGGGTTTACTGAACATTGAACACAAAAAAAGACGATAGATTGATAGAATTTGGCTGTAAGCTCTCATACATCCTTGTGTAATGGTTGTACGGATTGTTGTTAATATTGTAATCAATAAAAACAGTTTGTAATCAAGTATGTTTCACAATTATGAAAAAATCACTGTTATATAACCAAGATTTTTATGGTTGGACGTTGTCGCAAGCAGAGGCTTTAGCTCGGAAAGCTATATCCGAGCTGGACTGGCAACATTTACAAGAGGAAATTGAAGCTTTGGGACGCCAGGAATTACGGGAGTTAGTCAGTCGACTAACTGTACTGATAGGGCATTTATTAAAGTGGGAATTGCAATCGGAAAAGCGATCTCGGAGTTGGTTTCTGACCATTCGTGAACAACGTCGGGCAATTCGTCGGCATTTGGGTCAAAATCCCAGTTTAAAGTCTCGTTCTCCAGAGGCATTAGAAGAAGGCTTTGAAGCAGGTGTAGATTTGGCTCTAAAAGAAACAGGCTTACCACTTCGGGTTTTCCCAGAGTCTTTTACCTATGAGCTAGAGGATATTTTGCGGGATGATTTTTTGTGCAATACGAGCCAAGATTGGGAGTTGTAAAGCTTGAAAGGGGAAATTTTTGAGCTTAGCTGTAGAGATAAGTTTTAAAATTTAGGTGCGCAAAACCCTTGCTAACTAAAGGCTTCAAATACTGAGACCCAGGGATAACCTAAATATTTAGAGGTGGGCATTACACCCACCTTACGTTTGACAACCACTACTGGCCGACCAACTCCTTATCTTTAGCTAGAAACGCTTCGAGTTCCTCTAACATTTCCGCATCAACTTTGGTCTGCATGGGGCAGAATTTGGGGCCACACATGGAGCAAAATTCGGCGGTTTTGTAGATGTCTGCGGGTAAGGTTTCATCGTGATATTCCTTCGCCCGTTCGGGATCGAGGGCAAGCTCAAATTGACGATTCCAGTCAAAATTGTAACGAGCTTTAGAGAGTTCATCATCCCGGTCTCGGGCTCCCGGACGATGGCGAGCAATATCCGCCGCGTGGGCCGCAATTTTGTAGGCAATCAAGCCATTTCGCACATCTTCGGCGTTCGGTAAGCCCAAATGTTCTTTGGGGGTGACGTAGCAAAGCATGGCTGTGCCGTGCCAACCGGCGATCGCCGCACCAATGGCGGAGGTGATGTGGTCATAGCCAGGAGCAATGTCGGTGACGAGGGGCCCCAATACATAGAAGGGGGCTTCACTGCACTCTTCCATTTGTTTTTTGACATTGAATTCAATTTGATCAATGGGGACATGCCCGGGGCCTTCCACCATCACTTGCACATCGTGTTCCCAGGCTCGACGGGTGAGTTGACCGAGAGTTTTGAGCTCCGACAATTGGGCATCATCGGAGGCATCATGGGTACAACCCGGACGCAGGGAATCCCCTAAACTGAAAGAGACATCGTAACGCTTGAAAATTTCGATGATATCATCGTAGTGGGTATAGAGCGGATTTTGTTTGTGGTGATGGAGCATCCACTTAGCAATAATGCCGCCACCGCGAGAAACAATGCCGGTAATCCGAGTTTTAACCAGGGGTAAATATTCAATTAATAATCCGGCATGGATGGTCATGTAGTCTACGCCTTGCTGGGCGTGTTTTTCAATGACGTGTAAAAAGTCGTTGGCGGTCAGATTTTCGATACTACCATGGACACTTTCGAGTACTTGATAGATTGGCACCGTGCCAATGGGAATTGGCGAAGCGTTAATAATCGCCGTGCGAATCACATCCAAATCGCCGCCGCCGGTGGACAAATCCATCAGGGTATCTGCTCCATATTTCACCGCTAGGTGAAGTTTGGCGACTTCCTCATCGATGTTAGAAGAATTTGGCGACGCGCCAATATTGGCGTTGACCTTGCACTTCGAGGCAATGCCGATCGCCATGGGTTCTAGGTTAGGGTGATTAATATTGGCGGGGATAATCATCCGACCCCGAGCTACTTCATCCCGAATCAAATCAGCGGGGAGGTTTTCTCGTTTGGCGACATAGTCCATTTCCTCAGTAATCAATCCCTGTCGTGCGTAGTGCATCTGGGATACATTGGTATGCCCTTGCCGTTTCGCAACCCAATCAGCTCTCATATTTAATAATCCTCAATAAACAGCTTCCCTACGCTGGTATTACCCAGTCTCAGGTTCTAAGGGTTTTTTCTCAGCCTAGTCGCCTAGACACCCCTAGCTATAGGGAAAATTTTAACACCATTCTTTAAGGGACTGGAAGGCAAATCGCCTAGGACAGTTTGATATTTTTTTAGTTAATCCTGATTAACAAGAGACCTGCTATGGCCATAGGTTTTCCTCTCGTACTCTTCCTATCGATGAACTGCTACACATTGATGGTTACTGTGGACTCCTTCGTTGAGAGACTAGTGCCAAGAATAACCACCGAAATAAGTCGTGCTACGATTCAACCATAGACATATCCATGGGCAAAGTCGAGATGAAGCCGTTATACGAACAAGACTATAGCCAATGGGCAGAAACCATGGCCGATTTACTCGCATCGGGTAACTTTACGGAACTTGATATCGAAAATTTAGTGGAAGAGGTGCGGGATTTGTCGAAGCGAGAAAGAGACCGCCTGTTGAGCAGTCTACGGTTGATTGTCCATCATTTACTGAAGTGGGATTATCAACCCCACCGGCGATCTCGTAGTTGGTTGGGAACAATACAACGGGAACGGGCTAACATCAATTTGTATTTGGAGGATAGCCCAAGCTTAAAGCGATATTTGGTGGATGAATCCCTAATCAAAGTTTATTCAACAGCAAAGATAGACGCCTTCAAGGAAACGGGGTTAGACTTTCCAGCAACTTGCCCTTACCGCATTGATGAGGTGTTACATCGTGTAGTCGCTTTGGGTGAGTAATGGTGGATTTGAAGAGTCTTTTGGCGAACCTGGAGTAACGGTTTGTAAAGGTTGCGTTGTTCGGTAGTGCATCAGAATTATCGTGGGGAATGAGATGATGTCATGCCAAGTCCAGGGATAAACGGCTAACCCTGCTCGTTGCGCCGCCGTGTTAGTAAACCGACTGTGTAGCCAAATCCAGTTAAAGTAGATCATGACAATCCCGTGCTGTGGGCTGTCAGTGATTCCGGTTAACCCCAAAAATACCAGTCAGGCTTGTTCCAATTGTGGGCAGATTGTTCGTAAAACTTTGTCGGAGCGTATTCACAAATGCGACTGTGGTTGTGTATTGGATCGTGACCACAATGCAGCGATAAATATCAAAAGCTTGGCCGAGGGGCATCCGGTCAATAAAGCTCAGGAAATGTCCGATGCAATAGCAGGAGTCACTGAGAAGCCCACGCTCTATGCTTCAGCATGAGCGCTGGGAGTATGTCACTCGTTCTATTGATGATATGTTAACCACTCAATTTTGGGACTGAAAATCAATTATTTTTGCTTTCAAGCTATCTAATTGAGCGAATAAATCACTAATGCTCAGGTTTTCTTGCTCCTTGGTCGCTAGCCACTTGAGTTGTACGGTCTCTGTCTCGGCTTCGCTATCCCCTAGCACTAAACAGGCGATCGCCTGATGACGGTCGGCTCGCTTAAATTGCTTACCAAAGGCACTGCCACTCAAATCCAGGTCTACGGCAAATCCAGCTTGGCGGATCCTGTGGGCCAAGATTAGCGCTTTGGGTTCTGCTTTTTCGCCCTTTGATACAAGGTAAAAATCTGGGATTAAGACCGGAGGGGCTTGCAATTGCTGGAGCAAAATCACCAACCGCTCTAACCCGATCGCCCAGCCGACGGCGGGAGTTTCTGGCCCCGCCAGAGAACTGACTAAACCGTCGTAGCGTCCACCCCCACAAACCGTTGCCTGAGCCCCCAGATCATCGGATTGAATCTCAAAGGCAGTGTGGGTGTAGTAATCCAAACCCCGGACTAAGCTGGGTGTTAATTCGTAGACAATGTCCAGGTCGATTAATAATTGCTGTACCTGCTCAAAATGACGACGGGATTCATCGCCTAAATAGTCCAAAATACTGGGCGCAGATTGAACAATTTCTTGGGTACGCTCAGCTTTACTATCTAGGATGCGGAGGGGATTACGCCCTAGGCGGTCTTGGGAATCCGGGTCTAACTCACTGCGGTAGGGAGTTAGATAAGCCACCAGAGCCTCTCGGTAGTGTTGTCGGTCTTCGCCGTTGCCTACAGAATTGAGGGCTAGATGCAAATGTTTTAGTCCTAAGGTCTGTAAAATATCCGTCGCTAAGGCGATCACTTCCGCATCGGCGCGGGGATCAGCACTGCCCAAGACTTCTACCCCAATTTGATGAAATTGCCGTTGACGGCCGGCCTGGGGGCGTTCATAGCGAAACATAGGCCCGGTATACCAGAGCCGTTGGGCTCCGCCGGTGGCATGGAGATTGTGTTCGATGTAGGCGCGCACCACCCCAGCAGTTCCTTCGGGGCGGAGAGTAATCCGGCGATCGCCACGGTCGGTAAAACTATACATTTCCTTGCCGACCACATCCGTGGCTTCGCCAATGCCCCGTTCAAACAGGTCAGTCTGCTCAAAAATCGGGGTGCGAATTTCCTGGTATAGTGCCCGTCCTAGGATTTCCCTAGCGGTTTGTTCTATTTTTTGCCAATAGCCCGTTTCCGGCGGAAAAATATCGCGGGTTCCCCGAATCCCTTGGATTGCACCCATAGCAAATTATTACCTAATATCAACACGCCTTAACTACCATAGCGGATCCATCGCTCCGCAAACTTTTCTGGGGTAATGATAGAATGTAAAGAAATATAAAGAAATATTATAAAAGCCCATGAACCCGCTAAGCCTAGAGCAGATTGCCACCCAATTGGACAGTACAAATTCCCGCGACCGGATGATTGCCCTGGCGTCTTTGCGACCGTTTTCGGGGGAAGAAGCGGTACCTTTGATTAAAAAAGTTCTCGATGATGAAGTGTTACAAATCCGCTCCATGGCAGTTTTCGCCCTAGGGGTCAAGCAAACCGACGAATGTTATCCGATCTTGGTCTCTCTCATGGAAACTGACCCGGATTATGGCATTCGAGCCGATGCTGCCGGTGCTTTGGGTTATTTGGCGGATAAACGCGCTCTAGAGCCTTTAACTCGCGCCTTTTATGAAGATACCGAGTGGTTAGTCCGTTTTAGTGCCGCCGTTTCCCTCGGTAATTTACAGGATATTCGTGCCAAGCAGGTGTTGTTAAATGCCCTCAATAGCCCCGAAACTGTCTTGCAACAAGCGGCGATCGCTGCCCTCGGAGAAATTGGCGCGGTGGATAGTGTCGAGACCATTCTTAAATTTGCCAGTTCAGAGGATTGGTTAGTTCGGCAACGGCTGGCGGAAGCCCTGGGCAATTTACCCAGCGAACAAAGCCTCAAGGCCCTGCGATTTATGGCCAAGGAGGATCATCCCCAGGTGAGCCAAGCTGCAACCCTTTCTTTACAACGGCTCGAAATATCCTAAAATTATTTGAATCTGGTCAATTCGAGTTTAACTTGCATGGAACTTCACGCTTATTTAGCCTCCTGGGAAGGTAAATGGTTCTCCCAGCGTACTCACTTCAACTTTCAAGACAATCAGGCGGAAAACCATAAATCTGAGTTGACCATTGATCTTATTGACCTTGATAACCCCCTATGGGGAACAATGATTGCCGATCACAAGATCACGTCTGATCCTGAAAGCTTTGCTATTAAACTCAGTTGGGACACCTCCGTCGATTGGGGCAAACCTCAACACAAAGGGACGATTCTTTACGCTTTTATTCCCCCTCAACATCCCAATCAAGGGCAACTGATTAGGCTAGCTAACGGTTCTCTACTGATGGGCCACTATAATTTGGCGATCGATGAAAGCCTCACCTTTGTGCTAGGTGATCAAAATACCCGTATTGAAGAGCGGCTTTGGTTTGCCAGCCCAAATTTAAGACTCAGAACCAGCCTGATTCAACTCGAACAGCAAATGAGCTACAGTGCTTTTTATTCTGAAATTCGTAAACTACCACCACCCGCCGAGCAATAATTTTTTTACTTAATACCATGGCTTGGCTTGAGAGCAAAAAAGCCATTGGTATTTGGAACTAAATCTAATCTGTAGTTTAAGTTAATAAGTTCTGTTTTAAGGGCTTTCGTTGGTTCATAAACGAAGGTATCTCCCCTGGGTAGTTGTAAAAATTGCTCCAGAATTTCTGTTTCGGGGGGATAATCCAATAGTGCGTATTGAACTGTAGGAGGCAAAAAATAATTTAACGCCATAAGATTGCCAAAATTTGTATAGCTATCGCCTCTATCCATCAAAATAAAAGGGGTATTGGCTTGTGAAATATGATTAATAATTTCACCCAGATCAATGCTAGGATTTTTAGACCAACTCGTAAGTTGAAAGGCATTAATTGTGTTAGAAAGCAAAAAGCAAGTTAGTAGAGGTATGAAAAAAAGATAACACCAACGCTTGGTCTGTCGCCAAACTATCTTCAAACCATAGGCGATCGCCAATTGTATAAAAGGATAACATCCAATCAAATAACGCCCCACGGTAGAGCGTTGACTGCCTTGGATAAAATCTAATAAGCTCATCACAAACCAAGGAAAGATCCCACCTAGCACCAGGAAAATAAAGACAACGCGAGTTTGTTTTTGCCAAAGTGCATACAAGGATAAAAACACAATGAGTAAAAATGGCGATCGGAATACATAGCTGGACAGTGGGAAGTTCTCGGTGGACTAGCGGGATGAAGAGAAGGAAAACGGACATGCCGTGACCGAAGCGGCCCAAGATGTCCGAAACTGGCTGATATAAATCACTTCAGCCAGGACTATTATGGAGCTCTACC
>JBGSZT010000157.1:0-28517 GCA_041750255.1 Synechocystis sp.
TTGCTCATTCGGGTCAAAGTCGGGAGCTTTGATTATTTCGTCAATGGTCTCATGGGCGTATTCCATCATTTTTTCATTATACCCATCACATACACCCCACTTTCTCAATAAGACTACTCTTGTTGCCAGTGACTAATTACAGTTAAATCTCCTCACCGAGGGCTGGATATTGGCTACTCATAATACTTAGCGGGAAAAATCAGAACAAAATAGCTATTATGCTTTTGATAGATTTGTGGTACTCCCCCAGGGGCATGAACTCAATTACTCCGTCTAGATAGGGAATGCGTAGCCCTGCCCGCTGTGCCATTACCCATTGAATCGCTTTAAAATCTTCCCAGCGGTGACGACCAGGTAGGACGAAACGTTAATTTTCGGTGAGGAGGGAGGAAGAAGTGGAGACGGCCCTCT
This sequence comes from Synechocystis sp., assembly GCA_041750255.1. Lineage (GTDB taxonomy): Bacteria > Cyanobacteriota > Cyanobacteriia > Cyanobacteriales > Microcystaceae > Synechocystis. The sequence goes on from JBGSZT010000157.1 coordinate 412, forward strand.
GCTTGGATTGTACAAATGCTACATTTTTTATTCTACTTGTGTTTAGAATTGGGAGCGCACTGCTTAGCGGATCTTTAGAGTTTTTAGGATTGGTGTCGCTGCTGACATTGATTTGAGCAATAGGGATTAATTTGCAATAGTTAAAGGTCGATTGTCGGGGACAATGTCAGGGCTGATTGAATTTCTCCCCATTTAGGTTATGCTACTAGTTGAGAATTATTTCTATCTAAGAGGTTGGGCTGATGACGCTGTTAGAGTTATCCGTGGGCCAAGTAGCCATGGTCAAAGAGGTTTTTGCCGGCTCCCATGGTCAAGGGTTAGTGACACGGTTAGAGGCCATGGGTATTTTTTCTAATAAACCGATCCAAGTGTTACGCAAAGCGGTGCTGGGGGGGCCAATCCATGTGCGGGTGGGAAGCACCACCGAAGTGGCTATGCGTCGCAGTGAAGCCCAGTTAATTGATGTTCATTTCGATGAACCCGAGTAAATTTGAGGGAGTTGTTAACAACCATGACCAATCATTGCCATGGCGGGGCAGTAAAAAATCCTCGCACTGACGCTCAAAAACGGATTGCTTTCATCGGCCAACCAAATACCGGCAAATCGACTTTTTTTAATCGCATCACCAAGGCCAATGCGGCGATCGCCAACTGGCCAGGGTTAACGGTGGAACTCTACCAAGCCACGGTGAAATTGGGGGACGAATCGGTGGAATGTGTGGATTTACCGGGTATCTATGACCTGAATGGCTTTTCTGAAGATGAACGGGTGGTACAATGCTTTTTGGAAACCTATCCCGTCAACTTAGTCGTGGTGATTCTCAATGCCAGCCAGATTGACCGCCAACTTCGCCTGTTGATGCAAATTCAAGCCCTTGGATTACCGGCGATCGCCCTGTTGAATTTAGCGGATGAGGCCAAACGCTTTGGGGTCAAGTTCGATACATTGATTCTGAGTGAACGACTGGGGATACCGGTTTATGCTATCAGTGCCAAGCTGGGGAATGGCTGTACCCGGGCGATCACCGGCATTACCTCCGCGTTACAGACGGAGGCTGAGCCGTATCTGGTCAAAAACCTAGGGGCCGCCCTCAATGAAAAACCCGTGACCATCGCCGCCATGAATATGGTTTTGGATGGCACCTTGGAAATGCCCTCCATTACCGCCCGCACTCTCACCAATTTGATCGATGGGGTGATGCTCCATCCCATTTTTGGCTTACCGATCTTTTTTGCGTCGATGTTCGGTGTGTTTTGGCTGATTTGGAATGTGGGCCTACCCAGTGCCGATCCAGTAGATGCGGTGACGGGTTGGTTCCAAGCTACCCTATTAGAACCCGCTGTTTCCGTCCTGCCAGACCTATTACAGGGACTTATCATTGATGGCATTTGGGCTGGCTTTGCCGCCCTCCTTTCCTTTGTGCCCCTAGTGGCAATTTTTTTCATTGTCATGGGTGTGTTGGAAGGCAGTGGCTATCTTTCCCGGGCCGCCTACTTAATGGATGCCCTGATGGGACAGTTGGGATTGGATGGACGCACCTTTGTATTGCAAATGATGGGGTTTGGCTGCAATGTCCCCGCCATTATGGGCACCCGCATTCTCCGCAGTCCAGGGATGCGGTTGTTGGCGATGTTGATTATTCCCTTTTCCCTTTGCTCTGCCCGATTGCAAGTCTTTGTGTTTATTCTCGCGGCGGTGTTACCCGGAACCCAAGGGGCGATCGCCTTATTTTTGCTGTATTTAATAAGCTTTGGGGCGGCGTTTATCCTGGCGGCGATTTTAAGTCAGTTTAAGTACTTCCAAGCCCGCGATCCCTTTGTATTGGAATTGCCCCCCTATCGCCTACCAACCCTGAAACAGATTTTCTTCCGAGTTTGGGGAGAGATGAAGGAATTTGTACTGCGCCTCTCGATCTTCATGGTGATCGGTAGTAGCTTGATTTGGTTTTTAACCTCATTCCCCGAAGGCAGTACGGGCTTAGACACCTATGCTGGACAATTGGGTAGTATTTTTCAACCATTAATGAATCCCTTGGGCATCAATCCCTTTTTAACGGTTTCTCTCATTTTCGGCTTTGTAGCCAAGGAAGTTCAAGTCGCGGCCCTAACGGTACTTTATGGACTCAGCGATGAAGGGGTCACCCAAGAAATTCAACGCACGGTTACCTTTGCCCAGGGCTTTAGCTATTGCCTATTTAGCCTGATTTATATTCCCTGTTTAACCACTTTAGGAGCCATTTGGGGGGAATCAAAATCTGTGCGCTATACGATTATTTCTGTGGTAGTTCCCTTAGCAGCCGCTTGGATTTTAAGCTTTGTCTATTACCAAGGCTCGCTCCTGTTAGGATGGGGCATCTAACGGGGTTTCATTGTCCATAACGGAAACGTCCCGACTCGACTTACCGCATTGACCCCGTTGCCGAAATTGCCGTTGATGGCGATCGCCGTGTCCGCCTTGGCCCGCTTGACAGGGATGATTTGCTAACAAACTGCGAATTTCTGTGAGTAACTGCTGGACGGGTTCCCCTTCCTCTTCCCCATCACCAAGTTCCGCAGATTGGGCCTCCCATTGATCCAACAATTGTTCCAATTCCCGCCGCAATCGACCCCCAATCACCCCATGACCCTGGTCTAGCTGTTGCCCCAGGTCAAGCAATTCGTTTTTAATCGCCACGGGCACGCGAATAGTTTGGGTTTCGCTGTTTTGCCAGGGAGATTTGCGCCCGGCCCCTTGTCGCATACCACCTCTTCCACTTCTCATCATTTTTTTGACTTCGCTTAATATTGTTCGGTTTACCCTTTCACTATAGCGGATGTTTTTGATTTTGTGTCAATATCTAAAAGTTCTATCTGCCAGTGCTTATAGATTTTGTTACAAAAGTAATCACCTGGGGCGCATGGGGATTTTTTCCCTGGGAGCCATTCTTCTAGGGGCGATCGCCTTACCAAAAACGTTTAAGTTAACTAAACCTAAACCCCTGATAAAAGAGGCAACCAAAAGAGCAAATGTACTAAATTCTTCCTCTGGAGCCCAAAAGTCCTGAGCTCTGAATAGGGTCATGTCATCAATAATCAGGACTAACTAAAAAAATATCAAACTGTCCTAGGCGATTTGCCTTCCAGGATGCACTACGCACGGCAGGGATTGATTACCGGGGAAATGGATTATGTTGCCAAACGGGAAAATCTCCCCGCTGATTCGGGTAGTTTGGTGAAATTACAAAAGGTGAAATTACAAAAAAAGAGAAATCTTCGTTGAGAGTAGGTTAGTCCAAGGCAGTCAGTTTCGTTTCTATCTGCCCACTGTATAAAACAAAGTCAGAAGAACAAGCCTTGCTCAAGATCTATTTGACTGAATCGGTCTGCCCGATGCATAAATATCCAGAACCCGAGAAGTTGAAAGACTTTCAAGGAAAAAATCAACCATGAGCACCACCATCGAAACTGACCTTAAGGAAATATTTGCCAAATTTGAACAGCGTTTTGACCGTCTAGACCGCATTGAGACAGACCTAACGGATCTCAAAATTTCTCAAGTTAGGGTAGAAGAAAAACTTGACTCCCTTAACAACCACGTGCAACGGCTCGAAGACAGTCAAAATAAGCAAACTTGGGCGTTAATCCTAGCCATTCTTGGGGGCCTTGATCACTGCAACTATAAAATTCGGCTTCTTCCCCAATCCTTAAACTGGGAAAGTTTGAGGGGCGGCTTGTGAGCACCTCGACGTTTGGGTGAACTAACCCGAGCCGTCGAACGCAACATTCTAGGGAGGACGGATGAAGCAGGAAAATCACAAAAGCGGTCTTGGGAAGTCGGCACTGTACCCACCAAGATCTCTACCTGGAGGACATCACATTTCTGGAGTCGGCACAATTAAAACACAACAGGACGCATAGTGAAAAACGTAATTACTGGTACTCCCCAAGAAAATTTCCTTTAAGCCCCAGCGCCCGCGATGTCCTAGAACGATCATATCCGCCGAGCAATCCTGGGCAACACGACAAATGGTTTTACCGGGACTACCCACAACTTGCTGAAAATCCGTTGTCACTCCCGCCGCTGTTGCGAGCTCAGAGCGTGAGCGTAGCAGTTCCAGCCCTTGGGTTTCGAATTCTTGCCACTGTTCTTGCCATAGCTCTAAGGTTAATTCACTCCCCGCCGCTGGATACATTTCGTCCAAATTTATCGGGATCGGCACAGGACTTGTTTCTTCCTCCGCCGAGAGCACATGGAGGAGGTGCAAATGAGCGTTATATTTCTCGGCGAGCGAAAGCCCAGTGCTAAAGACCTGCTTGGCCGAGGGAGACATATCCATGGCAACTAAGACTTTCGCAAACATACCGCCATCCTAATCAAATGTGAACTTGCTCCAATTTTGCCACAAAATCTTAGCCCAATCACCAAAATTGCCTCGGGTAAGAGTTAGGGTAAAATTGATGGGTCAACTCAACAGGAACAAGCATCATGGGTGAATCCAAGCGACGCAAAGAAACCCTAGGAGACCAATACGGCAAAGACGAAAGAATTCTGCCCTGGTTACCCATCACCCAACGCCAAGGCCAGGATTTCTATAGTTGGACGACCCGAGGCGCTTGGATTGGCATCGGCGCCATGGCGGGCATTTGGATTACCGTGCGCTTTCTTGGCCCGGCCTTGGGTTGGTGGACAGTCCAGTAGGATCTAAGCAAATTCCTCTGGTATAATGATGGACTGGACTTAAATCTAAGCAAGCCTCAGGAGGTTTTGTCATGTCTCGCCGTTGTCAACTCACCGGGAAAAAAGCCAATAACGGATTCGCCGTTTCCCACTCCCACCGTCGTACCAAACGCTTACAGCAAGCCAACTTGCAATGGAAACGAGTCTGGTGGGCCGAAGGTAATCGTTGGGTTAGATTGCGTATTTCGACCAAAGCTATCAAAAGCCTAGAAACTAAAGGGCTACAGGCCATGGCCAAAGAAGCGGGTATTAACCTAAACCATTTCTAATGGGTTGAATCATTGTGAATAGTTGGGCTAAGACTTTTCAGGTCACAGAAATTCAGGCTACGATAGGTCTGCGCTTAGATGTTATTCTGTGGCCGTGGAAACTTTCCCATGAAATGGCTCCCTTACCTACTTTCCAGCCTAACTTTTTACATATTTACCTTAGTTCGGCTCAAGTCTAGAACAGAGCAGGAAAAAATTGGCTCAACTCCTATTTTCTTCAATGCGTTGATTTTTTTCGCTATTTTTGAGTTCTTTTTTGCTGAGTCCTTGCTAAAAAATCCGCTCTTCCATGGTTTTGGCTTAGCTGTTTCTATCGGGGCATCCCTGTCCATTTACTTTTATCTAAAAAATCTTAAAAAAGACACCGAATCTATTTTTTATAAACTCGTGAACCAAAGCCAGGGTAAGGTTAGTATTATTACCTTTATGCAAAGAACTGAGCTTTCTATGGAAGAATGTACCGATTTTTTGGAAGCAAAGTTGCAAACCCTCGGTGGTGATACCTATGAAACCCTCGGTAACATTTATTATGAATTTTATCGTTGGTAAGCTTTACGAGTTACACCTGATTTTTTGATAACTCAAACTATTTTCCTCGTCGGGAATGAGGACAGTCGAGCTAGAATATCCTACAAAATTCCGGTGGGTTGGCCATTAAGTCGTCAAAAAGACCTGAATGTACCGATAAAATAGGGTATAATTAAGTTCAAAAAATACTCCAGGGTTGGCCGAGCGGTTGAGGCAGCGAACTCATAATTCGCCCTAGACAGGTTCAACTCCTGTACCCTGGATACTTCTTCCTCGATGGCCATACTTCGGTTTACCCAAAGAGTACTGAGCCCCCTGCGAGGCAAAACAATTGAAAAAGACCAATCATCAAGATAGATTTGTTAAATAGCCGAATCTCTCCAGATTTCAACAACTTGCACTAAAGTAGAATCTGGATTACAAAAAATGGCGGACGTATAAAATAAGCCATTTCAACATCCCATTAAACCCAGGAGACTAATTCCCCTATGCCAGAGCTTGCTGTACACCCAAAATTTGACTACGCTAGCGAAGTCTACAAAGATGCTTACAGTCGAATCAACGCCATTGTCATTGAAGGAGAACAGGAAGCCTATGACAATTATCTCCAAATGGCAGAATTACTCCCAGATGATAAATTTGACCTAGTTCGTTTGGCTAAGATGGAAAATCGCCATCGGGCCGGGTTCCAAGCCTGTGGAAAAAATTTGAGTGTCACGCCAGACATGGACTATGCCAAGCAATTTTTCTCCGGGCTCCACGGTAATTTTCAACAAGCCTTTGCAGAAGGAAAAATTATCACCTGTCTATTAATTCAATCCCTCATCATCGAAGCCTTTGCGATCGCCGCTTACAACATTTATATCCCCGTAGCCGATGATTTTGCTCGCAAGATTACCGAAGGCGTGGTCAAGGACGAGTATAGCCACCTGAACTATGGAGAAGAATGGTTGAAAGCTCATTTTGAAACCGCCAAAGCCGAATTAGAAACCGCTAATAAAGAAAATCTACCCCTGGTTTGGCGAATGTTAAATCAAGTCCAAGATGATGCCAAAGTCCTGGGCATGGAAAAAGAAGCCCTAGTTGAAGACTTTATGATTAGCTATGGCGAAGCCCTCAGCAATATTGGCTTTACCACCCGTGACATCATGCGGATGTCATCCTACGGATTAGCTGTTGCTTAGACAAATGTTCTGTATTAAATAATTCAATTCGCTACCATTTCCCCCTCCTAAACTAGGGGGATTATTTTAGGCCGAGGTGAGCCAAAACTTCATAATATAGCCGAGGGCTTTAACGCCATCTTTCCAGTTAATTTTTTTACCTTCGGCATAGGTGCGTCCGTAGTAAGAAATCCCGACTTCATAGATGCGCCAACGACGGCGAGACCGGGTCACCTTCATGGTGAATTCAACCTCAAAGCCGAAATCATTACAGGTTAGATGAAGATCATCTAAGACTTCTCGGCGAAACATTTTGTAGCACACCTCAATATCGCTGAGGTTAATATTACAGACCAAATCAATGAGACTGGTAATTAATTTATTGCCCAAATAGTGGTGAAAATATAAGACTCGATGGGGATTGCCGTAGAATCGAGACCCAAATACCACATCCGCCCAGCCTTCGGTAATCAAATTCCACATCGGTTGCCAGTCTCTGGGGTCGTACTCCAGGTCAGCATCTTGAATAATGAGAATATCTCCCGTGGCTTCTCGAAAACCGGTACGCAAGGCGGCCCCTTTGCCTTGGTTTTGGCGATGAAAAATGATACTAACCCACAGGTTTGAACTCAGGTCTTCCGGCTCACTCTCCATGGCGGCGATTACGGGAATGAGGTCCTGATTTTTATCCACAAAAACCGGAATAGGATGCCCGTCGGGTTCTCCAAAGCATTTACTTAGCCATTCCCGCGTACCATCCGTTGAGCCATCATCCACCATCACAATTTCTTTTTCGACCTCAGGTAATACCTGAACTACGGCTTTGAGTAGGCGATCAAGGGTGGTGACTTCGTTGTAAACAGGAATAATGACCGATAATTTCATGGTCGCAGGCAATAAACAGGCAGAGGAAAGCCCATTATAGGGGATGGCGGGTCTCTCTCTCTCACAGGAATTTTTGGCGATCGCCGTGGGTCTGTGCCAACCAATTCTGCAATGCATCCCATTGTTCTAGGGCGATCAGCTCCGTCACCCGCTCTAGTTCCTGACGATAGAGAGTAAGGGAATGCAATAGGGCTGGGCCGTTAAACTGAGCCATCATCCGTCCCAACTCTGGATTACCGCCTCCGACTCGGCTAGTATCCCGAAAGCCGGAACTGGCGAGCTGATGGGCAAGGGCCAAAACCTTGGGGTCTGCTTCCTGCTGAGTGCTAGCAATGAGACTGGCGCTAATCATCACCGGCAAATGGGAAATCCAAGCAACGGCTTGGTCGTGGTCTGGGGGGGAGCAGGTATGAAGCCTGGCTCCCAGACCTTGGATCAACTGGGTTAAAATCTCCAAATCCTGGCGATTGGTGTGGTCCGTGGGGGTCAAGACGTAGGCCGCTCCCTCAAAAAGTCCTCGTTGAGCGGCTTCGATCCCCTGCTCGGCGGTGCCTGCCATGGGATGCCCGCCAATGAACTTGGGCCAAATCGCATCACCCGCTTCGGCGATCGCCGTTTTAACCGACCCCACATCCGTGACAATAGTACCAGGATTAAGGTGGGGTAATAATGCCTGAAGGGTCGGCAGAATCATCCTTAAGGGAGGGCATAAAAAAATGACTTCAGCGGAACTGAGCAGGGACAAATCACAACTTGCCTCATCGACAACACCCCTTTCTAGGGCTCGTTTGATCGTAATTTGTTGGCGAGAAACCCCCAATACCTGATGACCCCTGTTGCGAAAATCAAGACCGAGGGAGCCGCCAATGAGCCCTAAACCAACGATGCCAATAATCATTTAGTCCCAGGCAAATAATCGAGGCAATCAATGGCCGCCTCTGTGCTGGCGATCTGAGGACGCACCGTACATTTTAGGCGGTAGTCCCCCGTAAAAAATTCACAGCCAGAGCAGGGAATACGGTGCATTTGCTGGGCTTGATGCCAGATCCCTTGTAGATTTTGCCAGAGAGCCCAGCCCAACCATCCCAGTAATGTCCAAGCTCCTAAGAGAGGCAATAGTTTTTCCATTGTCTACTTCCGTTAAGGTATTGACCAGAGGAATGAATGTCTTAATCTAAGATCATCCCACAAATGTTATGAAGATGAATTTTTGTTAACAAAATCGTTACCTGGACATTGAAAGCAAGGCAGATTTGCCATCCGTTAGACTAGATCGAGGTCGGTCTATTTTTTGCTAGCTCATTCCCCATTAGTGCTCATGACCTTGATCAATTCTGAGAGCTTCCACAATGTTGTTTTTTTACTCGGGACTCTACTGTTTACCGGCATTATTTTTTGGGCAGTTTGGTTTGCCTTTAATATGGATTAATAGGGGCTTTTAGCCTTATCCTTTTTGCTCACACCTATTTTTTGATCTATGTCAGACATTGCCGTTAATGCGGTGGCGATCGCCGTTTTTCTGATGACCCTATCGGCCTTGGCTGGCCCGTTATTACACATTTCTCCCTTGATTCCAGCGGTGAGCACCCTCGGGTTCCTGGGGTTAGTGACCGCAGACCAGCTTAGTTGGTCTGGCAGAGGAATGACCTTATTTTTGGCATTATTTACGCCCGCTGAGCAAAAAAAACGCCTACTGGCGCATGAGTCCGGGCATTTTTTGGTGGCCTACTGTCTGGGCATTTCGGTGGTAGATTACACCCTCAGTGCCTGGGAAGTCTTTCGGCGGGGTCAATCGGGGCTAGCTGGAGTACAGTTTGACAATGATGCCCAGACGGAAACAAATTTAGCGTGGCAAGCAACCCCTCTCCAATTGGAGCGTTGGACGACCGTGTGGATGGCCGGGATTGCCGCAGAACAGATCGCCTATGGTAAGGCCGAGGGGGGAGATGGCGATCGTGCTCAGGTGCGTCAAGCCTTTCATCAGGCTGGATTGCCCCCCGGACAATGGACAATCAAAGAAAATTGGGGACTACTCCAAGCCAAAAATTATCTGCAATGCCATCGTGATGCCCATCGAGCCTTGCAAGACGCCATGGCCAAGGGTGACTCCGTAGCAGACTGCTACCAAATTTTGCAAAATAGCATAGGAAACTCGACGACCATCAAACCATTAGATTAGGAGATTAACCGATCACCATGAGTGAATGGTATAGCTTTCTCAACTGTCTTTCCTTAGGCAACGCCACCTGGGATTTCAAATCCTCCACCAATATCCTTCCTCCAGTTCTTCTTTATTACTCGGGTATCTTCAAAATTACGCCCGAGGCTCGTCATTTACTGATTGTCAGTCAACTAAATTCCAAAAATACGGGAAGCATCCAAAATCGCGTTATGCCCCACCCGTCCGCTCTTGATGTCAAGGTAAGCCACGATTTTTCTTTGATCTTTGAAACCCCAGAGGTTCAACGAGATTTTCTTTTTCATTTTCAGATTAACGGCACCGATATTACTGCCAAACAACTTGCCTACACTTTGATAGAAGCAATGACAAAGGCCAGCGCCGCAGAATCAAGCTATCTTTTGGATACAAAACACAGGTCTTTTTGGGCGGGGTTAGCATCGAATAAACTCTTCCAACTCAAGGTGTCTCATCGGGTCTGGTCCGACCCTGAATCGTTGCCTTAGGGCTAAAAATTGACAGCTCGCCCCATCCCCTTTGTTCCCCCAATCCTAGGGACAAAATCAGGTACCACGAATAGCAAGTTTACCGTGGGCACTCCCCCGGTCTCGGTGGCGAAATAGGTGTAAAGGATACGCTATTAAGGTGCTGGGTTTATGCTCAGATACCGGAAATACAACTTTCGGGTGTTGTTTCGTTTTCATTTCACTTCCTCCCGCTCAGAGGCTATACTTTTATGCTGGCACAGGGTCAAGAAATCAGCAACCTCTTTATATGGGGAGTTGGCATTTCCCTGTAATCAATAAAACCATGATTGTGAATATAGGGAGCCTGGGGGCTAGAATCTGAGCGAGATTGTCCAGCCCTGACGCCAATGCCTTGAATTTAAAACTCTTCGTCCGTTGCTCCCACCTGTTTGAGATGAATATGCTTACGCCCTAGGGTGATTTCAAATTCATCTCCGGGATGAAGTCCCATTTTTTTTGTATAAGCGGAGCCGATCAAAAGATTTCCGTTGGATTGAACACCGATCCGGTAGCTAGCGGAGCGTCCACCGCGTCCTTGACCGTTGATGGTGCTATCTAGCTCAATCCCTTCTGCATCAATTAATGCATTGAGAAATTTCATCATATTGACGCGGGGAACACCTCTTTTTGTAATAGTGACGTAGCCGCAGGCTTTTGCTTTTTCATCTTTGCTAAGATTACCGAGTTCACGAACTTTCTCCAATAACTCGAAACCAGTTAGGGGTGAAGTAGGGACGGGCTTAGACATTACTTTGGCCATAGAGTAAACCGTGATGTAGTTAGTGACGTGAATCTGGAAATGACAGTAATGCCTATAAAAATAGAGACCTTATTGTCTTTCCACTTACTTATCTTACATGGATTAAGCAATAATTATTCATCTTCTGGCAAAATTAAGGAGATGATATTGATTTTTTTAAGTTGAACATCTGGCGATGTTATAGATTGAATTTTATGGGTCTACCTCTAAGCGGATGAAACTAACAACAAAAAGCCACTATAGTGTTAAAGCCTTGCTTGATCTCAGTTTGCAACCCAACTATGGTCCCACTTCGGTTAAGGCGATCGCCAAACGACAAGATTTACCGGCACCCTATCTCGAAAAATTATTGATAGAAATGCGCCGAGCTGGATTAGTCTCTTCTCTGCGGGGGGTGCAAGGAGGTTATCAGTTGGCCTATGCCCCCCAGGACATTTCCTTGGGGCAAATTTTGGAAGCGTTGGGAGAAAGTATTGACCCCTTTGTAGATTATCCCCGCCAGCAAAATCAGGCGGAAGACTGGGTAACCCATAGTCTTTGGCAACAACTTCACCAAAAATTTATCGCGGTTCTCTACACAATTACCCTCGCCGACTTATACTATGATGCCCGTAGCTGGCAAGCGGCCCAGGGGGAAAAAACTAATTTCATTATTTAAGCCATGCAGTATGACGGTCAGCCTCTCTTCTTTCCGGGGTCGGTATTAGTATTCGCGGCGCTTTTAGATTATGTATTGGCAGACCCCCATTGGTGGCTTCATCCTGTCGAAGTGATGGGAGCGGCGATCGCCAGTTTGAGTCAATTTTTTTTGGCCCATGGCGCTCAACCATGGCAACGGCGGTGGGCAGGTGTTGTCTTGGGCATAATCCTGATCGGGGGCAGTGGAACTATGGCTTGGGTGCTCGTTTGGCTAACGGAGCAGGTCAATCCGCTACTAAGCGTAGCAGTACAAGTCATCGGGCTAGCGAGTTGCTTGGCGGGTCGTAGTTTGGCCCAAGCGGCCCAGGGCGTTCTAGGTCCTCTCCAACGGGGGGACTTGGTTGTTGCTCGTCGTCAACTCAGTCAGTTTGTCGGGCGCGATACCGAGGCACTATCAGAAGCGGAAATCCTGCGGGCAACCCTAGAAAGCATTGCTGAAAATTCGGTGGACGGTGTTACGGCTCCTTTGTTCTATGGCATTTTGGGAGCGTTTTTGACCGGCATTGGCCCCCTGCCCCTGGCGATCGCCTATAAGGCCGCTAGCACCCTTGATTCTATGGTGGGCTATCGACGGGAACCCTACACCTACCTGGGTTGGTTTAGTGCGCGTTTAGAAGATAATTTGACCTGGATCCCCTGTCGTTTGACGGTGTTAACCTTGGCACTCTGGTCAGGACGACCCCGCAAAATGTGGGCCATCTGTCGGCGGGATGCCCCCCACGACCCCAGTCCCAATTCCGGCTGGAGTGAGTGCATTTATGCGGCAATCTTGGGAGTGCAACTGGGGGGAAATAATCTTTATCAGGGCATTGTCAAACACAAACCGCTTCTAGGGGATGCCAATCAATCCTTAATCGTAGATCACATTAATCAGGCCCTAGGACTGACTAGAGTCTGTTGTCTGAGCTGGCTGGCGATCGCCGTTATCGGGTTAACCCTAACGTCTATTTGAACGATTGGGGTTTGCAAGGGTCGGAACACAGTGTTAGATTTTTGTTTGTAAACTGAGTTATTCCGAGGCATTATGGCTTTAGCAGTCGGCACCGTAGCCCCCCATTTCAGCACCGTTGATGATGCAGGCAATAACGTTTCCCTTTCGGACTTTGCCGGCAAAACCGTCGTCATTTATTTTTATCCCAAGGATGACACCCCTGGTTGCACGAAAGAAGCCCAGAGCTTCCGTGATAACTTTGCAGAATACCAAAGTAAAGACATGGTGGTGTTAGGTGTTAGTCAAGATGACCAAGCCTCTCACCAACAATTCAAAGAAAAATATAGTCTTCCGTTTCAATTATTAGTCGATACCGATGGCGCGATCACTAAAGCCTTTGATGTGGATGGTGGCGGCTATTCCAAACGAGTCACCTACATTATTGATAGCACTGGCAAAATCTCCTATGTAGACGAAAAAGTCAATACCAGCAGTCATGCCCAAGATATTCTCGGCGTTGTTGGCTAGATAGAGTTCTTTGCTATGTTTTTGATGAAATTCTCCTGGCGATCGCCGGGGGAGTTTCCCCAAAAGGTCTCCACAAACCTTTGAAGAATCAAATGTACAGAATGGTTGTATATTGTTTTTTGACTACCCAGAGATAATCAGATGACTAAATTAGAAGAAATCAAGACTATTCTCAAGCAATGTAAGCCCTTAATCGAGAAAAAGTATCACATCACTGACCTGGGGATTTTTGATGACTATCTCCAAGAACAGCACACGGCCAATGATCAAGTCAATATTCTTGTCGATTATAGTGAACCACCCAGCCTTTTAGAATTAGTGGACATGGAATATTTTTTAACAGATTTGTTAAAAATCAAGGCGGATATTGTAAGCAAGAAAGGGCTACAAGGTACGCGGAGAAAAAGAATTTTATCTGAAGTTATCTATGTATGACAGACAGGGAGAGAATTTACTGATTTTTTAGACGATATTTTAGCCGCTATTACAACCATTGAAGAACTAACCCAGGAACTAGTATTTTCCGATTTTTCAGCACGTAATGAAATCTTTTGGTCTGTAGTTAAACTAATTGAAATTATTGGAGAAGCCGTCAAACAACTTCCCACTGAAATTAGACAAGAGTATCCTCAAATTTCTTGGCGCAATATTGCTGGAATGCGTGACAAGTTAGTCCACGAATATTGGGCAATTCACCGGCAGATGCTTTGGCAAGTAGTGGTTAAGGAGTTGTCTCCCCTCAAGACGGCAATTTCAGCGATCATTAGACAGTTATCCGGGGAAAAACTTTAGCTATATTAATTAACCGAAAACAACAGTGCGGTTGCCATAGACCAAAATTCGGTTCTGTAGATGTAAGCGGACGGCTCTGGCCAAAACGACGCGCTCTAGATCTTTGCCTTTGCGGATCAAGTCGGCCACATCATCTCGATGGCTGACTCTGACTACATCCTGTTCAATAATTGGCCCTTCATCAAGATCCGCCGTGACATAGTGAGCCGTTGCACCAATGATTTTTACGCCGCGTTGGTGTGCTCGTTGGTAGGGATTAGCACCCGGAAATGCAGGTAAAAAAGAATGGTGAATATTAATGATCTGCGGAAAGGCTTGGACAAACTCCGCTGTTAAAATTTGTAAATATTTTGCCAAGACCACCAGATTAATTTGATGGGTTTTCAATAACTTTAATTGTAATTGTTCTTGACATTGTTTTGTTTCCTTGGTGATGGGAAAATAATGAAAATCGAGATTGAATTGACGGGCAATGTCCCCAAGGTCCTGATGATTACTAATAATAACAGCAATCTCTCCCGGCAGTTCGTGGGATTGCCAACGCCATAATAAATCCAGCAAGCAATGGTCTTGTTTGGTCACCCAAAGGGCGATTCGAGGTATGTCATCGGAAAAATGAATTGTCCAAGTTGCCCCCAAAGATTGGGCTAAATAGGACCATTTTTCGACTAATTCGGGGCGAGACAGTTCAAAATCCTTGAGTTGCCATTCAATCCGAGTTAAAAATAGACCTGAAGAAAAATCTGTATGTTGATCGGCATGGATAATATTGCCATTGTGGTGATAAAGAAAGTCAGAAATCTTGGCGACAATTCCTTTCTGGTCAGGACAGGAAATCAGCAAGGTTGCTGTCGGGTTATTCATAATGTATTGAATTGAGAATTAATCGGTAAAAATTGAATGGCGGGCTCTAGGGGGTCTTGGACTAAACCCAATCCTTCAAATCCCCAACGAGTCAGGAGAGCTTTTAATTGAGTATCGGAGACGGATTCTACCCCAAAGCGGCTGGCTAGATCGGGGGCATGGGTATTAAGATAGCTCAGGGCGTCATAATCGGCGCGAAATAATAGTAGGTAACGCTGGGGCGTCTCGCAGGTGTAGTCCTTGACCTGCGCTACGAGATATTGGCCATCTGTTTTGGAGCGGAGGGCATAATGAAAGGTCTTTAGCATTGTTTAAGTTTGATCACTCTATAATTTCAGGATAGGGCTAATCTTGACCCGATGCTTCAACGATTGTTGTTTAAAGTCGCTCCATCGACAGTTCTGTTCTGTCCCTACGTCGGGCAATTATTCTCACGGTTTCTATGCTATCTTCCCTGCGGATTGAAAATTTTGCCCTGATTGATCGCCTAGAAATCAGTTTTCATGGGGGCTTAAATGTCCTGACAGGGGAAACGGGGGCGGGAAAATCAATTATTTTAGATGCTATCGATTTTATTTTGGGCGCAAAAGTTGAGGGGCGCGTCATTCGTCAGGGCTCCCAGCAGGCGATTTTAGAAGCAACCTTCGAGGTGCCGGAGAGCTTTCAGGCCTGGTTGCAAGACCAGGCGATCGAGCCATTGGAAGATGGTTCCCTCGTTTGTAGTCGAGAATTGAAATTAAACGGTGTTAGCCTACGTTCCCGCTCACGGGTCAATGGAATTGTCGTCAATCGTCAATTATTGGCTAAATTACGGGCTAAATTAGTGGAAATAACTGCTCAAGGGCAAACGGTTCAATTATTAGACCCCGCCAACCAACGACAATTACTCGATCTTTTTGGAGGTCAAGCTCTGCGTCAGCAACAATTGATCGTAGAAAAAAAATACCAAGCCTATCAATCGGCCCAAAAGAAACTTACGGAGCGTCGTCAGTCGGAGCAAACTCGGCTCCAGCGTCTAGATTTAGTTGATTATCAACGCCAGGAACTGCAAGCGGCCAATCTAAATGACTCCGAGGAAGATGAAAGGCTCGCCCAAGAGCAAGACCGTTTATCCCACGTGGTTGACCTCCAACAGTGGAGTTATCAGGTTTATCAGCTCCTGTACCAAAATGACCGGGGTGAAACGGCGATCGCCGATTTGTTGGGTCAAGCCGAAGGCATTATGCAGGATATGAGCCGCTACGACGTGGGACTCATTCCCATCCTAGAAATGGTGCAATCTGCCCTGACTCAGGTGGTCGAAGCCGGACAACAAATTAATAGTTACGGTGATCGCCTAGAGGCCGACCCTCAACAATTAGCAGAGGTTTCGGAGCGGATTCAGTTACTAAAACGCCTCTGTCGTAAGTATGGCCCTACTCTCAAAGGGGCGATCGCCTACCGAGATAAATTAGAACAAGAACTGGCCGACCTTTCTAATCACGAGGAGTCCATTGAAGCCCTGGAGCAGACCTGTGAAAACGCGCAACAATCCCTAGTTGAGGCCTGCCAAGCTCTGACAATGCTACGCAAAAATGCCGCCGAACAGCTCGAAAAACAACTGGTCAGCCAATTAAAACCGCTAGCCATGGAAAAAGTAGTCTTTGTCTGTCAGTTAAATCCAATCCCCCCGACCCATCAGGGAGCCGACCAAGTGATGTTTTATTTTAGTCCCAACCCCGGAGAAAAAATTCAACCCCTGGCTACCACCGCGTCTGGTGGTGAAATGAGTCGTTTTCTATTGGCGCTCAAGTCCTGTTTTAGCCAAGGCGATCCGAGTCAGACTTTGATTTTTGATGAAATTGATGTCGGGGTGTCTGGCAACGTTGCCCAGGCGATCGCCGATAAGCTCTATCACCTCAGCCAACACCAGCAAGTACTCTGTGTAACCCATCAACCCCTGGTGGCGGCCCTGGCGGATGCTCATTTCCGAGTCGAGAAACATCTAATTGAAGACAACAGCTTGGACGCCACCTCTACACCCGAAATTCGTACGGTCATTCGTTTGACCGCCCTCGCCACCGCCCAGCATCGCCAACAAGAATTGGCCCAACTGGCTGGGGGCCATTCTGCCCAAGAAGCCCTCAGTTTTGCAAAATCATTGCTGACTAAAGCCAAGGCCCATCGAACCCCAAAAGCCTGAAATCTACTGATGTTCCTGAGCGCACCGTTATGAACTACTTTGCGTATTAACCACCTGAAGGGGAACCTGTAACATCTCGTTAAATTTCTTGCTCAAAATTAGCAGTATTCTAGGGACAGACACCATTTTATTTGTTTCTTTTTTTAGCTATCGTCACCATTCATCCCCACTCTGTTCAACGTTTTAAGGAACTCAGTAACAATGCTCAACAAAATTTTATATGCAAATTCAGGAACAGCTCAAACCCAGGAAATGCTGAAGGTTCTGATGGATCTTCCTGCTATCCAAAAAGCTTCGATCACCATTTTGCACGTTGTCCCGCCCCAAATTACCACCGAAGCCTTTACCGAAAAGTGGGCTGAAGGGGGCCAGACCCTCGCTGATATTTTGTCCACTACTCCCATTGAACCGAGTAAAGTTGCTACCATCCTTCGCCAAGGAGACCCGAAAGGCACCGTCTGCGAGGTGGCGGATGAAATCGGCGCTGATCTCATTATTATGGGCTCTCGCGGATTTAAGCGTCTAGAGGCGATCCTAGAAAATTCCGTCAGTCAGTACGTATTTCAACTGACGAACCACGCCATGTTATTGGTTAAAGACGATGTCTACGTCAAGCGGATTAAAAGGGTGATGGTGGCCCTCGACAAGTCCGCTGCCGCCGATTATGCCCTTGACTTGGCCCTTTATCTCCTCCGAGATTACCCAGATGGAGAACTGCTTTTAGCGCGGGTCAACCCCGACTTGAAACCAGAGTTACTGCCCCTTTCCCGACAGGAAATGGAAAATAACCCCGTCCTCGCACCGGCGATCGCCAAGGCAAAACGCAATGGCATTGCCCATCGCTCCATCGTCACCGGCGGCAAACCGGGCGAAAAAATTTGTGAATTAGCCCAGGAATATGGAGTTGATTTATTAATGTTGGGCTCTCCCGATCGCCGTCCATCGGTGGCCAAAAGCTTACCGGATCTAGACCGTCTCTTGGGAACATCTTTATCCGACTACATCCGGGTTAACGCCCCTTGCCCCGTGCTCCTAGCCCGCAAAGATGGCATGGGCTGATTTCTTTTGATACTGGCAGATTGACATAAAAAAGATGGGAGTTTTTGATTCCCATCTTTCCTTATTTTTTGAATCAATTTTGTTGAAAATGGCTTAGTTTTGGCTTTGTTTGTCTGTTTGAATAAATAGAATTAACAAAAAGACGGTGGGAACCAATACGAATAAAATACTTGCAACAAAGCCCAGATTATTAACTTGCATGGCTCAACTGCCCCTATAGTAATAGCGTTGGAATATTCCCTACTAGGATAGCATTGTTGGGTCGCTTCAATCGAGATCCCCGGTCATCACAGTGGCAATCGCCGTTTTGGCATTATCTTGAAATTCACGGATATTAACACGATTAAGCAAGAAAATCGAGGCAATTAGCCCTAGGGACTGGAGAGCAAACACTAAGCCGTAGGCCAACACCGGCTCCGTAAATAGTACCTTGCCGAGATTCAAGACGACTCCGCCCAACACCGTCGCCAATCCCCGCGACATGGACTGGGCCAAGCCCCAAGCGCCGATAAAGGTTCCTGCTGTTTCCGCCGCCGTCAGGTCTAACATTAAACTCGTTGCGCCGGCGGTGATCATGCCCGAGGCCAACCCAAAAAAGAGCAGTCCTGATTTGAGTAGACTGGGACTCTGCCAAAACCCGGCTAATATAAGTAAACTAAAACAAGTGGCGGCGATCGCACAGCCCAAGGCAGTAGTTCGTTGCTTACCCAGGCGAGGTAATACCAAAAAGCCGGTGGAGCCGATGCCCAAGAGGGTTCCCATGCCAAAAAAAGCATTGAGTTGAGTGGTTTCAGCGATGCACATATTAAAAACTTCCCCTCCGTAGGGTTCGAGTACGGCATCCTGCATAAATAAACTGAGGGTCAGCAACAGTAAAAAGCTAAAAAAGAACCCAGTTTGTCGGCTAGCGGTTAAAACCTTAAGAGCGCGCCCAAAGGTAATTTGATCTTCCCGTTCAACGTAGTGGGAACGAGAACGATAGCGAGAATAGCGCGACTCAACGCCCACAGTAGCCAAACCCGCCAAGACCAAGACCAGAACTGGCATGATGATAAAAACGGGATTAATGCTCTGTTGCAACTGGGCAATATTAGCCTGGGGAGCCCCTTGGCTAGGGTCGTAGGTCAAAATCGCTTGACCACAAATGTTTGGGGTATCCAAGAGCTTAGAACTAACAATTGCCCCGATGACAATGCCCACCATCAACATCGACCAGACAATACCCACCAATTGAGAGCGGTTATCCTCATCGGACACATCCACCAGTAGGGCGGCAAAGGGCGTAGAACTCATGCTCAGACTCAACCCATAGCCGCCAAAGACCAGGGCTAAGACCCCCGCCCAGGCGTAGGTACCCAAGCTCCAACCCGTTTGTTGAAGGCTGATACCCAACTGCCAGACCACCTGGAGCGCCACAAAGGAAAGGCTCGTAAAGAGGACTGCTCCGAGCCAAACGTAGCCTGTGCGATGATAACCCCAGAGGCGTTTGCTATCTGACAATTGTCCAAACCAAACGCGGGCCGGACTGACAAATTGATAAACGGCGATCGCCGATGCGGCAATCCAGGGTAAAACTGTTAATTCATCAATCAAAATCCGATTCAGAACTCCCAGGGTTAGTAGGGACATAATTCCTAACCCCATCTGAAAAAGTCCCAAGCGGAACATCGTCAAGAGCGTAAGTTTTGGCAAAACAATAGAATTAGAATTATTCACATTTAATAAATCAAGGAGCGCTTCGATTAATTGCCATATTGCAAATTTTAGAAGCTCAGAACCCCTTAAATCTTGTTTTCATTTTTAACAAAATAAGATTTGTATTTTTCGAGGCGCCCATTACTTGTTCAAATATCCCTCTTTCGTCATTCTGACCGGAGAATTAATTTTAAACAACCTAAAACTATTGTTAAAAGGTTACTCCGTTGATTTTTCTGAAGAAAAATTGCACTTGAAATCTTCTATTAAGTACACGTCACGAAATTTTTACGATTCAAGTACTTTAGGCTTTGAGGTCAAAAAGCTCTTTTGAGACTTAATAAAAGAGGGATATAGCGCTTTAAGCACTACCAAGATTTTTAGTTCTAACGACACAGTTGAGCAGCGGCCGATAGTACTTAAACGTCGCCAAATGAATCATAGTTCGTCCGGTGTACGCAAAGCTTAGCTAGCATAGCTGACCCGGTTTGATAAGCGATCTCTTCTTGTAGATAGGTCAGCAGAAGGGTAGCAATCACAGAAGCTTATTTCAGGAGTTAGTATGAGATCGTTACTGTATTTGGCGCAAAAAGAAGCGGCAATGCCCCTCCGCTTTCTCCAAGCACAACACCTTCAATATAATCCTTCTGCGTTAAGCCTGCTTCGCGAGAGCAAAGTAAACAAGCCATCACTCTTCCCCCGTCCTTCATCAACGCTTGCAGTTTTTGATGAATATTCAAATCGCTGTTACCTTCTGTTGCAGGAAGCCGCTTCTTATCAGCAAGATAAACTCCACGAACATTGAGGAAAATGGTGACAGGCTTATGCCCACTTTTCAGGGCATTGTGAGCAAGAGAGATCGCCATATTTGCCGTCCATGTATCATCAGTGGTCAGATTGACGAACAGCCCTCCTGATTTAGCAACAGTTTCCGTAGTTTGAGCTAATTCCGTAGTTTGAGCTAATACGGTTTCCGAGTGAGCCGGTCCTGCTATGATACCACTCCAACTTAAGAATCCACCCAAGAGTGAAGCAGCAAAAATAGCAGTAAAAATATAAGAAAATTTGGATTTCATAACCAAGCTAGTCTCCCACAATATCTTCTAAGAACAATTAAGACAAACCCCTTTAGGGCAAAAGGTTGCTAAACAAAAAAGAAAAAATTCAATTTGGCTCATTATATTCGATTTATTCTCGACCCGCTAGAGGATACGTCGATTAATCAGGGCAAACGCACGTTGTCAACAAGATCTCTTGATTCTCAACAATACTGCAATCAGAATGAACTACCCCGCTGCAAGCAGCGGGGTATCAGAATTAAATTAAAAGGCATTATATTTTTTCGTGAATAATATTTCAATTAATTAAGCCCATAGTTTTTTAACGTACTAATTATTGGCAAGTATCTAAGTTATTTGTTCAGAAAGTAGAGTTGTAAAATTAGTAGTTAATAAAGTATTTATTCTTGATGATAATAATCAGCCAATATAGCCAAGTTATAGTTAATTTTGCTCTTTTCCTAATTTTTCAACTTCAGCCAACCATTTTTTTCTTCTTACTTCATCAGATGATTTTATGGGAGCAAATGAGGTAATTTTTACGGGTTTTATACCGCAAAATTCCAACACACCGATTTTCATTGCATTGTGTCCAGCATTTGTATTGATCAAGAAGTAATACCATTTTGGCGTATCCATCGTTACAATTATCCTTGCGGTTCTCCCTGCCAATAATTTGTCCCAAAACGGAGAGTTTTCATGGTATTTAAAGGCAAAACTAGGTACAAAAACTCTATCAATGAATCCTTTCAGAAGTGCAGGAAAAGTTGCCCACCAATTAGGATAGACCAAAACTAAATGGTCTGCCGCTAGGATTTCTTGTTGCATTTTTACTAGATCGGGTTCCAACTCGCTAATTTCTCTATATCCAAAGGTTAGAATGGGATTAAAATCTAAATCGATTAGATGCACCAATTTACAATCTGCGCCTACTGCATCAGCCCCTTTTTTGTAGCTTTCCGCGATCGCGAAACAGAAGCTTTCTTTGTCTGGGTGTCCGTTGATAATAAGTATTTTTTTCATTGTTTTATATTTAATTGCGCCTAAGTACTTATTGTTTATTCATCAAATATCCGCCAAATCCTGTTAACCACAATACAAGTGAATAAACTATCCATCTTTCTGTTCCGCCAATGCCGATATAAGGGAAAATAATGGCGGGAACAAATACGGCGGCGAACCAAGTAAATAATGCAATTGAACCAAGTACAATCCCTATATATTTGAAAGGTGCTGAAGCAATTTTGGCAGATGTGATCGCTGAAAAACCACCAGATAAAAATGTAAGCATTGCAAATATTCCATGATACGGAGTTTTGTCTCCAGAGAAAACTCCAATACCCACTAAACCCAAGCCAAATAGACCGAGTGGAATGCTGACAAGCAATTTTTTAAAATATTTATGCTGATAAAATGTTGCTGTTAAAGTCATCAACCCTGATAAAAACATTGTGGTATTAAAAATGCTTGAAGACGGCTGATAGATTATGCTGTTGGGCGGTCTGGTTGCGCCAAGATCGCTGATTTCGCTGTGAAAAGTCGTGTAACCAGTACCCGATGGATATAATGCTTCGGCAGTAATTATGCCCATTAAGGCAAATGAGCCAGCAAGGAAGAATAGTAGACCAGAAAGTTCTAATTTATTCATGACAATTTTAAAGTGAAGGGTTTGAAATCCGAATAACTGTGTCGCATTACCTGAAGACGATCGCCTCACCAGCTTTTTGCCAACCTGAGAGGCTCGACGGAAAACTCTGCACATTGTCATAATTAAGTAAGTGTAAAGTCATCACGCCCATCGAAGAACGATAACCAGTAGAACAATATAAAATCACAGGGCGATCGCCAGGAATTTTGCTCAAATTTTGAGCTAATGTTCTCAGTGGAATATTAATAGCACTGGGGATATGCCCTGATCGATATTCCGATGGTTCGCGGACATCGACTAACAGAGCTTGGCGATCAGCCATCAAACTCTTCAACTCTTTCACATTGGCGATCGTGTAATAGCCTGATGGAATCGATGTGAGATAGTGATCGACTTCGGATTTTAGCTCCAGGGGGGCTTCAGGCAGAGTTTGTACCTTGTCCTGAAAGGTTGATTCAGTTACTGCCAACGGTGCTGCCATAGTCAAATTTTGTCCCACCCCCAACCACAGACAAATCCCCAGGGCGAGAGCCAGCATTGCGGTTCGCACTGACTGATTATTAAACATTATGGATATCTCCTGAAATAGGTTGTCTAGATTCTCTCTGGCTGTGTTTCAATTTATCTGGCTGTGTTTCAATTTAGTTTTAGGGTCGATGGATGCTCGGGTTGCCACCCCAGCAATATGCGGGCTGACCACTGGAATGGATAGTCGAAAGGTTTGATAGTCTACTGTTGCAAACCCTGCCTTTTCCAGGTTTATCCAGGTTTCTCGATTGGGATGGCAGTGATCAAACACCGTCTTCCAAATCGGCGTAATGATATCTTGAACAGTGCGAGTGCAGGTGCCATCGATCGCCGCAACATGCTCCATAAAAACAAACTTGCCGCCGGGTTTCAATACTCGTTGAATATCCTTTAGAGTAGTGTCAACATCAGTCACAGAACACAACACATAAGTGCTAACTACGGCATCAAGGGTGCCATCTTCGACCGGCAATTGCTCAGCCTGCTGACCATATAGTTCGATGTCTTTCAGCCCGTGACGTTCCGCCTCTTGACGGATGTAGGGATGGGTAAATAGGTTGGGTTCTACCCCAATCCAGTGGATGTTTGGGGAAAAATAAGTCAGGTTCGTCCCGGCTCCGGGGCCAATTTCTAACACCCTGCCCTGCAAGTGGCCCAATAGAGATCGTTTCAAGTCTGCCATTGTGGCGTAGTCGGAGTAATCTTGCAGCTTAATGCTCTGCTCATCTGCCTCAGTAGCCTTGGCCATACCCCAGGCCAAAAACCGTCTATACCCATTGTGCCAACAGGCACTATTCGTTACGGGGCTGATCATGATGTCTCTATCTCCTGATGCTCGGTCAAACTCTGAGCCAATAAAGGTAAGAGCTTGCGAATAAGCCCGATTGTCACCGCTGGTTGCTCTAATTGGGGCGTAAAACCCACATCATCCAGATAGCAAAATTGACGAATGGCTTGAGGATTCATGGCAGCAAGCTGACGACCTACATTAGGGTTAGTGAACTGAGAACCCTTGCCCCAAATCATGGCGGTGGGAATTGTCAATTTTGTGATGTATTGCGACAGATCAAAGCACAGATCTCCCCGCACAAATGAGAGCGCCGCATACTCAGCGTTGTGACGCTGAGCCGATTGTAGATACGCCTCAACGATTTCAGGATAAACGCGCGATGCATCAGCAAACTGGCGTTGCTCCAAGAAACTGCGAATGCCAAAACTGTTGGCTACCCCCGCACCGTACAGCAGTTGATTGAGAAAGGGGATATTGACTGACTGGGCAAACTGGGCGAACCCGCTCTGGCGATAGTCTTCGCCAAACTCAGCTAAGCCAGCGGCGGTGGTGACAATGAGTGACTGAAATAAGTCAGGGCGGGCGATCGCCGCCCGAATGGTAAAGGCCGCCGTCAGGGCCGAGGCAATGGCAATGGTAGGTCCCTGGCAGGTCTGCTCCATGAATTCTATGATGAGCTCGATGTAATCTTCAGGCTGGTAGCTGCGGGCGGGATGATCTGAGCGCCCCCAGCCAATCAAATCGGGTGCTAAGACCTGATAATCTGCGGCAAAAGCTGGATAAACCTTTGACCATTCGTAGGCGGAAGAGCCCCCGCCAAAACCGTGCAAAAAGACTAATTTTTCCTTTGACGCATTATCTCCCCATGGCTCTCCTTGGGACGTATAATAGACCATCTTGCCTAGACTAGTCGTAGTAAAATGTTCGCCGAATCCGCGAGGTATAAACATTAGTTTTAATCCACACTAAAGAGGCTATTATCTCAATTACTAAAAGTAGTATTCTCAACAGTCATCACTAGGGAAATTTGTTTAAAGAAGATATTTCGCAGGTGTAACTCTCTACAAACCTAATCGCCGCCATTCCATCATGCCGCCCGTAATGTTGTAGACCGTTGAGAACCCTGCCTTAATTAGTTGTTTCGCTGCAATTGGGCTACGGTGAGCGGTTAAACAGATCACCGCAATGGGCTGATCGGGGGAAAGCTCTCGAAACCACTGGGGTAAGAACCAGCGCGATACTCCTAAACCGAGGAGGATGCGAGGCAGACTGAGGTTTCGGGCTCCTGAGGCGTGGCCAGTGCCATACTCAAGGGCACTACGCACGTCAATAACCAGGGGAGCATTGGGCGCTTGAGCCAGGTCTGTAGGAGATAGGTCTACCACGGCTGGGGCTGACTGAGAGGATTGAATCATTGGATACCAGAGAATTGGAACGTGGTTCGAGAGGGCGATCGCGCCGTCGAATAGTCACCTAACTACCACCGAGGGGAGTTAACGTCACACCCTGCCCCTTTAAGCCAGAAAGAGGCAGGGCTAGGGTTTATTCTGGGGCGTGTTCGGGGTTGCCGTGGTGCCCAGGGTCATCACCGTGTTCGAGTTGATGATGTTCGTCTGGGGTCATCACCACGAGAGTATTTGTCATGTAGGCCATAACGGCGGCATCTAGGTCAGTTTCAGCGGTAATCAGCGGCTGAATGCCCTTAGCCTCTAGACGTCGAGCCAACCCTCGTCCTATGCCGCCGCTAATCAGCACTTGAACGGTATCCAGGGGATGAGGATCTTTCGGCGAACTTTCGTGAAAACTTTGGTCTTTGGTGATTTGGAGCAGTTGTTTGTCCTGGATGGTGGTGCCATCCACGTCATAGATCCAGAATTTTTGACAGCGCCCGAGGTGGCCTGTCACCTGAGTCTGATTTTGGCTAGATACGGCAATTTTCATTAGATTACCCGATTGATTTCCTGGGATTCAGTTACTCGGCATTGACTATAGGGCAAAGTGATCAAGGGGGTGAGTGATCCGACTTCCGCATGCACCCTTAAACCCACCAAGGCTTTTTCCCAGTACGAGGATCGGTTTCTGTCCAGGGCGAGATCAAAATACTATTGTCGATAACGGCAACATGGAAGATTTTGAGGGGGAGGGGAGCTGGGCCCCTTACGACAGTTCCATCTGGGGCATAGCGAGAACCATGACAGGGGCATTGAAACTGTTGATCGTTCGGATTCCATGGAAAGGTACAACCTAGGTGGGTACAGTTATCAAGTATTCCTATGCTGTCTAGGGTGTTAGCTTCATTAACGATTAAATAAGTGGGTTCACCCCCTATTCCTGCAACCAGCGCGCGGCTTCCGGGCACTTCTGCCAAAATCTGGGTGGCGGGGATCGGATTACCCAGGATATCTTTGGCAACGATGGCTCCCCCGAGTCCTGCTTGTTCTACTGGAGGAATAAGGAATTTGCCAGCTACGTAGAGTGCAGAGCTAACAGGAACTGCAATGGCGGCTCCGGTCAAAAAGTTGAGCAGTTGCCGCCTTGATAGGGACGGACCTTCGAGAAGAAGACTAGTATCCATGAATGATCTCGTGAAGAGTGAATTCCTTTAAAGTTGCTCATTGGTCGGGTTGGTATGAATTCCTAGGAGGCGATAAAGACCGCAAAAGCCAACCACAGCCGTCACCAGCAATATGCTACCTGCAACAACAAGGCCAGTCCCCAGTCCTGTCCCACCGTAAAGGAATAGTCCCAGATAGAACAACGGCAGAGCCAATAGCAAGCGGATTAAGCGATCAAGTGAACCTATATTTGTTTTCATAGTAGTAGTCTCCAATTTTGAATGGTTTGCAAAAGCCTTGGTGCAGTTATGAAAGGAGCAATTCTCAAGGTGATTGCTTTTTGTTTGTCCTACTTTACATTATAGCCAACTAGTTATAAAGTGGTGGAGTGATGCTTAATGTGCAATCATTTCTGAAGGAATAATCATTATGAGAAGAAAGCTAGAAGTTGCCTGGTGAGCGGATAGATTATTGATCTGAACATTCTTCTGACTTTTTGGGTAGAAGTCTTGTGAGCAATCTGTTTTTTCACCTTTTATCGTTACTGATCAGAGAATCATCTTTGAAAAGCCGGAAATGCTTGCTAAAAGGCCATTTTGCCAATGGTTCTGAAGAAAAACTTTATTTGAAATTTTATGTCAAGTACAAATCACAAAGTTTTAACCATTTAATCACTTCAGACTCTGACATTAAAAGAGTCTTCTAAAACTTATCAAAGAGAGATTACTAATTAATTCAACTCATACAACAAACGCACGTTAATTAATTGCCCTATTCCAAATTTCAGGAGTCTAAAAATCCTAGAATTTCCTTGTTGTTGTCAATATAATTTGCGTTTTTTGAAATGTCCAATAAATGAATTCGTAAACTGTTAAGTCTTGAATTCTGCCGGTGGTATTTAGTTTCAGGTTGTGCTTCTGATTTAGCTTTACTGAACCATTGAAATCTCATAAATTGTACTTTGTAGTCTGGGACTGTTTAAGTTACAAAATATTAAGAATCTGGCGTGCTGACGACTCTGGATTACCACTAAAATGATTTCTCTATAAACGTTCCAGGATTTGTCTCCTAGCACTTACATCAAAAATATATATTGTCAATCGGCGGAATGTCGGTTAAGTTAGCGGTGGAGGCTACAAATTTTGACTCCATCTTAAGCTGAGTATGCTTCCAATTACTGAATTAAGAGGAGAAATAAAGCAGTTGCCAAAAATACTGAATAAAAAATAAAAAAAGGGCTATTAAAATGACCACTCAAAATGATTTACAAGATTCCATTCCGCAATATGATGCGCATATCATTCCTGCTGAATCTGCCGCCCGTCAGCATCGGGAAGGTAAAAACTTTGGCCATACCTCCCATGTTGAGGCAGATGGCGAATTGAGCGAAGCAACCCATGGCTATACGGTAGATAAAGAGGGGTTGCTCAATAACTACGCAGTCGAGCCAGAAATGTACGTCAATGTCCCTGGAGATTTGCGAGAGCAAGCAGCCCAGGAAGTAGCAGAACATATCCATGAGATGCAGGATCTATCTGAGGATGAGGACGGTAAATTGACCAAAGAACATGATTGGCGTCACAAAGGTCCAGGCTTGATCTAGCTCGTAATGAACTACCCCGCCGCAAGCAGCGGGGTATCAGAATTAAAATAGACTCAGCTGGAAGTATTGGTGCAATTGTAGATATTCCTTTCCTTGCTTTTCTACATATTTAGCTACAGTTCTTTCATCTCCATGCTTGCCTACTG
>JBGSZT010000158.1:0-9553 GCA_041750255.1 Synechocystis sp.
GTAGAGCTCCATAATAGTCCTGGCTGAAGTGATTTATATCAGCCAGTTTCGGACATCTTGGGCCGCTTCGGTCACGGCATGTCCGTTTTCCTTCTCTTCATCCCGCTAGTCCACCGAGAACTTCCCACTGTCCAGTTATAGTCTCGATCCAAATAAATTTTTTCTTACTGATGAGGGGTTGGATTTTACACTTGTAGCAGTTAGAGATGATGGTAATAATCCACCGTTAGATAAGTTCGGTTGGCATGTATTGCTCAATGTCCAAGGCAAAATTCGCATAGGAGATCCAGTTAATATCATTCAACATCCAAATGGTAACAATAAAGCCATTGTTGTGCACAACAGCAATTTACTCCATCTTGAAAATGGTACGGACATTGACAAGTATTGCTACTATTCGGGAGATACCGAAGAAGGTAGTTCCGGCTCACCCGTTTTCAATAACCGCTGGGAAATTGTAGCACTTCACCACAAAGCAGTACCAAAAACAGATCGCAATGGTAACATTGTTGATAAAAATGGACGGGCAATGTCTGAAAAGCGCTACAAAGACAATCCTGAGGAGATTTCCTATGAAGCTAACGAAGGAATACGTGTTTCACGATTGGTTCAGGCTATCAAAGACAGCGCCATAACCAATTCCTCGCAAAAAATTATACGTGACAACTTAATTAAGCTTTGGAGTGAGCCTGCCGCTCATAAGCGTGGACTTAAAGCTGCTGAGACAGAAATATAACGATCTGGAAACTTAGACAGTTGTACAAATTTTGTGTTTAGCTTAGCAGTCATTTGTTACTAGGCTATCTAACTTGGCGCTCCAGCGGACTCCGCTAATGCTCCGCCGCTGAGCTTGTCAGGTACTGTAGGAGGTGTTTCAAGGTTATCTGCTAGAGGAAAACAAAATCGTTCAAGAGTACCCTTAAGAGTAATGGCAAAGTTACAGTAAGTCTTATATCTTAGAAAAGACCATCAACTTTTTCCATGGGAGTAAGTTCAGACCGATAAATAGGCTAAATAATTTGTGTAAAAATCAATTCACACTATCTGAGGAATTATGACTAGATTCAAGGTCATGACTTGGAACATAGAGAATCTATTTCCTGCTGGCAGTAAGTTTGGTTCAAAAACACAAGCAGAATATAAGCAAAAGCTGGAAAGTTTAGCGAATGTGATTTTGAAACTTGAGCCGGATGTGCTAGCTGTTCAAGAAATCGGTAATTTGGTCGCATTTGAAGAACTTGTGGCGATGCTAGAGGGACGTTATCCTTATGTTCAAGTATCTACCTCTCCCGATCCGCGTGGCATTCGTGTTGGATTTCTTTCCAAATTGGACATTGAAGAGCATGAGGATATCAAGACTTTTCCGGAAGGGGGTCTGCTCAAAGTTTTGGGCTATGTCACTGAAACGAGTGTGACTGAAATTACGAAGCTGGGTCGAGGTGCGCTTCGCATTTTAGTGAAACCTGAACTCGGTCTCCCCATTCATCTAATTAATGCCCACCTTAAGTCGAAGTTGCTATCTTTTCCTTCATCGACAGAGCAAGCGCGATTTGCTCCTAAAGACGAGAACGAACGTGCTCAGGTAGCTGGATTAGCCCTTTTAAGACGAACAGCAGAATCAGTGGCATTACGGGTCAAAGCAAATCAGTTACTTGAAAACAACAATAATCAGAGGCTGATTATTCTAGGGGATCTCAATGATGTGCCTTCTGCCGCAACAACGCAAATTCTGCATGGCCCAAGTGGGAGCGAGATTGGGACAAGCGGATTTGAGCGACCCGATCAGGGGGATGATACTCGATTGTTCAATCTAGTCCCATTGATCGCTGAGGAGCGACGTTACTCCCGGATTTATCGAAACAGCAAAGAGCTAATCGACCATATTTTTGTTAGCCAGGAATTGCTACCTGGTCAGCCTCGCAGACTGCCTGAAGTCGATAGTCATGTTGATTTTACAAATGCACTCCCCTCGGTCAGTGATGATCCAATGCAGCGACAGGGTAAGCCCGGATCGGATCATGCACCCGTCACTGCAATTTTTGATTTTTAACTAGTTCAGCTTTGCCCATCGTTAGTCCAGAAAATTAAACGGAGTAAGACAAAATGTTAGTAAATTCAACCATTTATGATCGGATTTGGGAAGCAGATGAGAATCGCTTTTCAGTCAGTGTGCGTAGTGCTGATGGAAACTGGGTTGATTCCAGTGCTGATATTTTGCTCGATCATCAAGTGAAGGCAGCTGGAAATAAATGGACTGATCTAGCCATTCATCCCCTATTTCATAAAGTAGATGACTCTCGCCTCTCAAAACCGACTTACCAGGCGATGATTAAGCTATTTGATAATTATTTAGTAAACTATCGGAGAGTGATCTAAATTTTGTGTAAAGAGGAAAATTAAAGGGAAAAGCGTTCGGGAAAAAGAATAGCAAAATGGGATGCGGCGGCTCGCCAATCCCGGATGGGACGTTGCCATTTCTGAGTGATATTCCTCATTGCTAAATATAATAGCTTGAAAACGGAATCTTCGTCCGGAAAAACGGCTTTTATTTTAATAATCTTCCGAAAAGAGCGATTTAATGACTCAATCGCATTGGTGGTGTAAATAACGCGGCGTATCTCCATGGGATAGTCAAAAATCGGGATAACATGCTCCCAATGACGTAACCATATCTGGGTAATAGCCGGGTATAACTCATCCCATTTCTGGGAAAAAGCATCCAGAGCCGTTTCAGCTTCCTCAATCGTGGCAGCCTGATAAATCGGCTTCAAATCCGCCGCCGCGGCCTTTTTATCCTTCCATGGGACATAATTCAGGCACTTACGCATCAAATGGACAATGCATAGTTGGACTTGGGTTTGAGGATAAACTGCCCCAATCGCCTCAGGAAAGCCCGTCAAGCCATCACAACAGGCAATGAGAATATCCTTGAGTCCCCGATTCTTCAGCTCCGTCAGAATACGCAGCCAGAATTTGGCACCCTCGGCTTCGGCTTCCCCAATCCAAAGACCCAGCAGTTGTTTCTCCCCCTCTCGGTCAACCCCCAGTGCGAGATAGACCGCTCGTTTGCTGATTCGACCTGAGACCTTGATGTTGACGTACAACGCATCCAGGTAAACGATGGGATAGATTTCCTCCAAGGGACGGGCTTGCCAGGCTTTGACTTCCTCCATTACCGCGTCGGTTACTTCACTAATCAAGCTCGCTGAGACCTTTGCCCCATAGAGTTCCTCTAGTTGAGCACTGATATCCCGAGTACTCATCCCCCTCGCATACAGGGCAAGGATTTTCTCATCCAATCCCGCGATGCGACGTTCATGTTTGGGCACTAGGACCGGCTCGAAATTGCCCTGCCGGTCTCGGGGGATGGATAACTCCATTTCCCCGTGGTTGGACTGCACCGTTTTCTTTGAGTAGCCGTTGCGACTATTGCGCTTTTCTTCCTCTGCCGGGTGCTTCAAGTGATGGCTCAGTTCCCCAGCTAACGCCCGCTCTATCAAGCGTTTCGTTAGTTGTTTTAGTAGTCCTGACTCTCCCAGGATTTCTTCCGGGGTTTGATGCTCTTCTAGCAACTCGTCGAGTAGAGTATCGACGCGATTCGGTTCTTGTTTTTGGCGTGCCATAAGGGGTTTCCTCGTTTTGATTGGATTTTACTCCCCTTACACAAAATTCTGTTCAGTCCCAACTATCGAGATCCTGAAGATTTCACATCCGAGGAAAACGAAGAAATCGGTACCTTTTTGGATTTGTTACTGGACACCCAACCGATGCAGTTAGCATACGAATACATTACCGAAGGACTCGGGAAGCCAATGTCCAAAGATGAGTTTAATCAAGAACTGCGGATAATCTGGTTCGAACCTTACACTAACTATTTTGGTGAAGACGTTGTTAAGTATTGTTCTGGCTTTGAACATGTGTTTGTAGGTGAGGGCAAATTTAACTTGCGAGGAGGTCCGGGTTGGGGTGAGATTAGTGGCTATCACAATTGGGTCAAGTTTTATCTAGATGAGTCTAAAGGGCGAGTCAATTTCCTCGGCACTCAATACAAATTACCTGGGGTGTCAGAGGTTCTTAATCCTCATGTGGTAACACTTCAAATGACCTGGACTTTAGACAATATGGCTGGCAATCCCATTGCTCAGGTATTTAAAGAGCGTGGTGGTTTTTTTGTCGGGATTAGTCCAGAATGCGATATGGCTCTAGGCACCGTGGCTTACTACGAATCTGTTCAGAAACTAACTGTTAACGATCGACGGGCGGTGACCATTCAGGGGGGTAATTACAACTTGGTGATGTATCGAGAGACGAAAGAAGATAACCAACGAGGCAAACACATCCGCTCGTTCTATCCTGAGTTTCGAGGTGGAGAGTTTGAGCCTCTGCCCCGACCTGGCAGTACTCCAGTTTTGCAACCAATCGGTGATGTACAGATGCAAACTGGCTCAGTAGTATTGGTGGCAGCGCTGCCGAACCCTGAAGGATCGGAATCAGGCGAATGGGTTGAACTAAAAAATACATCTTCAGAAGCAATTGCTTTAGATGGCTGGTTTCTCACTGACAAAATCGGTCGTCGCAGGATGCTGGAGGGGACTTTAGCCCCCAATGAAAAAAAACAGGTTCTTGTACGAACCAACAGCCCCCAGTCCATGCAATTGGGCAACTCTGGTGGTCGAATCGTACTTTACCAACCCAATGGTGAAATGGTTATTTCGGTGTTCTATAACAAAACAGCTGAAGAAGAAATCATTAACTTCTAATTTGAGCTAAAAGTACACAGACTAACAGCATTACTTAGCTAAAGGAGTGATTTTAGGTCAATTCTGTATTAATCGTGGTGACCAAGGGCAACTCACTTTCAGAAAACCCCTGCCACTGGGCCACTTGTTGAGGCAATAAATCCACCGTAGCATCGGAAATATCATTGCGTCGTTGCCGTAGCCGATCGCCAATGGTCTCTAAACTAGCCTGGCAATGGTAAATCCTGAGGGGAATATTCTCAGCTTGACTGAGGCTAATAATCGGCGATCGACAATGATGAGTGTCATATTTAGCATCGAGAATAACGGTAAAACCTTGACGAGTCAGTAGGCGGGCCAAGTCTTCTAAGCGGCCATAGGTTTGGCGGTGCATCTCTGAAGAATACAGACTCGCATCACCTTTTTTGTATAGGTCAAGTCCGGCTATTTGTTTCCGTACTGCATCGGCACGAATCTGAATGCCATGAAGGTCTTGGGCGAGTTTGCGGGCCACCGTGCTTTTGCCTGCCCCCGATAATCCTGACATCATAATTAATTGTCCGGGTTGGGGTTGAGTATAGCGCCAAGCCTGTTGATAATAATCCCCTGCCACGGTGATCGCCTGTTGTTTTTCTGCGGCGTCAATATCCGGATCATCTAATAACATCGAAGTAACTTTGGCACGGACGTAGGCTTGACGACACAGGTAAAAGGTCAGAACCTGAACGCCCTCCCAATCTCCCGATTGTTCGAGGTAAGTATTGAGAAATAAATTGCCCAGATCGGAGCGCCCCCTCGCGTCCAAATCCATCATCGTAAAGGCAACATCATACATAACATCGACAAAACGAAAGGATTCATTAAACTCAATGCGGTCAAAGAGTTGAATTTTATCATGCCAATAACAAATATTTTTGAGATGCAAATCTCCGTGGCATTCTCGGATCTTACCCGTCCGTTGGCGATCACCAAAAATAGCTTTTTTCTGGATCAAAAAATCATCGGTAAAGCCTTGGGTCTGTTCATAGTGGGACTGGGTTTGGGCAATTCCGATATATTTTTTTGTACTTTGATAATTATCATCCACGGAACTTTTGATAATCTCAATGTCACCAAACGTTTGAATATAATTATTGGTCTGGGTTGTGGCATGAAATTGAGCCACGCACTGTCCCAATTCCTGAATATGAGCCTCCGTTAATTTTCCTTGTTCAAATAAATTAATTAACAGACAATCCTGGGGGAATTGGTGCATTTTTAGAACATAATCCACCACGGCACTGGCATCACCTAAAATAAACTGGTTTTCCTGCTGCGAAATGGGTAATATTTCTAAATAAATATCCGGCGCAATCGGATAATTCAGACTCAGTTCCCGCTCTAAAAAGTAGCACCGTTTTTCGAGAGAGGAATAATCCAAAAAGCCAAAGTCCACCGCTTTTTTGAGTTTATAGGCAAAGTCTCCGGTTAAAATCACCACCGAGCAGTGGGTTTGTACGCTAGTAATCGGCTCTAGCACCGCATGGGGATAGAAACCGGGCTGGTGCATGGACTGCAAAAGAGCGTGGAATGAGTCAGACATAATGCCCATGAGACCGTCAAAAGTCTAGTGTAGACCAATGCTCACAGGGAAGGGGCAAGACGCCACGGATTGCTGATCAAACCAATGTAAAAGCCGATGGATCGCCCACCAGGGGTCCGGATCTCCGGCCAACTGTTGACCCTGCTTGCCACTGATATAGCCCACATGGCCTCCGTGGGTCGTGAGATAAAGGTCTAGGTCCGGATTCTCAGCGGCGATCGCCTGAATCTCTGGCACTAGGGAAGGGTCAAACAACGGATCATCGGCGGCGTAGAGCATCAAAGTCGGTTTATGCAAACGGGGGAGTAGAGCCAATGCACTACTGGCTTGGTAATAATCCCCCACAGTCTCGAAGCCCAGTCGACCAATCACCAATTCCTCGTCAAAGCTCCAAATACTATTGGCGTGGGCGATCGCCTCTAGGTCAAACTCCTGGGGATGGTAGTGATGGAGTTGGTAAGCTAATTTTTTTAAAGTTTTGGCGATCACCTTTTCTAAATAGCGACCAAGGGGATCCGCCATTAAATAACGGAGTGAGCGTTCCGATTCCAAACTGGGACAAATCACCGCCCCCCCGGCAATATCTTGGCTAGAAATAGCCAGATCTGCCCCCCAATCCGCCACCGATTGCGCCTTATAAATCCCCCACAGCGCCAACTGCCCCCCCAGGGAATAGCCACTGAACCAGATGGGCGTGGGGCAACCGAGAGCCTTGGCATGGGCTGCCAAGTGGACGTAATCTTCGCCTTCGTACAGGCCATCGGAGGTCAAGGTCGCAGAAAGTTCGGCGGTTTTACCGTGGGCCCGCCAATCAAACAAAACAACGGCGTAGCCCTGGGCGTAGGCCCGCTGGGCCAGGAGGCGCAGAAACCATTGATTATCCAGGTCTCCCGTGATGCCGTAGGTGGCAATCAAGGTGGCTTTAGGCTGGTCAGGAATGGCGATAAGAGTATAAATCGGGACATCCTGCGCCCCGGTCAAAATATGCTCCTGGTAGGGTGGGTCGAAGGGGAGGGCCGCCGCTTGCCACCGTTGCGGTGCAAACCAAGTGGTGTAGAGCGTCATGGTTAGGCCAGAGCGGAGATACCAAGGCGGCTGAAAAGGGGGAATCATGGGCGCAAGCCTTATTTTTAGGGTGGGGATGGTTTGGGAGAGCGTTGGCCTTTTTGTTGATTTTGGATATAAACACGAACGTCTTTTTCTACCTTACCAATAGCCATCGGGCTAAATTTGACCATAGGCTTACTCTCCCCCGCTAGCATTCCGGGTTGATCGAGCATTTTTTGCACCGGGTTAGTGCTAGGTTGGGTCACACCTTCTAGAGCCTTAGTCCCTAGCGTAAACGTTACCCAAGCACTGCCTGCAATACAGCTTCCCACCATCAGCAACAAAAGGCAGGGGATTTTCAGTGATTTTGAAGAGTGACTCGCCATAGGTTTAAAAAATAAATTATTTTTCGACGCGCAGGCGCTGGGTTATCCAGGTCATACCATTGGGACTCACCAACAAAGCCGATAGCCATTGGGGTTCTTCTTTTTTCGGTGCTTGGGCCCGTTTAAATAATCCCCCGGCTTGCAAAAGTTCTAGGGTGATTTTAGTGGGTTTAAGATAATTATTCGCCGTAATATCCTGGGAAAACGCGACCCCTGCGAGCAAGTTATCATCGTTGGGTTCTTGGAGAATAATATCAAAATCAAAGGTTTGTCCGGGTTTGACTTGATTGGGCAGGCGGACATCCACTAGCGGGGGTTTATCGCCGGAGGTGAGGGTCACTCGTTCCGATAAAATTTGTTGATAGATTAATTTTCCCCCTTCAAAGGTTTGTTTGGATTCCACCACACTTTTGAGCAGGGCGGGTCGTCCTTGCCATTGACTATTGGCTTCAATGTTGGTTTGGGTTTGGGCAATCCATTGTTGACCCACCTGTTCCCAGGATTTCACCGTGGTCTGATAGGAAATATTGGGGTATCGTTGCCAAAGTGACTGGAGTGCCTTCTCAAAGTTAGGGTAATCGATCCCGTCTGCCGTGGTGAAGGTCGGGCTGATAACAGTTTGAATCTTCTCTTGGTTGTGTTGGTTCCCTAGTTTGTCTAGGTTCGTAATTAACTCTTGCAGTTGACGCGGAGGCGGCTCTGCCCCCTGTAAACGTGGCTGAATGGCGATCGACGTTGTGCATCCCAGGATCAGAGGCAACGTCCAGGTCAACGTGTGACGTAATCGTAGGGAAAACCGAGATACGGGGGTCAAAAAAAACATAGATCAACCAAGGGAAAAAATTCGACAACCCACCATAAAATCAAAGATTCTTAGGCAAAGCGCCATGCAAGCTATATTATGCCTCGAGGACCGAAAACTGACAAATTACCCGTTAAGCCATGAAACCCCAATTCAAAGATTCCCAGGACTGGGAGCAAGCAGACCTGCTGATGCAACCCGCTTTGATTCGGGTCATCGATAATTTGCGTAAAGCCCTTGAGGATTCCCCCCTCACCGGAACCTACCAGGAAGTGAATGAGCCCTATCCCGGGCATCAGCTCCAGTTAAGTTCCCCCCAGCACACCATGACGATTA
Source organism: Synechocystis sp. (assembly GCA_041750255.1). Taxonomy (GTDB): domain Bacteria; phylum Cyanobacteriota; class Cyanobacteriia; order Cyanobacteriales; family Microcystaceae; genus Synechocystis. The sequence continues at coordinate 8,893 of JBGSZT010000158.1, forward strand.
ATATTTGGAACTTGTGTTTTCAGGTTTGTTTTTTGGATTATCCACCCTCGGGGCTAGGGAAGACGGTGAGCATCGATACAACCTTAATCACCCCGGAAGGAGCTGTGGACTGGATTGCCTTAGACCAAAAAGTTAAATATTTGGTACAAAATATTTTTGAGTCCTTGGTAGAGGAAACACCATCCCCCTAGGCGATCGCCGTAAAACCCTATAGATTTTAAGGTTTATTAACACCACCAGATATGTTCAAAGTCCATTATCGGTTGCCTAGAAAATAAACACATGCTGAATCTCCTATGCCCTTAGTAGCACTGGCACCAGCGGCGGCTTGAACTACACTTCCGATACCTGGAATAAATTTTCAGGCAATATCTCCAGCCCCAAAGTAGCCAAGTTTGCGCCCGAACTAATGCCTGTAGCCACAAAAAAATCTGTAATTAGTCACTGGCAACAAGAGTAGTCTTATTGAGAAAGTGGGGTGTATGTAATGGGTATAATGAAAAAATGATGGAATACGCCCATGAGACCATTGACGAAATAATCAAAGCTCCCGACTTTGACCCGAATGAGCAAGGAGCTAAATTTTGGTATGAAGCGTATCGAGAGCAACGCCAATATCAGGAAGAAATGGAAAAAAGGTTAACAAAGCTCCAGAGGGAAT
>JBGSZT010000159.1:0-9200 GCA_041750255.1 Synechocystis sp.
GAGGCGGTCACTGCCCCCAGATTTAACTTTATAATCCCGTACATCTCGCATTCCAATCAGCCCTAGGGAATAGGGAAAGCCCTGGGGACGACGGGGATAGCCTGAGCGCAGTTGGCGCAATACAGACATGAGGGCATCATCACGCAGGGAGTCAATTTCATCCAGAAAAATAACCAAGGGACGAACAGAGTGTCCAGCCCAGATACTCAAAAAGGTGCCGAGCTGGCCACCGCTTTCTTCAATACTGCTTGCTGGCGGATAAAGCTCTGGTGGTAGATAGAAGAGAATAGCCTGTTGCCATTCACTCAAAATGGCACGTTCTGCCGCACTGGGATTGTTGGGAAAAGGCGCGCCGACTTCGACGGACAACATCACAGCCGTGTAGTTACCACTCTCAGTTAATTCCTGGGCCAGAGCAATCATAGCGGTGGTTTTGCCCACCTGTCTGGGGGCGTGAATAACGAAGTAATTGCGTTGGTCAATGAGGTTACGAAGCTCTGGAAGCCTTGCTGTCGGAGACAGCATATAGTGAATATCTGCTTGATAAGGGCCGGCGGTGTTAAAGTGTTTGGGCATAATACATTGAGTTTTGAGTGAAGCAGACTGCCTGAAAATCTGCCCAGGTGCCGGGGGGCTTGGAACATTCAACCCTAAAAACTGCCTAGGATGCTATTAAAATACCCAAGATTTATAGGAACTGGGGTTTCCAGTGGGTTGCCAGGGCGCTATCCATGGCAACCTGTACGGCATTGAGTAAATCATCGTAAGTACGCTGAGTCGGCATAAAAATTTAGTCTGGTGAAAAAATTGGAACCAAGAAAGTCCTGCCTATAAGTATAGTTGCTCCTTCTAGCATTGAAAGCAAAAGAACGCGAAGACAGAACGTGGAATAATGAACAGGGAGCGGCACATCAATCCTTAATATCATTGCCACTTTGCTAAAATGTAATGCAGACCCATAGAAAAGAGGCGTTGCTGATTTGCAATATGAATCTCTAAAAATACCACTTTTTAAACCTTGATTCAAACTACCTTCTGGATATGTGCAAGGTTCGCATTCATACCTGAATTAAGCAACGCCAGAAAAGATACGTCCCTTTCTCATATTATTGTGGCGCTTTTCTATGATGTAGTGCTGACCCATGGAGAAAACATATCCCTCTACTATAATGTTATGGCGTTTTTCTATGATGTAATGCGGCGTTAAGGGTTGCGAATGCCGGTGATCGGCTGAGTCTAGGCACTACCCAATCTATCCTTGGCAATATTCATACTTAATCAAGCCAGTCGTTGATAATGCCGAAGTTTTCTAGCTCTTGGATATGTTCACGGGCGATCGCCTTTGAATAAACAATATTCAGTCGGGGTTGGGCTAAGCTGTCACCCTTGCAAAAATAACCGAATCCTTGTGGCATTGGGCTGATTGATCTTCTACCTTAATCAAACCAACCGATGTCAGCATTGGAGAGACTGGTTGAGGGCTGAGACGGGGCAACATAACGTTTTGGTAAAGCGGCTAGGGCATGGTGTTGATAAACGTCAGCTAGGGTCAAACGCTCAATTTCCGAAGTAAGCGATATGACCCGTTCTTTTTCTGTCCTTAGACTAATTTTTATATCTGCAATCTGAGACTCTAGAGTCATGACTCGATGCTTTTCTGTCTCAAGGTTGATTTTGAGTTTTTCTGTTTTTTTCAGGTTTGCTAAGAGAGTTTTAACCTGCTGTTGGTGTTCAATGAGTTGAGCTTGGAGTTCTGCCGATTTAGTTTGTTCCTGGTCAAGTTGATGCCGCAGGATTTTAAGCTTATCCTCGGAGAAATTGGTCTTGATATCAGCGTCAATAGTCTTTGGTAATTTTGAGGTAAGAGTTTCCGGGAGAGGCAACGGCTCTTCTGAGCGGACTTCCTCGCGCAGTAAATCAGATAGACTTTTTTTTACCATGAGCTTAATTCAAGTTAGGAGTTAATTCTCGTAATAATTCTTCGGCAACTCGGCGATAATCCGATTCGGCTTCTTTGCCTTGCTTGCCTTTCCATTGGGTAATAGCAACTCCATCGAGGACTGAGCGTTCATGGGCTTTATAGCTACGGATAAAGGCATGACAGGCCGGAATTCCTAACTCCAGTAGAGTATTTTGAGCGTCGATGGTTTCTTTGAGGCTGCGGGAATCGACTTTAGTCAAAAGAACGCGGTGGGCTACCTTGAGGGGAATAACGGCGGTTCTCACGGTTTCAATCAACGCTGTCAAGTCCATAGGGGCGGGTGGGGTGGGTAAGACGAGGTAATCGGCTAAGCCAATGACGGTGCGGAGGGCTTCAGAGCGTAGGGCTGGGGGAGTATCCACCACAATCATGGTGTATTGGGAAAATTGGTGAAGTTGTGTCAATATTTCTGGGCGACTTTCTTGGGCAAGGGTAAAGGGCATCCTGCCCTCACTCCGCTCGATCCACCAGGTGGCTGACCCCTGGGGATCGGCATCGACTAATAAAACCTGGTGTTTCTCTGCCAAAATAGCCGCTAGGTTTACGGCGGTGGTGGTTTTGCCAACCCCCCCTTTGCCATTGACCACGGCGAGAATCCGAGGGGGGGAACCCGATACAGTGGACGTCTCTTTTTTCATGCCCCTCAACATATCACACTTCAAGTCTCGATTTGCGCTCCTTGTCGATCCAGTTCTAGGACATGGGCGTTGGCTGTAATTCCCTGGGCCTGCCAAGCCTCCCGGAGACGTTGGGCCACCAAGGGAGCGTTATCCGGGTTGGCGATCGCCAGGAGAGTTGGCCCCGCCCCACTGATAGCCAAGTTATAAGCCCCACTGGCCAGGGCAACTTGTTTGAGGGCATCGTAGCCAGAAATCAGACGCTGACGATAGGGCTGATGGATGCGGTCTTCCATGGCGACGCGGAGTAATGAGCCGTTACCGGTTTCCAAGGCTCGGATCAACAGAGCTAGATGGGCGGCGTTAAAAATAGCATCGGTGCGGGGATAGCTCATGGGCAAAACTGAACGGGCCGCTTCGGTAGAGAGTTCAAAGTCGGGAATGGCGAGCACAGGCACTAAATTTTCGTGCCAAGGAATAGCAGTAATTTCCCACCGATCGCCGTCTTGTACCGAGAGTTGACAATGCCCCATCAGCGCCGGAGCCACATTATCGGGATGTCCTTCTAGGGCGATCGCCAAGTTGAGGAGGTCTGTGGGATTGAGGGGATTACCGGCGATCGTATTGGCTCCGACCAATCCGGCAACAATGGCGGTGGCCGAACTGCCGAGACCCCGAGCTAGGGGAACACCGAGGTGAATATCTAAGCAAAGAGGCGGGGGAGATTGCCCAGTGTGTTGGTAAAACGTGAGCAGGGATTGATAAATAAGGTTATCACTCTGGAGACTCACGCCGGCGGCTTCATCGCCCTTGACCGTAATCGTTAGGGCGGGATCATTCTCCCCGGCTACCGTGAAAATTACTCGATTGTAGAGACCAAGAGCGGCTCCTAGGCAGTCAAATCCAGGGCCAAGATTAGCCGTTGTCGCTGGAACCGTCACTGTAAAAGAGGACATAAAGAGAAACTATAAAAGGAAAAATGAAGAGGCTTCGCATCAATGCAGACGCAAACGACCCGCATCAGAGATGTGAAATCTGATAAGTATAATAAGATGAATGCAGTATCGCCGGCTCGCCAATCCCAAGCTTCCGGCATCAGCATTTATTTTTAGCCATTTAGAGGGATCCCCCCCCTGCTGAATTAGGTACTTCTTTATGTTAGACACGATTATTATTCTGTTATTTATTTTTACCTTTGCGGGGGTCGGTTTCGATAGCGTCGATTTATTGCCAGAGTCAGTACAACTGCAAATTTCCAACATGGAGGCTCTGCGCTGGCTGGCGGCGGGCTTTGCTTCCATTATTGGGCTGGCTAGCGGCTTAGTAGCCCAAACCACCTATCGGCGCCTAGAGAATAAGATAAGAGCCACCCCCATTGAGACAATTCTGACCAGAGCCGTCGGGCTGGTGATGGGACTATTAATTGCTAATTTGATGTTGGCGCCCATCTTTTTATTGCCCATTCCCGGCGAATTTTCCTTTCTTAAACCGACTATTGCCATTTTTGGCAGTATTATCTTTGCTTTTCTGGGAATTAGCCTAGCAGACACCCACGGACGAACCTTTTTGCGCCTAATTAATCCCAATAGCATCGAAACCATGTTATTGGCCGAGGGGACGTTGATCCCCGTTGCTCCCAAGATTTTGGATACGAGTTGCATTATCGATGGTCGCATTGAACAACTTCTAGGAACTGGCTTTATCGAGGGTCAAGTCCTCGTTCCTCAATTTGTCCTAGCAGAACTACAACTCTTGGCCGATACTGGCAACGACCAAAAGCGCACCCGAGGCCGGCGGGGCTTGGATATTTTAGGGCGGATTCAAGATGTTTACCCCGAGCGAATTGTCATTCATTCCGCCGATTATGACGATATTCCCACAGTTGATGCCAAATTGGTGCGTCTGGCTCAAGAAATAAATGGTACGCTCCTCACCAATGATTACAATTTGAGCAAAGTAGCTAATTTACAAAAAGTGGCGATTTTGAATGTCAATGACTTGGCCCAGGCCATCCGTCCGATTTATTTACCCGGAGATACGTTAGAACTAAAAATCCTCAAACAGGGCAAAGAACCCGCCCAGGGCATTGGTTATCTTGAAGATGGCACCATGGTCGTCGTAGAAGAAGGTCGAGAATATGTGGGGACTGAACTACGGGTCATTGTCACCTCTGCTTTGCAAACCTCTGCGGGTCGCATGATTTTTGCTAAACCTCCCTCCGTGATCGCCTCCTAGGGGGTGATCAACAAACTATGCGTAAACGTGCATTATTGTTGATTAATCGTCGGGCCCGCCGGGGTCAACAGAGGTTCGCCCAAGCTATTGATTGTCTCGATCAACTGGGTTTTGAATTAATTACCCTCCCCGGCAAACAAGCAGACACCTGGAATGAGTTGATCCATCACTATGCCGGTTCCGTGGATTTAGTCATTGTGGGGGGAGGGGATGGCACCTTAAATCATGTGGTCAATAGTTTGGTGAAATATCAATTACCCTTGGGGATTCTTCCCTTCGGCACGGCCAATGATCTAGCGCGAACTCTGCAAATTCCTGTTACGGTACCAGAAGCTTGTCAGGTCATTGCCAGGGGACATCGCAAGGCGATCGACCTGGGCTGTGTTAATGATCATTATTATTTCAACGTTGCCAGTCTGGGTTTAAGTGTCGATATTACCCGCCAACTAACCCAGGGAGCAAAGCAACGCTGGGGCATTCTTGCCTATGCCATAACGGCGCTTCAGGTGTTGAGTCAAATGCGACTTTTTCATGCAACTCTAGACTTTGAAGGGCAGTCTCTTCGGGTAAAAACCCTGCAAATTGCCGTTGGTAATGGGCGTTATTATGGCGGCGGACTGGCGATCGCCTCAGATGCCAGGATCGATGACCAGCGTTTAGACGTTTACAGTCTAGAAATTCGTCATTGGTGGCAAATTTTCCATTTATTGTTGCATCTACCCAGGGGACAACACAATCTTGTTCCCTGGGTTCGTACCATCCAAACCGATAGTATTCATATTTCTACCTCCCGTCCCCGCTCCATTAATACCGATGGAGAAATCACAAAAAAAACCCCCGCCCAGTTTACAGTCGTGCCCCAAGCGATTTCTGTCTTTGTGCCTGCGTCAGTTTAGCTTTGAGAGTCAGAGTCAGCTAATTCATCCCTTCCCTAATCTTCATCGTTGCTGTCAAAACTTCGCGAAAATTCATGTACTGCTAGTGATTTTCTCTTATGTTTGTTTCCATTTATGAAAAACATTACTCTGCAACTTTCTGAGCAAAGTATTGATCAAACATGAGTTCGACAGAATTTAGTTACTGTAAATCATGAACCGTTATCCTTCTCTTTACCAAATCAACACCCGTGTCTGGCTCAATCAACTTTCCCAATCCCAGGGTCGCCCTGCCACCCTGGATGATATTCCTGATGGCGAACTAGATCATCTAGCAACCCTGGGCTTTGATTGGCTATACTTCCTCACTGTTTGGCAGACAGGCTCCGCGGGTCCTTTAGTGTCTCGCACTCATCCCCCATGGCTTAAGGAGTATCAAGCACTATTGCCAGATTTGCAGGAAGAGGATATTTGTGGATCTGGCTTTGCGATCGTCAGCTATGGCCTCCACCAATGCTTGGGAGAGCCGGAGTCATTAATTCGCCTTAAAAATCGTTTGCATCAACGGGGATTAAAGTTGATGTTGGATTTTGTGCCCAACCATACGGCGATTGATCACCCTTGGGTACAGAGTCACACCGATTACTATATTGATGGTAGTGAAGAACAGTTAAACGAACAGCCACAAAACTATATCAAATTAGACTTGCCCCAAGGTACGAAGATACTAGCCCATGGACGAGACCCTGATTTGGAGGGTTGGCCCGATACACTGCAACTCAATTACGGCAATCCTGCTTTACAAACAGCGATGGTGCAAGAACTTTTGAATATTGCCCCAACCTGCGATGGCCTACGCTGCGACGTAGCTATGTTACTATTGCCAGAGATATTTGAAAAAACCTGGGGAGTATCTACCGATTTATTCTGGCCCAATGCGATCCAAGAGGTGCGCCGATATCATCCCAACTTCATGTTTATGGCAGAGGTGTATTGGGATTTGGAATGGATTTTGCAACACCAGGGCTTTGACTATACCTACGACAAAGGCATATATGACCGTCTACAGGAGCTACAGGCTCAGCCAGTTCGAGACTATTTTCAGGCTAGCTTAGAGTATCAGCAAAAATCAGTTCATTTTTTAGAAAATCACGATGAAGCTCGGGCCGCTTTATCCTTTCCCACCGGGATTCACCAAGCCGCCGCCATCCTAACGTTTTTTTGTCCGGGGCTACGCTTTTTTCATCAGGGACAGTTGCAAGGATGGGCTCAAAAAGTTTCTGTTCATCTCTGCCGAGGGCCCTTACAACCAACGGATCCGGGGTTGTCCGAATTTTATCATCGACTACTTTCTGTCCTACATCAAGATATTTTCCGTTCTGGAGCGTGGCAATTGCTGACCGTGAATCCAGCCGGGGATGATGATAAAACCGGGGATTGTCTAGTCGTCTTTGCGTGGCAGGGAGACAACCAAGACCGAATTTTAGTGGTGGTTAACTATGCTCCCCACCAGAGTCAAGGCTACGTTCCTCTCCCTTGGTTAGACGGAAATGAAGATAGTTTTTTGCTCCAAGATTTGATGGCCCCAGAGTGCTACGAACGTTCTGGCGATCGCCTCCTGTCTCCTGGACTGTATTTAGATGTATCGCCCTGGGAGTACCATGTATTTAGACTGAAATGAGCCATGAAAGCTTGATTAATTGACGTTTCTGATGGATACAGTTCCCCCTCAGCGCATCTGCTAGAATCAGGTCATTATTTTTAATCCAGGTATTTAATCCCCTGGTCCTGCCAATACTAGAGCCAATGTCTAAGGTTGCGTTTTGTGAATAGCCAGCCTTTAATCTTTAGTGATCGCCGTTCTAACTCCTAGACTGGAAAAAAAGACTATTTGGGGGCAGACCTATGGCGATCGCCACAATTAATCCCTACACGAGGGAAACGCTCAAGACCTTTAATGCCCACACTGCCGCTGAGGTGGAGCAAAAACTCGCCCAAGCCGACCAGAGCTTTCAGCATTACCGCAACGTATCCTTTGACCAGCGAGCTCTCTGGCTCACCAACGTAGCCAATCGTTTAGAAGAGCATCATTTAGAGTATGCCCGACTGATGACCCTGGAAATGGGAAAACCGATTACCCAGGCGATCGCCGAAGTCAAAAAAAGTGCCTTAGGCTGTCGATTTTATGCCGACAAAGCCGCAAATTTTTTGGCCGATGAACCGGCTCAAACCGATGCTCAGCTTAGCTTTGTTCGTTACCAACCCTTGGGTGCGATCTTGGCGGTGATGCCATGGAATTTTCCTTTTTGGCAAGTCTTTCGGTTTGCGGCTCCGGCACTGATGGCGGGCAACGTTGCCCTCTTGAAGCACGCCTCCAATGTGCCCCAGTGTGCCTTAATGCTAGAAGAAATTTTCCGAAGTGCAGGTTTTCCCGAAGGAGTATTCCAAACCCTATTAATCAGTGGCTCCGACGCGAGTCAACTCATGGGCGATCGCCGGATCAAAGCCGCCGCCCTGACTGGGAGTGAAGCCGCTGGCGCCAGTTTAGCCAGTGCCGCCGGCAAAGCAATCAAAAAAACAGTTTTGGAACTGGGCGGGAGTGATCCGTTTATCGTCTTAGAAAGTGCGGATCTAGAGCAAGCCGCCACGGTAGCGGTCTTTGCACGGATGCAAAATAATGGCCAGTCCTGCATTGCCGCCAAGCGATTTATTGTCCAAGAAAACATTGGTGATCGCTTTTTTGAGTTGTTGAGCCAAAAATTAAATGTTCTCAATGTCGGTGATCCTATGATAGAAGATACTGATATTGGTCCCCTCGCCACCGCCAGTATTTTGGCTGATATTGAACGCCAAGTTCAGCAAAGCCTCGAGGCCGGAGCAACCCTGCATTGGCAAGGCAAACGGCCAGACCATCCCGGTTGCTTTTATCCGCCTACATTGTTAACGAATATTCCCCCGACGGCTTCCACCTACCGCGAAGAATTTTTTGGCCCCGTCGCCCTCGGTTTCACGGTTAAAGACATCCATCAGGCGATCGCCGTTGCCAATGATGTCCCCTTTGGGTTAGGAGCCTGTGCCTGGACTAATGATCCCCAGGAGCAAGACCAGTTAATCAATCAACTAGAGGCCGGGGCAGTGTTCATCAATAGCATGGTCAAATCCGACCCCCGCTTACCCTTTGGCGGTATTAAACGTTCCGGCTTTGGTCGAGAACTCGGGCGGCAGGGGATTTTAGAATTTGTCAACACTAAAACGATCTGGATTCAGACCTAGCCGATTACAAAAACTTAACCTGAACTTAACAAAACTTTTTATGCTATATTCAAGGGATGGATTTTTGTAACGAAAGTTGAAGCTGGAGTTTGGACTAATTTTGAATAGAGGAGCGAGAAAACAGCATGGGAAAATTGCTCAACCCCTGGAAAAAGCTGAACGGAAGTACGAGATGGTAAGGGAACCAGGGCTTTAGGCTACCTGTTCTAGTTCTGATTT
>JBGSZT010000160.1:0-17443 GCA_041750255.1 Synechocystis sp.
AGCAAGTTGGAGCTCGGGTAAAGCTTTCTGGTGCCCGTTGGAATCGAGAGAATGTCCCTCGTATTTTGCGTCTCCGTTGCGCTTATCTCAATCGATCCCCCGTCTTGAGTCTCAAAGTACTATCTTAACTGGGATGCACCCTTGCCCTTTATTATCGTTACGCTCTTTCCTTTGTTAAATTTGAAGAATTGATCATGGTATTAAAACGTTGGTATCGTCCCTATCAAACTATTATCAACCTACGGGAAGCCTATCCCCCCCATAAATTTAAACAGCCTTCTGTCTTTCAAGATCCGATTCCTGGAGAATCTGTGTATTTAAAATATTTGAGGTGGTTGACAGATCAAAAAACGGGCCTTGTCTATATTGATTTTGAGAGCGGGGATGAATAACGTATAGTGGTAGGTAAGCCCATCGCATCACCATCAATACCTTAGTATTGCCATAAAAGTTTTGTTCCTTTGAATGATAGAGATTACTGCCCTGTGTCTAAGCCGATGAACGAAAACTCTGCCTCGTTAGAGTCATCCCCCACAGAATTGCCTTGGTGGAATCGTCCTGTGATGGGTAAAGGGGGACTGCTTGAAGACATTTTAAGTAAAACTGATAAAAAAGAGATTCCAGAAAGTATTATTGCGCTTCGACATAAACAAATGCTCGATCTAAAGGTCTTTGCTAAAACCGCAGAGGCGATCGATAGTGAAAAATTGGGTAGCGAGGAGTTTTTGACATTCGTCAAGATTAAGTACTTATTAACCAAAGGTATCGGTGAATATGCCGAGCTCGGTGAGAGTGCTCGGCTACTGCAATTTGCCATTAATGCCAAAGACCTATTTATTAGTATTGACCAAACGGAGCTACGATACCGAAACATCAAACAACAGGAATTTTACTCCTTTGTAGAGGACCTCCTCAAAAATAAAATTGATGCTAATGAATTTCAAAGCAAAGTAGCGGCTAAGGGGGAAGAAATTTTGTCCTGTGTCAAGACAGAAGAAGGACAGAAAGCAATGACAACCCATGTCAAAAATCTTCAACAAATTTCTGAAAATGATTTAGGACTAGAATTATTAAGCCTGTTTAAAACATTTCAACTGGCTGACTATTCGATTTTAACAACTATTTCTGACTTGATCCTTAATGTAGATGTTCGGCATTTTGATGACATTAAGACGATCATTAATCTTGTCAATGAAAATCTACACATTTTTCAAAAACTGCGAAACATCATTAAACTATCCGAGCTGCATGCCACACCTCAATCCTACGCTGTGATTATTCAATATGTTTCCTTGTCTCACAACCATGGCATTTCTTACTTGCGATTTGATGAACTAATGAAGGTATTACGAAAATGGTATCGATACTATCAGAAGATTCTACAAATTGTCGATGAATACCCAGAAAGTGAGTATAAGTGGACAAAAAATTTTACCGAACCCATTCTTGGGGAATCAATTTTCTTGAAATATAAAAAGTTACTAACTGATCCTAAGACAGGAATGGTTTATTACGATTTTGAATAGGTCGAAAATGCTGTTGTAGATTACTTGTGTTTATGGCATTGCCTAACTTGATCTGTTCGGATTCCTCTATAATCCTTCTTCTCAAGGGAAATTTGCTCTTTATCCTTATTAATGTTTTAGGTAGATAATGAATGATTAGCCCCGCTAGACTTCACACGAGCAACGTGTTTAATTTGCCTGTTCATTTATTGGCTGACTATGGTGCTTGGCTAGAAACTCAATTAGTACAAAATCAGGGTGGACAGGTCATTACGTTGAATCCAGAAATGGTGATGTTGGCCCAAAAAGATGCACAAATCCATCAAATTATTAGCCAGGCGGATCTCGTGGTTCCCGATGGATCCGGCATTATTTTTTACCTTCGTCTCAAGGGTTTCAAACATCAACGATGTCCAGGCATTGAGTTGGCAGAGTCATTAATACGGCAAGTTGCTCTGAGTGAAACGCCTTATTCCCTGGCCTTTTATGGCGGTGCTCCCGGTGTTACGGCGACCGCCGCAGAGCAATGGCAACAAAAGTATCCCAACCTTTCTATTTTGGTTAATCATGGCTTTCTCTCAACCCCTGAGCTAGAGCAATGGTGTCGCGTGTTGCAGGAGCAACAACCCAAGGTTATTTTTGTCGGACTTGGAGTTCCGCGCCAAGAAATTTGGATTCGTGACCATCGTCATCTTTGCCCTCAGTCGTTGTGGATTGGTGTCGGGGGTAGTTTTGATGTCTGGTCAGGGCAAAAACAACGGGCGCCGAAGTGGTTTTGTGATAATAATTTGGAGTGGTTTTATCGGCTTTATCAAGAACCCTGGCGCTGGCGACGGATGCTAGTGTTGCCACAATTTATGCTTAAAACCTTGGTTGATCATTATCTCTAAAGTGAGTCGATGGATCCTTAGAGTCGGCATTAAATACTCGGTTACATTACATTTTTCTGAAAAACTATGACTATTGATCAAACCTCTAAAATTGGAGTGGCGGTGGTGGGTACTGGCTTTGGCCAGATTATTCATATTCCTGGCTTCCAACATCATCCCCATACCGAAATCATTGCAGTCTATCATCGAGAATTAGGAAAAGCAAAGGCGATCGCCGATGAATGGGGTATTCCCTACGCCCACAACCAATTAGAAAAAATCCTTAAACTGCCGCAGGTTCAAGCCGTCAGCATTGCCACACCGCCTTTTTTACATTTTGAGATGGCCCGTCAGGTGCTGGAAGCTGGCAAGCATTTATTGCTCGAAAAACCCTTAACTCTGACGGCGGAAGAAACTCGAGAACTTTATCACCTGGCTCGCCGCAACCAGGTCTGTGCCATGGCGGATTTTGAATTTCGCTTTGTCCCCCAATGGCAGTGTTTAGCCGATCACCTCGCCCAAGAATTTGTTGGCAATTTACGCCTCGTCAAAATTGATTGGCTTGTGGCCAGTCGTGCCAATCCTAATCGTCCGTGGAATTGGTACTCTCAACAGGAAAAAGGAGGCGGAGCGTTGGGGGCTGTGGGTTCCCATGCCTTTGACTATATCCATTGGCTTTTTGGCCCTGTGCAAAGACTTTCGGCTCACCTCAGTTGTGCGATCGCCGAACGGTCCGACCCCCTAGACAATAATCAATTGAAACCCGTCACCGCCGATGATACGGCTTTAATTAGTTTGGAATTAGCCCAGGGGATTCCCTGCCAGGTCTGCCTAAGTTCTGTAGCCTATGCCGGTCGGGGTCATTGGCTAGAAATTTACGGCGAAAAAGGAACTCTGGTCTTGGGGAGTGACAATCTCAAGGATTATGTCCATGGCTTTCGCCTCTTTGCCGCACCGGCGGGTAAATCCCTCAACGAGGTTACTATTCCTAGGGTATTAGCCTTTCCCCAGGTCTTTGGTGATGGTCGCCTTGCTCCCTTTATTCGAGTGGTGGATCAGTGGATTGCCGGTATTGACCAAGGCGCTTCTCTGGTTCCATCGTTGCGGGAGGGAGTTTATTCACAGTTGCTGATGGATTTGACCCACCAATCCCACCAGCAGGGACGCTGGCTACGGGTTCCAGATTTAGACGCTTATTTGGTGAAAATCTAGATATTTCTTAGAAAAATGGCGCTGATCAAGAGCGGGCATTCAACTGACTGCGAATATCGGCGTGGACATCACGGGTAATGGGATAAAAGGCCGCTAACACTAAGCCAATGATCAAGAAAAAAGCGGGTAGGGGAGCGATGGCAAAGCGAATGGCCCAAAGCGCACTCTCCGGCTGAATCGGAATAGCTTCGCCCGGAATCCGGGGAATAAATCCGGCGGCTTCGAGGGTGATGCCGACTAAAAATAAGCCCAGGGCTAGCCCAATTTTTTGCAGTAAGACCATAAAGGCATAGAAAACGCCTTCTCGACGCTGTCCGGTCTGGAGTTCATCCCAATCCACCACATCGGGAATCATCGACCAGGGTATAAGGTAGGCGACCGATACCCCGATACCGGCCATGATCGCCAAAATATACATGAGTTGAACCTGACCTGGTTGCAGGAGCCAAAGCCCCAATTCCGCCACAATCCAGACGATCATGCCCAGAAAATAAATTACTTTTTTGTCTAGACTTTGACTCAGACTCTGCCAAAAAAAGAGCATCAATAGGGCTGTTCCTTGGACGGCTAAGGCCACGGTTCCCGATTGTTGTTCGCTCAACTGCATCCAACTCACGACGTAGTAGACCAAAATCGAGGCAGTGAGTTGCACTGCTAACCAGGAACAGAGGTAAATGCCGATGACAAATAAAAAGGCACGATTGGAAAAGGCAATTTTGAGTTGTGCAGCGAAGGATAATTGCTCTGATTCAATCTTTGTGTCTGATGATGCTTTGTTCTTGAGCAGATGAAATTCAGTTTTAATATCCGTCAGAGTGTAGCCAAATCCTACAATCATCACCCCCAAAAGCCCTAGGAAAAAGACTAAATAATCTACCCCAGGCAGGGTTATTCCTCTGACCACTCCCACCGCGGCGATCGCCGTTCCCACCACCAATAAAAACCGCCCCAGATGACGACGGAGCCGAGGCCCTAAAAAGGAAATTTTGCCCCGTTCTTGAAGGCGGAGCGCACACCAAACCAGAGCCACCGTAGATAAACTGACACACATCACGGCCAGTTGAAAAAATTGGGCGCGGGGATTCTCCGGGAGCGCCTGGGCAATGAGGATATAGAGAATAAGGGAGAGAATACTACCGCCAATGGAAAAGGCAAAACGAAAACTATTGAGGCGAGTGCGTTCGTTGTAATCCTGGGTCAATTCTGGGGTCATGGCCGTGTAGGGCAAATTGACCATGGTGTAAGCAACGTTGAAGGCAATGCCGATCGCCACGTAGTAGGCAAATAATGCCCATTGATTTGTCCCAGGGTCAGAGCTAAATTGAGGAATCAGCCACTGGGCCAGATAAAACCCCACAAAGGGGATAATTCCCGCCAAAATCCAAGGAATACGTCGTCCCCAGCGAGTCGTCAGCCGATCACTCCAAAAACCGACGATGGGGTCATTGACGGCATCAAAAATTTTGCCAATCATCAAGACACTACCCGCTAATCCCGCCGGCAACCCCGCCACATCGGTGAGAAAAAAAAGCAAATAGAAAACGAGAATATTGGCAGTGACCGCAGGGCCAAAGTCCCCGGCTCCATAGGCCAATTTAGTGGTGAGATGGAGTTTTTCCGGGGATAAGGAATTCATAACATTCAATTCACAACGTAGGCTACTTTGAGAGCCCAAACAATTAAAGCAATAATGCTTCCGAGTACTAAGATGGCAGTGATGGAGACGAGGACAGGTTTATCCGCACCGTCGAACTTCATAATGCCACGATTAAGGTCTGACATAACAATCTAACTCCTCTGGGCAACTAAATAGGTTGAGCCAATCATGGCTGATGGTCGGTACCCGAATCACTTTTTAGTTTACTGTGTTGGCCAGGAAAGCATAGGTCTAGCCAACAACATTTATCACTTATTTGATGATTTTTTGTCTTGATCGAGTTGCCAACATTCTGTGGCGATCGCCCAATCTTCCTGAGTATGGATAATCAAAACTGCCACGGTGGAATCGGGCTGAGAAATGATTTGATTGCGGGGAGAAAGGGTATTTTTAGCCAAATCTAGCCGCAGTCCCAAGAACTCAAAGCCAGCACAGACCTGTTCGCGCACGATCACCGAGTTTTCGCCCACCCCCGCCGTAAAGACCAGGGTATCCAGCCCCTGTAGGGACGCGAGCATTTGCCCCAAACAAGCTCGAAACCGATGAATATACATCGAAAACGCTAATTTTGCCTGGTCATTACCCTCCGCCTGCGCTTGTAAGATGGTGCGTAAATCCGCCGAAAGCCCCGAAACGCCCTTCAGTCCAGATTCTTGGTTTAAGACCTGATTGAGTTGGTCGGCGCTGTAACCATGATCTCGGAGCAGATAAATCAAGATAGCCGGATCAATAGAACCACTCCTGGCGCCCATCATCAGGCCTTCCAGGGGAGTAAAGCCCATGGTGGTGTCGATACTTTGGCCGTTTTTGATCGCTGTCAGGGAAGCACCATTGCCAATGTGACAGGTGATCAGTTTCAAGTCCGATGGTGATCGCCCTAGGAGCCTGCCCGCTTGCTGGGCACAGTATTGATGGCTGATGCCGTGGAAGCCATAGCGACGAATACCAAGCTCAGTCCAGGTCTGGGGAATGGCATAGAAAGCGGCTTCTGGGGGAATGGTGCGATGAAAAGCGGTGTCAAAGACGGCGACCTGGGGAACCTGACCTAAAATGGCTTCGATCGCCTCAATCCCTTCTAAATGGGCCGGATTATGGGCCGGAGCGAGGGGAATCAACCTGGCGATCGCCGTTTTTACCTCTGGCGTAATCATGGTGGCTTGGGAATAGTCGATGCCCCCATGGACGACTCGATGGCCCACACAGTCAATTTCCTGTAAACTAGCCAGAACTGGATTTTCACCCTCGACTAGAGTTTGTAACATCCGAGCAATGCCCCGACGGCGATCATCATTTTCTAGCACCCAGGTTTGCTTTTGATCTTGGATTTTAACGGTGAGTTGCCCTTTCCCGGCTTCGAGGGTCCAATCGATCATGGCATCCCAGAGTGGCTCTAGGGGTTGGACGGGTAATGAGTGACCGCTGAGGTCATAGAGACAACTTTTTTGGCTACTCGATCCGGCATTGAGAATAAGGATTTTCATGGCATGGCAAAAAACGAGACATTGACCCTATGCTAAGGGCCGATGTTTAAGAAATATTAATTTTCCTTCGCTAAATCCAGGGGCAATTTAACGCCCCGGATCGCATAGTCCAGGAGTTGAATCGGATGGAGAAGTAAAATTTCAGTGCCCTGGGCCTGGAGCTGTTTTTGAATTTGCAACGAACAACCCGGATTTGCAGAGGCGATCAATTTAGCTCCCGTTTGCAACAAATTCTGGGCTTTTTGCCGACCCAATTCCTCTGCCACCTCGGGTTGGAGCATATTGTAGACCCCCGCACTGCCACAACACAGGGCCGCATCGATGGGTTCTTTTAGGGTAAGGCCAGGAATCTGACGCAGGAGTTGGCGCGGTTGTAAACTGATTTTTTGCCCATGGAGCAGATGGCAGGCATCTTGATAGACCACCGGCAAGGGGAAGTCCGTCAGGGCAGATAGGGGAGTGGTTAGCCCTATCTCTACCAGAAATTCATTAATATCCCGCACCTTGGCGACGAAATGACGCGCTTTTTCGGCATATTCGGGGTCATCTGCCAAAATATGATGGTATTCCTTGAGGGTATGGCCACAGCCGGCGGCATTAATGATAATAAAATCCAGGTCAGTATCCGCAAAACTGTCGATCATTTGCCGAGCTAGGGCTTGGGCTTGGTCTTCTTGACCCTGGTGGGCCGGGAGTGCCGCGCAACAGCCCTGGCCTTTGGGGATGACCACCTCACAGCCATTGGCTGTTAGCACCCGAACCGTCGCTTCATTCACCGGGGAGAAAAAGATCCGTTGCACACAACCCAAAATTACGCCCACGCGGTAGCGTTTTTCAGTTTGGGCGGGAATATAATCCGGTTGCTGGCCCTGGAAGGATTGGTGGGTGATTTTCGGTAAAATCGCTTCCATAGCGGCTAGACGAGGAAAAAACCGTTTGAGCAAGCCGCTGGCTCTGACTAGCTTTTGCAGTCCCAAGGCTTGATAAACCCAGAAAAAGGGCAGTAAAAGCTGAAGCCTTCCTGGGTAGGGAAATAAGTTAAAAATTAGACCCCTGAGTAGGCGATCGCCAAAGGAACGGGGAACATTGCGCTCTACTTGAGGCCGAGTCGCGGCTAATAAACGGTCATACTGCACCCCCGAGGGACAGGTGCTTACACAGGCCAAACAGCCCAAACAACTATCAAAATGGGCACTGGTACTAGCATCCAAGTTAGCTTGACTCTGATTGATGGCATTCATCAAATAAATGCGACCCCGAGGCGAATCCATTTCTTTGCCAATGACTCGATAACTCGGGCAAGTGGCTAGGCAAAAACCACAGTGAACACAACTATCTACTAGGGATTGGGCGGGGGGATTTTGGGGATCAAAGCCCGCAAGGGGCGATGTTTTAGGGCTGGAATCAAGGAAAAGCGAGGGGTCAGAATTGGACATAGTGTGAGGAGACACAGAAAAAAATTAAATGCCGCCGACAAAACGCTGGGGACTAAAAATTTGCTGGGGGTCAAATTGCTGTTTGAGCCGACGCATTAAGTCCAAACCATTGCCATCGTAGCCCCAGGGGTCGAACTGGGTTTTCAAGGAGCGCGGCGCTTCTAAGACAGTCAAAAATCCCCGGTAATTTTGACAAAGAATCCGTTGCTGTTGCAGGGCGTTGATGGAGCTTAGTTCGGGAAAGGCCAAACGCCCTAGGCCACTCTTGAGATGAATCTGTCCCAACCCGGCTAGGGGTTCAAGGAGATTGACAGCTTGACTCGGCATAACTCCTAGTTTACAGGTCACTGCCTCAGGGCTGGTTAAAACCGTCATTTGTGTTTGTAATCGTTGCCACAGTGTTTTCTCACTGTCATCTTGATAGGAGGTTTGAGCTAGGGCCAAGGAATTGGCTATCTGTTCTAACTGCTGGCATTGTTCCTGCACGCTTTCACTAATATTTTGAAAACGAACCAATAACCCCAGGGTTTTGCCTAATCCTAAAACTCGAACCAACTCCGGGGATAACAAATCCGCCGCTGTCGGAGTGAGACCTGAGCTAAGGAGGGTTTGAGCGGCGATCGCCATTTTATCCGCCGGCCCCGAAAGAAAAAGTGTCCGGGAAACGGGAGGTATGGGATAAAGGCGTAGGGTCACTTGGGTGATAAATCCGAGGGTGCCAAAGGAGCCGGTAAACAATTTCATCAGGTCATAACCCGCCACATTTTTCACGACTTTTCCCCCGGCCTTGGCCACCTTGCCATCCCAGCGCAGAAAGGAAAACCCCAGGACTAGATCACGGACTCCCCCGTAGCGTTGTCGCCAACTGCCCGCATCCGCCGTGGCCATGATGCCCCCCAGGGTCGCCTGGTCGGGATAAGCAGGATCGAGGGGCAAAAATTGCTGATGAGGCTCTAAGAAGGCTTGTAAGTCGGCTAATTTAACGCCGGATTCCACAGTGACGGTGAGGTCTGCCGCTGCATGGTCAAGAATACCCCGTAAATTTTGGCTGGATAGGACTAGATCCGCTTGTTGTACCAACCCTCCCCAGCTTAATTTACTGCCAGAGCCACTGGCTAGGATTTGCCAACGCTCCGCCGCCGCCTGACACAGAATTTGACTGGCATCGTCAACACTGGCGGGCGCAACCCAATAACTCGGCTGGCGATCGCCGCGAATCGTTTTAGTAATTGCCAATTGTTCCAGCGGAGTTAAGGCTTCCAAGGGTCGGAGACTAGAGTGAGGATCACTCAACGGAGCCAGGTGAATAGTAGGCGTAGGGGGCATAAACAAAGATAATGTCAAACTCCACCTAACAAGACTACCCTAGAGTTGTGTTAGCTATCAGATATTCTGAGCGAGTCCTACGTTTGACCCTTAAAATAGTTTGAGATTGCATTCCCCTGAGCCCAATGCCTAAGCCCCGTCCGTCCCCATCGAGTCCAGAAAATTCAGACTCCAAGGTTCCCGTTACGCCCCTGCGCTGTCTGATTGGATCAAGCATTTCCGGGGCCTTAGCCTGGGCGATTTATCTCCTCACCACGGCGATCGCCATTAGTTTTGCCACCAAACCCGTCACCTCCGACAACATGATGGTGCAACGCATCTCATCCGCGGTTCGTACCCTGGTCTTGGGCGTGGCCTCCCTAGGAACCTTCATTTTTGGCTTTGTGGCCCTAGGCTTAATCTTGTTGGCACTCCAACTCCTCTGGCAACGCTGGTTTCCCGCCTCTCCCACCGACGGCTAAACCTTGACAAATCACCCGAAAAAAAGACGCCGGACGACAGAAACATTTTGCAGGTTTTTTCTGTCTAGAGTAGTTAATCTGCCGACTCTGCCATGTTCTCTTCCCTTTTCTCCCTGTTGATCGCCCAGGGGATTGCCATCCCTATTCAGCCAGCTCCCCTGACTCCTGTCTTACCTCCCCTGCGTCCGGCCCCTGAACAGACGACTCCCCAAAAGGTCACCGTTCTCCAGGAAGTTCGCCCTCTGCCAGGCCAACTTGACCAAATCCCAGTACTGAATAGCAATAATCCGGAACTGATTTTCAATGAAGGGATTATTATTTCAACTCTGCCTTCCATTGGCATGGGCAGTCCCTACGCCCACTTAAACTATGCCTTCAAAGGGCGATTTGATGTCTTTGCCCACCATGTCGTCCAAGCATCACCACAGGGACGGACTCTTTATTTGGGAGTATTGCTCTTTAATGGGGGACGTCAACCGGCCAAGGTTGATCTATTACAGGGGGCTAGCTCTCTCACGTCCCAATCAAATTTTATTGAATTGCCACCTTACCTCGAAAATCCTGAGGGAAAAATCTTTTCAGGCCCCGGTAGTCGAGTAATGGGCGAAGTATTGCGGGGAAATCGTCAGACCAACTATCCTTCCCAACTCAGCATTCCTTCGGGACAGTCCCAACTATTGATCAATCATCCTTTGCCCGTCAAGTATAACCCAAATTCCAACCAAGCTCCTTCCCAAAACCTTTCCCGCAATGGCTTTTCTGCTTACTTTCGTCTCAATACATCGGCTCCTATCCACGGCGCAAGTATGGCAATGTACGCCCCTCGGGATGCTAGAGGAAAAGAACGCCCGCCGACCCTAGCTGATTGGCAAAAGCTACTAAGAACGGCGAATCTAATGACACCCCGCGACCGGATTCCCCGCAATAGTCAACGGCGAATCTACAGCCGGGTAGCCGGGGTTTCTCTCGGTTCCCAATGGACGGCAACCCTAACGGACAATTCAGCGGCATCGATACTCACCATTCCCCAGCCCGGTAAGGCTTTTTCCTATGCTATCAGTACGTTAGAAGGTGGATTACTCGGAACGAAGCAAAAGCAAGCCGCTCCCATGGCTGTCCGCTACCCAGATACAGCCTACGAAGCCCATGGCAATTATGGTGTCCAGTACAGCTTAACTTTGCCTCTGCAAAATACCACTCAACAACAACAGCAAGTCAGCCTCGCCATCGAAACGCCCCTTAAGTTTAATGACGCTCAAAATAATTTAACCTTTCTCGTTCCCCCGGCTAAAAATGTCCACTTTCGAGGTACGGTGCAATTTCGCTATGCCGATGATTTTGGTCGTTCCCAAAACCGATTTTTTCATCTGGTGCAACGGCGGGGACAAAAGGGTGATGACTTGATTTCCCTCATCCTGAAGCCTGGAGAACGCCGCCTTGTGCAAGTGGATCTGCTCTACCCACCGGATGCAACGCCTCCCCAACTTTTAACGGTACGGACTCAGTAAGGTAAAATGAGGATTGGGCAACACACGTCAGTAAATTACGTCATTAAATAATTTTCTCCGGGAGGTGTACGATGTCAGCTTTGACCCTGGAACAAACCATTTCTGCTTTGACGCCAGAGGATGTTGCATCCCTTGCTCAACGCCTTGATAAGGACGACTACACCACCGCCTTTGAAGGTCTTCGAGATTGGCACCTACTGCGGGCGATCGCCTTTCAACGCCAAGAATTAGCCGAGCCCTATCTCTACTTATTAGATATCGAAGCCTACGACGAAGCCTAACCCGGAATGCTCAAGCATCGCCGTATTTTAGTGGGGGTCTGCGGGGGCATTGCCGCCTATAAGGTTTGTGGGGTCGTTTCACAACTCTTCCAACAGGGCGCGGAGATTAGGGTTATTCTGACGATCTCCGCCCAGCAGTTTGTGACTCCCCTTAGTTTTTCCACGCTTAGCCGCCATTGCGCCTATACCGATCAGGATTTTTGGCACCCAGCTCAGCCACGACCTCTGCACATTGAATTGGGGGAATGGGCTGAGCTTTTTTTGATTGCGCCCCTAACGGCCCAGACCCTCGCTAAATTGGCCCAGGGTCTAGCGGATAATTTGTTAACAAATACGGTCTTAGCCTCTCGCTGTCCGGTGCTAGTCGCGCCAGCCATGAATACGGACATGTGGGAGCAGTATTCAGTACAGCGTAATTGGCATCAGCTCCATCAAGACCCCCGCTATCATAGTCTGGAACCTAGCGAAGGATTATTGGCCTGTGATCGCCAGGGAAAAGGACGCATGGCAGAGCCCGTCAGTATCGTGACTCGCCTCCAGTCAATGAGTTTAAGTGCTGCCCGGCGGGATTTAGTCGGCAAAACCCTATTGATAAGTGCTGGGGGGACCCAAGAATACCTCGACCCGGTTCGTTTTTTGGGCAATCCGTCCACCGGTAAAATGGGGCTGGCTCTAGCTCAAGCAGCGGCAGACCGGGGAGCTAAGGTGATTTTAATCCACGGCCCGCTTTATTGCCCTGAGGGGGACGTTCTCTCCCGTTGTCAGGCGATCGCCGTTATAAATGCGGCTCAAATGGAATCGGCTTTGAATGAACACTGTGGGCAGGCCAATTGGATTATTATGGCGGCGGCGGTGGCGGATGTGAAACCGGCCCACTACTCCTCGACTAAGCTAGCTAAGGCTGACCTGCCCTCATCCCTAGAGCTGGTTCCCGTGCCGGATTTAGTGGCTCAGTTGAGTCGTAAAAAACGCCCGGATCAAGTATTGGTGGGCTTTGCCGCTCAAACTGGAGATATCATCACGCCGGCCCAACAAAAACTAGAACGCAAGGGGCTTGATCTGATCGTCGCTAATCCTATTGACCAAGCGGGGTGCGGTTTTGGCTCAGATACTAACCAGGTGGTGATTCTAGACCGTTGGGGCAACAAAATGGCGATCGTCCCGAGTCATAAACTGGCGATCGCCCATCAGCTTTGGGATTATATCTTAGAAAAATTTCCCGCCTAGACCAACGAAGATTCTAACCAAGCCAATAGTTTGGGTTTAGTGATTGCGCCTTCGTGGGAAGCCACTAACATTCCTGCTTTGAATAAACGGAATGCCGGGACTCCTTCGACTTGATACTTGGCCACCGTTGTTGGGTTCGGGTCAATGGCCAACTTGAAGATTTTCAGGCGATCGCCATACTGGTCGGCAATGGCGGCAATGGAAGGGGAGACTAGACGACAAGGGCCGCACCAATCCGCCCAAAAATAAGCTAGTACAGGCAGGTCAGAACTAGACAATTCCTGTTCAAATTCAAAGTCTGTAATTTCCAATAAACTCATGGTCAGATTAACAATTTAGAGCAGAAGGAAAAGAATGCTTAGACTGATTGAGCAATCTAAGACTTCTAAGCAGAGTAGTCACCCCTCGCTCAGTATTGAAAGAGGGGTTAAGGAGAGGGCTAGGTCTACAGGTCGTTTAGCTTACGACGTAGGTCTTCGAGTTCGGCATCAATTACACCATCTACCGGAGCTTTCGCTGTATCTGTTGGAGCGGATTCAAGAATCCCTTGAGTTGTTTCCCCTGCTGGCAAGGAACCACCGCTCATTTGGGCTTTGAGCATCGCGAGTTCATCTTCGACATCACTGCCGGCCTCCAGTTGAGCAAATTGATTCTCAATGCCCACGCCGCCCAACTCACCAATGGCTTGGGAGCGAGCTTCAAGGTCTAGAACCTTGTTTTCCATGCGCTCAAAGGCACCCATGGCGCTACTAGTATCAATGCCGCTCAGGCTTTTTTGTAGGCTCTCATTGGCTTTAGCCGCCTTGACCCGAGCCTGAAGCATATTTTTCTTGGTTTTTGCTTCCGAGATTTTGCTTTCTAGGGCAATCAGGTTGCGCTTCAGTCCATCAACCTGGGTATTGAGTTGGTCTAACTGAGCCTTATAAACCGTTGCATTTTCACTAAATGATTTTTTGCGGGCTAGAGCTTCCCGCGCCAAGGTTTCATCCCCTTTGGTCAGGGCTAGCTTGGCCCGTTGCTCCCATTTTCCCGCTTCGCCTAGGTCTTGGTTATAGCGTTGTTCTGTGCGTTTTTGTTCGGCAATGGTACGAGCAACCGCTTGGCGGAGTTGTACCAAGTCTTCCTGCATATCGATGACGGCTTGTTCAAGCACCTTTTCTGGATCTTCGGCCTGACTGACGAGATCGTTTAAATTGGCGCGAACCACTCGGCTTAGGCGATCGAATAATCCCATGATCTTGTCTATCCTCTCAGCATCTCTAGGGGTATATGGGGGAGTTGGCTTCCATTGGGAGCACCAACGGCGGGATTGCCACAAGCGGCAATAATTATCGTCTTCTAGTTTAGCGGATGCAGGGCCAAGGGAGAGATAACTAGATTCCGTCTTCGTCAAATATCCTTCAAGGTTGACTCCTAAAATGCTAGCGATCCCAGAGAGCCGACGCTATTCAAGGCATATTTTAGTCGCCTGGGTGGTCATAGGGAAGAATTGCTTTCTGTTTGATTTGAAACATCAGAACTTTCCGAAGATGGCATTAACTCATGGAGAACATTGACAAAAGAATCTAATTCCCGAGAATTTTTATTGAGTATTTTTTTGACATTACCCTGTAACAAATTCAATTCCTTAGAGGTTAAATCCTTGGCACTAATAACAACAATAGGAATCTTTGTCCAGGCTCGGCTTGTCTGCAAATTTGTGATCAACTCGAACCCATCCATCACGGGCATCATTAAGTCAGTCACAATGAGATTGGGCGTAGACACTTTAATTTTGTTTAGGGCATCACAACCATTCTCCGCTTCAATGACAGTCCATTTATCATGGACAAAAATCTGTGTTAGTAGGTAACGGTCTTCCGCATTATCATCTACCACTAATACTATTTTTTCTTCGTCTTTTAAATCATATTTTTGCAAAATATTTCTGAGACTATTCCTATCAATGGGTTTAGTTAAATAGTCACTCGCCCCTAGGGTATACCCCAATTTCTTCTCATTCAGAACAGATGCTAAAATAACCGGAATATCAGCGATCGTTGGATCACGCTTGATTTTTTCTAGTAATTCAAATCCATCCATGACCGGCATAATAATATCTAAAATAATGACATCCGGATGGTGTTCTTTAATAAAATCAAGTCCATCTTTAGCGTTATCCATCGTATGAACTAAATAGCTTTCTTTCTCCAGCAAACGCTTCAATAGGTTTCTACTCACTTCTTCATCATCAATAATCAAAATATTTTTAATAGATATAGGAGTAATTGTATTTTCTTTGACTGGGAGAGGTCCCTCTTCTGTAGTTGTATTTTTCACTTGCAAGGGTAGATGAATTGTAAAACAAGACCCTTGACCCAGCTCACTTGTCAAAAGAATATCCCCTCCCATCATTTGACAGAATTTACGACTAATGGCTAGTCCGAGTCCTGTTCCGCCATATTTACGAGTGGTCGAAGAATCAGCTTGAGTAAATGGTTGAAAGAGCTTTGCCATTTGTTCTGGTGTCATGCCAACTCCAGTATCTTGCACTTGGAATGAAATCCAAACGTTATCTTTTTTAAAGTATTGGTTGATAGTAAGGGTAATAATTCCTTGATCAGTAAATTTAGAAGCATTACTCAATAAGTTCAGTAAACTTTGTCTGACCTTGGTTAAGTCTGCTACCATTGTATTAACATCAAGGGAATTTTCTACGATGAGTTGATTATTGTTTTTCTTGACGAGGGGGTTGATCGTTGACAACATGTCACTCAATAAATCTGAAATATTAAATTGCTCTAGGTGTAAATCCATTTTGCCCGCTTCAATTTTAGACAAGTCTAATAAATCATTAATCAAGGCTAATAGGACTTTTCCTGAACGAAATATTTTATCTAGGTCAGGCACAAATTCTTCTGGCTCTAAATCCTCTGCTTCTTCTATGAGCATTTCGCTATAGCCGATAATAGCATTGAGGGGGGTGCGGAGTTCATGGCTCATATTGGCAAGAAAAACACTTTTAGTGGCATTGGCGGCTTCAGCTTCAGCTCTAGCCGCTTTTACGTCTTCAAGGGTTTTTTCCAATTGTTCTGTGCGTTCATGCACCTTTCTTTCGAGATTAGAATTAGCAAGGGCAAGTTCCTCTTGGGCGGACTCCAAGGCTTTATTTTTATCTTCTAAGGATTGATAAGATGTCCCTAGCTCATGGGTCATTCGGTTAAAGGACTTAGCCAAAGTACCAATTTCATCATTGGTGAGAACAGGAGCTATGGAATTCATATTACCTTTCGTGACATCCATAGCCGCTTTAGAAATTGCCAATATGGGTCGAGTAATACGGAACGACAGCCAATAAACCGCCAACAAAAGTATGCTAATAGCGATAATGCTGAGCTGAATCAGAGACTGGGTTAACTGTCTTGCTGGAACAAAGGCTTCTTCTTGATGAATTTCTGAAATTAAGGCTAGGTTATATTGGTCTATCCATCGATACACAGCAATGACAGGAATTCCATTGTGATTTTTGTAGAGTCCTTGTCCACTATTGCCAGCCATGGCTGAGCGAATCCCCTCAGAATCAAGATTAATCGTTTTTACGGGGGCTTCTTTTTGTGGCATTCGATGGTCTACTACATCCGTTAGGGATTTAAGGGAAATAAATGAAATTTGATTATTGACTTTACCAACAAGGTAGGTTTCTCCGGTCTCTCCAAGTCCGGTTGTTTCTCGAATTAATTTGTCAATAGCATATAGGTTTAAGTCCAGACTGAGATAACCGATACGATTATTATTTTTGTCTCTGATATCGGTAGCAAACGTCATGGCGGGTTGTGCTGATGTTTTAGAAAAATAGATGTTAGGGATAACTTTAGTGTCTGTATCCAGTGACCGATAGTAGGTTATTTGATTGCCTATTCCTCTATATTTTTTGATTTCAGACAGATCGGAAGAAGCTAGGACAATTCCGCCGGGGCTAAGAATACTAGCTCTATCTATTTCCTGGGGAAGATCTGTAAACTCTGATAATATTTTTGATAATCGATTTTGAACATCACGATAAGCACTAGAGCGAGTATCGTCGGTTCGTAGAAGCAACAATGATTCTTCTATGCTATCGAACTGGCTGATCATAAATAAATTTTGTTTGACATTTTCCATCCAATTTTCTAAAAGATGTTCTTTTAAAGTAGTCGCAACAATTAGGCGTTCATAGAGCTGAACTTCAATGCCTTTTTTGACTCTTGAGTGTGCTGTAATTGTAATCATTGCAACTATAATTGCGGACAAAATAAAATAGGATAGAACTAGTTTGTAAAGGAGGCTTTTTCGGATAAAATTCATAATTATATTTTCTATCAATGTAACTGGACAGTCTTAAGTTTTTGACTGGAACCAGGCTTTGCCCTAAGCAGCTAAGGATGGTGTATCAGGAGGTTGAAACCGATCAAGTTTAGCGGTCAGGAATTTAGGCAAAAGTAGAGAGGGTGGGCTTTTGGAA
>JBGSZT010000161.1:0-13477 GCA_041750255.1 Synechocystis sp.
AGCAAGTTGGAGCTCGGGTAAAGCTTTCTGGTGCCCGTTGGAATCGAGAGAATGTCCCTCGTATTTTGCGTCTCCGTTGCGCTTATCTCAATCGATCCCCCGTCTTGAGTCTCAAAGTACTATCTTAACTGGGATGCACCCCATCGCTTTCCCATCAACACGATTAAAATTGACCGTTCCTTTGTCGCTTCCATGAATTCCAATAACGACAATACAGTGATTGTTCGCACGATTATTAATTTGGCGGATTCTCTCGCTTTAGATGTGATTGCAGAGGGCATAGAAACTGACTCTCAACTGTCTCAACTTCAGGGCTTCGGCTGTGCCTACGGTCAAGGTTACTTGTTTGCCCACCCCATTTCTCCCACCGAGATGCCAGATTATTTGCTCAAGCAGGGTTGATGGAAATCTAGAGCTGAGATTTTTCCACCTCAACCACCAGTACGGGGAAGGGACTAGTTTCTAGTACTGCTTGGGAGACGGATCCCAGTAAAATGTCTTCCAACAGGCGATCGCCCCGTTTGCCGATGACAATTTCACTCACTTGGTAATCTTGAGCCGCACGAATAATTTCTTCGGGTACAGCTCCCGAGGAGGTAATGAACTGATAACGAATATCGGCCAGTAATTGCTGGGCCCGTTGCTGGAGTTGCACCACCTCCTGGGGCTGATCCAAGCGGATGACATGCAATACGATGACCTTGGCATCACTGCGGCGGGCTAGTTCCGCAACCTTGGTCAAAGCCGTGATCGAGGCCGGGGAGGCATCCACCGCCGCCAATAGTACGATGGAACGTGAGTCCGTCGTCTTAGTTGGGTCTACCTCCCCCCGCGCCAATAATTTGGGGGCAAAGGCCGGGATGGCCCAGGCTCCCAGGGGTGCTGTCACCAAAATCGACAGAGCGGCGATCGCCAGTATGGTTTCCCCTCCTGCTATGCCCTGGGCAAGGGGAATGGCCCCAATGGCAGCTTGGACGGTGGCCTTAGCCGAATTTCCGGGTAATAAAAATAAACGTTCTCGCCAAGTCCAGTTACTCCCCAGTGTAGATAGGTACCAGCCCAATGATCGCCCGATCAAGGTCCCGATCACCAGAACCAACAATCCCCCCAATAGTCTATCTCCCAATACATTTAATTGGATACTGGCTCCTAACAAAACAAACAAGATAATTTCGGCGATCGACCACAGGCTATCAAACCCCCCCCGCAAGCGGCGGGCCAGGGGCGCATCCAATTCAATCAAAAAAAAGCCCGTTACCATCACCGCTAAATAGCCTGAAAAGATAGGAAAGGCTGAGGCCAGGACGACTAAAAATAGGGCAAGAATAGCCGCGACTAGGGTATCTTGAAGCGTCGTTTGCGTCCAGGTTTGTCGAGCCAGCAATAACACCAGAATTTGTGCGGTTAGCCATCCCAGCGCGACTCCCAAGCCAATTTGAGCAATAATTTGTAGTGGTAGTAATTGCCATGTATCCAGCGTAATCCCCCCAGGAAGACTGATAGAAGTAGTTTCCTGGGACAAAAAGGCCAAAAGCAAGCTAAATACCAGCAATAGCAGGACATCGGAAAGGGCACTGCCGGTTAAAATCGCATCGGGAATTCCTTTTTTGACACCCCAACCCAGGCTTTTTAGCCGCAACATCCCCGGAACAATCACCGCCGGTGATTCCGCTCCCACAACACAGCCCAACAGCAATCCCGTTGTCAGATCAAAATGAAATAGGCCCATGGCTGCCACCGCCACGGCGATCGCCTCACAACTTGCCGGTAAGAAACCCAAGCGCAGGGCCACGGATCCTTGCTCGGCTAGCTTTTCTCGGTCTAATCCCAACCCCGCCTTCATCAAAATGACCATTACAGCAATGGTACGCAACGAATCCGCTGCGCCCAAAACCTCCGGTGCAATTACGTTGGACACCTGGGGGCCCAACACTATTCCCACGAACACCATTCCTACTAAGGCTGGTATTCTCAACCGCCGAGCCCCTTGCCCGACGAAAAATCCCATCCCTAAAATCCAGATAATGCTTGTCAACATTCCTTCACAAATGAATCCTAAAGAACTTTATTGTTAACCTTAATTGAGTCCAGAGAAAGAAGCGCTGTTTCCTCCCTGTGATAAAATCAGTAGCTGATTGCCCAAAAGAAAATGGAGAGGTGGCAGAGTGGTCGAATGCGTCCGACTTGAAATCGGATTTGGGGAAACTCAACGTGGGTTCGAATCCCACCCTCTCCGTGCTTAATCCTCACATTTATCGAATTCTTTTGTTTTTTTCAACTCAATTATTAGGTTAAGGATTCCAGATGAAAAAGCGCACCAATTACTATCAAGGGTTATCAGCAGACTATTCTAGACCCGGACTAATCAGTCCTGAGCTTGCCCAAAAATTAATCGAAGATGCTGAAAAAATTGTGGCCATGAAAGAGCCTCAATTACCCGAAATTACCGCTGACTATAGCCTCGAAACCATTGAGCAAGAAAATAAAGATTGGTGGCCTACCCACTGCGAAGCCCTACGTCAAGGGAGAGGGGATATTCTAACCGGTGAATATCGAGATGACCTAATTTACCTTTGCCAAGATGGCCCCTACTCAGGCTTAGAAGAACAAAAAGAACGTGAAAAGCATTGGTGGGCATTGATTGCTCAACCCGGCGTTACCATGTGTTGGCCCATTGTTATGTTTTCCGGGGAGCACACTTATTTTGAATGGAAATGTGTGGATGATGCTACCAATGAAACCCTAGCCAAAGGCAATGTGACCTGGGTTCGTCGGGGTCATCGGGGTGCTTGCTATTTGAAAACAGAACAACTAACCTTCTACCGGGATGTATTTGCACCGGATGAGTTGCTGACATTAATCACCACTGCCTAAATCAATTAATTTATGAGTAAGCTACCCTACGAAAATGCAGTCCTAGATGACCTAGAACTTCAAGGAAAACTAAAACAGCTTAATCCTAAATTTGGTGATTTTGTCACCCGTGTTGCAGGAGAAGCCTGGGGATTACCTCTCATTGACCAAAAAACCAAAGCTTTGATTACCATCGCCATTGATGTTGTCAATCAAGACCATATGGGTCTAGGCAGTCCCTTCCCCGCCCATGTCAGTATGGCAATTCAGCAAGGAGTGACGCGGGATGAAATTGAAGAGTTGTTGCTCTTTTTATGCGTCTATGCCGGATTCAACAAAGTCGCGGGTTGCTTTGGCGCACTCCAGGAGTTCTACGAGCAAGGTCACGAATAATTTAACCTAGCTCCCATGGGCTGTATTAATTTGTAACTGGGAAACAACATTTATTGGCATGATAACGATGCAATGAATGTTTGTTTCCCATATTTTTTGAACAGGAATTGACGATGAAAATTTTAGTGACCGGCGGAACTGGTTTTTTGGGAACCATTCTCTGTCATCAATTGACCGCCGAAGGTCATGATTTAGTCCGCATTAATTCTAAAAACTGTGACTTGACCCAAACGGATTCCTTGCATCAGTTTAATGATCAAACCTTTGATCAAATTTATCATCTGGCCGCCTGGACCCAAGCCGGAGATTTTTGTTTATCTCACCCCGGCGAACAATGGATTATCAACCAAAAATTAAATACAAATCTTGTGAGTTGGTGGCAGGTTCAGCAACCCCAGGCCAAACTTATTTGTATGGGGACTAGTTGCGCCTACGACCCCAATTTACCCCTCGAAGAAGACTATTACCTGACAGGGATGCCCATCAATAGTCTTTTTACCTACGCCATGACCAAACGGATGCTCTATGCTGGCTTATTGGCACTACATAAACAGTATGGGCTGAAATATTTGTGTTTAGTGCCATCAACCTTGTATGGTCCTGGTTATCATACTGACGGGCGACAGATGCACTTTATTTTTGACCTGATTCGTAAAATTATTCGGGGAAAACTCTACGGGGAGCCCGTCGTTTTGTGGGGAGATGGCTATCAATCGAGGGAATTAGTCTATGTCGGCGATTTCGCCAAGATTGCCGTCCAATTGGCTAATTCGGTGGATAATGACTTGATCAATATTGGTGCGGGGGAAGAATTTACGATTCGTCATTTTGCTGAGTTGATTTGTCTAGAGGTCGGCTATGGATTTGAGCAAATTCAATTTGATACCAGTCGCTACGTCGGGGCGAAATCCAAATGTTTAGACGTGAAAAAATTACAAACTCTCCTACCGGAGCTCAGTCTTACTCCTCTGGCCAGTGGGCTACACCAGACGATCAATTGGTTTTGGCAAGAGCAGGAAAAATTAGTGCCCGCCAACCGCTCTTAAGCCCATTGCACGGGATTCTTGCTCTTGTGTTGTGGGGAATCATGGGTTACGTTGGATCTAATACCAGCGTTGCCCATCCTGAACCCACACAAAATTTTGTAAAAATAAACCCATCACATTCTAAATCCGTTGTTATGAGCCCATTAACTCGACTTGCCCATGCTGATCTGCAAAAAGCCCTCAAGGACCTAACGGGCTGGAGTATCCAGGGCGATAAACTCCATCGTCAATTTCAGTTTGCTTCCTTTGTCGAAGCCTTTGGCTTTATGACGCAATTAGCTCTTGTGGCTGAGTCCCTAGGTCATCACCCCGAATGGTTCAATGTTTATAACCGAGTCACTATTGATTTGACGACCCACGATGCTGGGGGAATCACTGAGTTAGATGTTCAGTTCGCCCAAAAAGCAAACCAGTTTTTTCGTCCTTAATCAGTGTTGATTTGCGTCGGATTCCTAAAGGACAAAGAGGGGGACATTGGTCTAAAGTAATTGCCGCCTCAACTAAGCCTGGGTTTCTAAGGTTGTTACTGCGTAATGACAAGCATCCAGGGCCTGATGATAATTGCCCCCGCCCACTGCCACTAATAAATACGGGTCGCCATGGGCAATTTGACCCGTTCTCTGTTGGATAACGACGTGGTTGATATTAGCCCAGCGTTGGCGAATTTCCTGGGCAATGGTGTTAAACTGCACCAGTCGTAGGGCGGGGTCGGGGTCTTTGCTGCTTGTACTTACTATGCCGCAGAGGATGGCGATCGCCTTATTGTCAGGATTCTGGGCTTTTTGATAGACCGTCTCTAGGTCAAGGGCGTCAGTCCCGACCCAAAAACTATCCGGCAGAGACAAAGAGACCTTGACCTTGTCCTCCTGGCTGAGGGTATGCTGGTGCCAGGCCTGATAGAAAGCGGGGTAGGGCAAATATTGAGCACAATGCCACAACAAATGCCAATGGGCGGGGATTTGATGGTCGCTGGGTTGACGGCACATCTGCTGGATTTGATGTACCACGGAAGCCAAGCTTTTATTGGGTAGGGTTGAGATCAATGACTCGGCAATGTCGAGCCGGAGGGCGTTGTCGTCCTGGCGACGCAATAATTCCATCAAAAGGGTTGTGACTTCTCGATGTCCTTTTCCAATTTTTCCTAAGCTCTGCACGATCGCCCGTAGGGTATCCCGGTCGCAGGGGCGGTCAAGGCACCGGAGTAGGGCGGCGGTGGCGGCGGGGTTATGCTGGCCGATTTCACCTAGGCTTTGGGCCGCTAGGCCACGAATGTCTTTACTAGTACTATTGTTTAGCAGATTAATCAAGGCCATCAAGGCGGTGAGATTGCCGGGGTCAATCATGCCCAAGCTGGCGGCCGCTTGGCGTTGAATAAATTCATCTTGACTTTTTTTGAGCAGTTTTAGAAGTACATTAATGGCACTGGGATTGCCAGGGTCTAGTCTTCCCAAAAGTTCTGCACTTTCTTGGTGGGTTTGGGGACTAATATGATGTTCAAGCAGGTACACCAAAGTCTTTAACAACAGGGGATTACCGGGGTCTACCTTAACTAGGGCATCGACGCCTTCTTTTAAGAGCCACTCCGATTCTTCGCTCAGAGCTTGTCCCTGAGCTTCCTGAATCAGTTTTTCCAGGGCGGCGATCGCCACTGGCTGGCCGACCCCAATCTTGGCCAAACTACTCATGGCCAACCAACGAATAAAAATATCCCCATCCGCCAGTAAATTGACCAGAGCCCGAAGCACGGCGGGAGAAGCGAGGGAAATTTCACCAAGACTATAAATACCTTGTTTTTTGGTATCGGCACTTTCCTGGGGTTGGAGCAATCGCAGCAGGAGTGAGATGGCCGTGGGGTTACCGGGGTCAATTTTTTCGAGGCTTTCGGCCACTTGACAACGAAAATCTCCGTCGGGATAGGTGCGGAGGCGTTGCATTAAACTGGCGATCGCCAGGGGGTCCTGGGGAGCAATCTGCTCTAGGCAACGCAGAGTTCGCCGATGTTGAGCGGGGGATAGCGAAACAGAAAGGGCCTCCAAGACGGCATTAATGGCGACGGGGTTTCCCTGGGCGATGGTGCCCAATCCCTTGAGGGCGGCTTCGTAATTTTCAGAAGACTCAGGATTTTTCAGCTCGGTGGCCAGGGTGGATAATGCCAAAGCACTGTTTTTGTGGAGCAGTCCCAGGGTTTCAGCTAGGACAAACCGGTGGCGAGCATCTTTCTGGTTTAGAAGTAAATCATGGATCGTGTTGATCGCCTGGGTATCCCCTTGACCCCAGGGGGCTAATTGCCCACAGAGATATTCAACGCTTTCTGGCTCCTGGGTTTCAGCTAATTTTTGTACAAGCAAATGCACCCATTGAGCCCGGTCTGTTTGACCTAGGAGGGCGATTGCCATTGTCTGCCAAGGAGAGGCGGAGACTTCGGTATCTTGGCTCCATTGCCAGAGACGCTCAACAATAGCGGCCCCATGGCTTGAGCTAGGATACTCCCGCAGGGCGATCGCCGCTAGTTGAAAAGCTCTTTTGCCGTAGAAATTTTCGGGACTACAGCGGTCATCAAAGGCCAAAAGGGCTGCAAAAAACTGATCTTTTTCGCTGGCGGCAATATCCTCACGCCCCAACCAAAAGCCAATGACGGACTGCCAATCGGGGTCAAAGATGCGATAAATTTGCTCATCGGGATTTAAAAAAAATTGCCATTCAGGAATGACTAGGGCCGTGAAATAATCCCGAAATGTGCGGTCAAAAAAACTATAACCCCGTTCCCAGGTGCCTTCCACCACCAAGCCGCGGGGAATCAGCCAGCCTAATCCCAGGGCCAGCCGCAACAACGGTGAATTTTTACCAAAAACAGCTTCGATATCTGATTGAGCCAGGGAGTGATTGCGTTTTCGCTCTTCTAGGAGCAGACGCTTACCCAATTCCCCAAAGGCGATCGCCAGACCTTGGCGTTGTTCGGTGCTAGTAGCGGCCAGTTCGGCTTTCCATTCGTAGAAGGAGTCGGTGAGTTCTTTGTATAATCCAGTGCTGGAGGCGGGCAGTTCGCCGGGTTGTCGTTGCCAAAATCGACAGCAGAGGAGTAAACGAATGGGAGACGTGAGCCAGGGACGCAGATGCTCTCGGTTGCCCTGGGCCAGGGCTTGATTTAAAGATTGAACCAATTCTTGGGGCCGATCATTGGGAGATAGAGGAGCCAAAAAATCGGCGATCGCCATTTCCACATCCCCCGGATACTCCAGATTAGAGGTTTGATAACGCTCAAAACCCGAGAGTCCTTTAGCATCGGTGCGGGAGGTTTCTAAGCGACAGGCCACAATTAAATTAATACGAAACCAATCTTGAAGAGAGCCGACCAACGAGGATAGCGGTCCTTGACTGACACCGGATTCCAGCTCACCATAGCGATAATCCATGCCATCCGCCAAAATCCAGAGCTTGCCACTCTGGAGTTGCTCGCTCAGGCTGGTACGCCATAGGGCTAGACCCAGGGGGTGGCCATCCGCCGCTTGTTCTAACCAGGGGCCCATCAGGTAATCCCGGAGGGATAAATGCTTGAGCTGAGCCGGGCTAATCCAGACCGGCAGACCCATACGACGCGGATCTGTGAGCAAAATATCGGCACAATGTTGTAAAAATAAGGTCTTGCCTGTTCCCGCCTCTCCCACAATGGCAATTCGACGTCCTTTGGGTTTTTCGACCCCCTGGAGCGCACTCAAAAATGCCTGGGGGCCATACTTGAGCCGAGGAGAGCTAGGGCGACGAGTTGGATGCCCGACGGCGGCGATCATCAGAGTACGGGGAACCTGCTGAGTGATGTTAACTTGCTCTTCTGGCTGAGTACTAATGGAATTACGCGGAAGAAAGCGTTCCAACATCGATTGACAAACCGCTGACCAATCAATCTGGGGGGATGAAATGGGGGAATGCCCTGTTTCCGAATTCATATAATGTTGCGCCAAACATCTGAATAGATTGCGGGGGTCTAGCCGGGTCTTGCCGTCAATACATCCTTGGCTAATCTTCCCTAGGCTCTACTGTATCAAACTTGTTTCAGTCCAGCACCCTGACCTTTGTCCTAATTTTCTGGAATGCTGGACTTTCGCAAAAACTATTACCTAGAACAAGTCTAGATCCGTGACAGCTCCCAAGCTACTGGAGGAAACCAATTTGGCATATTTGCCCAAAATGCCCGATGTGTAGCGGGGACGGGGCGCTTGCCAATCGGCCCGACGTTGGCGCAAAACATCTTCACTAACATTGAGTTGCAGTAGTCGTTGCTGGGCATCAATGGTAATGCTATCCCCTTCTTCAACTAAGGCGATCGCCCCGCCGACAAAGGCTTCTGGGGCCACATGACCCACCACCATGCCGTAGGTCCCCCCGGAAAAACGACCATCGGTAATCAAACCGACGGTGTCCCCTAGGCCCGCGCCAATAATGGCAGAGGTGGGAGCCAACATTTCCCGCATACCGGGGCCGCCCTTGGGGCCTTCATAACGCACGACAATGATATCTCCGGCGACAATTTTGCCCGCCAGGATCGCCGCTAGACAATCTTCTTCCGATTCAAATACCCTCGCTGGCCCGGTAATTTGAGGATTTTTGACCCCACTAATTTTAGCCACGGAGCCTTCTGTGGCCAGGTTGCCCTTGAGTACGGCTAAATGGCCTTCTGGGTAAACGGGGTTGTTCCAGGGGCGAATCACATCTTGATCGCTGGGGGGCTGGTCGGGAATTTCCTGCAATACCTCGGCAATGGTTTGACCGGAAATGGTCAGGGCCTCGCCGTGCAACAATCCATGCACCAATAACATTTTCATCACCTGGGGAATCCCCCCCGCTTGGTGCAAATTGGTGGCGACGTATTTACCGGAGGGTTTCAAGTCACACAGGACTGGGACTTTATGGCGAATCGCTTCAAAATCATCCAGATTCAGTTCTACACCGATGGTTTTGGCGATCGCCAATAGATGTAGTACCGCATTGGTCGAGCCGCCAATAGCCATAATCACGGTGATCGCATTTTCAAAGGCCTGGCGAGTTAGGATTTGACTGGGCAAAATTTGGTTATAGACGGCCTGAACCAAAACCTTGGCGGAGGCTTCGGTGCTATCGGCCTTTTCGCTATCCTCGGCGGCCATGGTCGAAGAATAGGGCAAGCTCATGCCCATGGCCTCAAAGGCAGAGGACATGGTATTAGCGGTAAACATTCCTCCACAGGAACCCGCCCCAGGACAAGCATTGCGCTCGATAGCGTAGAGGGTTGCTTCATCAATTTTACCGGCGCTAAATTGACCCACCGCTTCAAAGGAACTCACCACGGTTAAATCCTGGCCGTTGTAATGTCCGGGTTTAATCGTGCCTCCATAGACAAAAATCGCGGGAATATTCAGGCGGGCCATGGCAATCATAGCTCCCGGCATATTTTTATCACAGCCGCCGATGGCAATCACCCCATCCATGCTTTGGCCATTACAGACGGTTTCGATGGAGTCGGCAATCACCTCACGGGAGACGAGGGAATATTTCATGCCTTCGGTGCCCATGGAAATACCATCGCTGATGGTAATCGTTCCAAACATCTGGGGCATGGCTCCGGCGGTTCTGAGTCCAGCTTCCGCCCGTTTGGCCAAGTCATTAATCCCCATATTGCAAGGGGTAATTGTGCTATAACCATTGGCCACTCCGACGATGGGTTTAGAAAAATCATCATCCCCAAAGCCCACGGCTCTGAGCATGGCGCGATTAGGACTGCGTTGGGTTCCTTGGGTAATGGCTCGGCTTCTTAAATTGTCTGACATGGGGTTCAAATTCTCCTTTGGCTGACAGCAGGCGATCGCCGGATTTTCCCGACGGCTGGGGATGGATGCGCGAAGAACGAAAAAAATTCGCTCTCTCGGGCGACGTTGTTATCATCCTACGATACAGGCTAAGGATTCAACCCCATCGACCCGTGTATTATCTTCATCTCTTCGTCAGTCAATCTATACAACAGCGATTTAAATTTTGAATTGTATTAAACTGTTGCAGGTTTACCAACCTCAACACTAAGAGTATTGAATCGGCGATCGCTCGGCAAATAGGATAGCAACTCCATGCTAATTGGTTCGCCCGTATCTTCGTCTTTGAACAGAATGATGCCATCACCGAGTTCTGTGGCTATTTGATTTTTGCGAGGGGATTGCCAGAATACTGTGAGTAGTTCCATTTCTGGTTCGTAATAGATGGTTATGGTTACTTGTGCCATATTGATTCTCCTTCTTTACAGCGGATACCATATCAGTCTGTCAAATCTAAAATGGCTCTAATTCCCATTATTCAAGGAATTTGCTGTGCCACGTAGATGATAAAATCGCTGTAAGAGATGCTTACCATTCAAAAGAAAAGATTGCTCTTGTTGAAATGCTTTAAAGTTTTTGATTTTAATTTCTTTGATTCGCTTCATTATTTGCTTTCCAGGATTGGTTTTAAAATGTCAGGACTTCTGACAGCAAATAGTTTGATGCGATCGCGAACTTCATTATCTGGATCTGTCCATTTGGCATGTAGTTGTTCTATGACTTGCTTTTTCTCGGTATCTGTGAGCTTTTCAAATTCCCTACTTTGTATTATTTCTTGCATATCCCGCTCCACAAACTCTAACAAATCTATGCCTCGTTCTTTCATGTGGTCGGGGAAGTAGAGGTTGATTACACATCCTTCAATTACCGAATCGATTAAATGAATATTTTCATTACTTTCAGCTAGGATATTAATGATACTAACCAGAGTCGCAATCAATATTTGAGTACTAATATCAGCTTCATGAATTGGAACTTCCTTCAAAGGCTTCGCATAAAGCTCTAAAATTTCTCCTTTGCGCTTACCACGATGATAGAACCAATGAAAATATAATCTTGAATTAAGAAGAGCTAGAATATATTTTAATTCAATACCTTTTTTTTCTTTAATAATGTAGTAAACATCTCTTGATGCATACCAAGGATCTTCCGAATATGCAAATGTGTTTGACTTACTTCTATATGGTGTAACTATCTTTTCATCACTAAAATCCATATCAAGTCTTGGTGTGTTTAAAACCCACCAATTGCCACGTTTGAACGCTCCTCTTAAATTTGCACCTTTCCTCGCTCTAATTTCTGTTTCATACCTTAATAAGTACTTATAGATGCCACTTAGGACTTTAATATTTTTAATGGCCCTGTCACCCTAGGCAGTTCTGAGCCAGAACCGGATATTGCCATTATTTAGATGATTGGTTTTTTTGAAGGGATGATCGCCGTTGAAATTTCAGAGGTAGATTAGTAAGTTTTTATTTGTTAGCGTAAGGCTATGGCTGAAGGGTTAAGTCCGCTCACGGCTTTTTGGTATCAGGAGGTTGATGCTCTGTTGAGGGGCGATGATGCTTTGGCTCAGAAGATGCGGATGACGGCGACGCTGGGGTGTCAAGGATAGTATTGATTCTAAACCCGTTGAGCCAAAGCTACAATGAAGCTCATAACTAATCATTGAGGAAAACAGCATGGTTGCGGAACTGATTAAACAAAAGAATTTATACGAAACGGACTATAATCTTTGGGTGTTGGAAACGGTTAAGCAATTGCAAAGTCGAGATTTTTTGGCATTGGATTTGGATAATTTAATTGAGGAGGTGGAGGATTTGAGTCGGCGGGATAAAAAAAAGCTCAAAAATCTTTTGCGGTTATTGTTTGAACACCTCCTTAAGCTCACATATTGGCAGTCTGAGATCATAAAAAATCAAGGACATTGGCGAGGGGAAATTCGTAATTTCCGCAAGCAAATTAAGGATGAGTTACAAGATAGCCCAAGCTTAAAAAACTATGTAAATGAAGTTCTAAGCGAGTGTTACCAGGATAGTCGGGAAATTGTCAGTGATAAAACCAAACTTTCTATCAGTACATTTCCAGAGAAACCCATTGCTACCGTTGAACAAGTACTGAATGAGGATTGGTTACCTTAGGCGATCGCCGTTTGGTTGATGCCCGAAGTATGACCGCCTAGTGATCCGCTATGCACTGTGCCAAGGTTGTTAGTTATGATTAGTTTATTGAAGTTATTGCCCAGGTCACTGACGACATTTTTTATATGCAGTGGCGGCATTTAAGTTTAACGATTCGAGGTGAATCTATGGTTGCTGAACTCCGAAAAACAGACAAAAATCTTTACGAGACGGATTATAATCTTTGGGTTTTAGAAACCGTACAAAGGTTGCAGAGTAGAGATTTAGATGATCTAGATTGGGACAATTTAATTGAGGAGGTATTAAGTTTGAGCCGAAGTGATAAGAGAAAGCTCGAAAGTTTACTGATGCGGCTAATAGAACATCTCTTGAAATTAGGTTATTGGGAGAAAGAAAAAGATAGTAATACAGGGCATTGGGAAAGAGAAATTGCTAATTTTCGTAAACAAATTAAAAAAGAATTAAGAGCTAGTCCTAGTTTGAAGCGTTATCTGGTAGAGATTTATTTGGAGTCTTATCAAGATGGACGGGATCTAGCGTCTAAGCGCTCTCAACTTCCCCTTAGTACGTTTCCAGAGAAACCCATTGCCAGCCTTGAAGAGATATTGGACGAAGATTGGTTACCTTAGGCGATCGCCGAGTGATCCGCTACGCGGTGCGCCATGTAGTCTAGATTTGCAGAGCGATCTCGCGGCGAATGGTAGACTGACAAAGAATTATCGGCTGGGGGACAGATGAAAACGGATAAGTGGTTCTTTCAGTTATTTTTGTCCCAACCGGGCATGATTGGGGAACTGATGTCGGGGGTACCCAGGGATGTGGAGTATGAGTATCATTCTATTGCGGTGAAGGAAAAGGGGTTTGTCATTGATGGGGTATTGAAGCCCTTGGGCGATTGCCACCAAGCGCCACTCATTTTTTTAGAGGCGCAGATGCAAAGGGATCTGGAGTTTTATCGACGGTATTTTGCCGAAATTTTCCTCTATTTGTGGCAATACCCGGTGGATTATCCTTGGCGGGGATTGTTGATTTTAAGAAGTCGGGGGCAAAATCTAGGGTCGCCCGTTGCCTATCAAACGTTGTTGGAGCATCAGATAGATTGTCTATATCTCAAGGATTTGTTGCCGTTGACGGATTTGACGCCTAATTTGATGTTAATGAAGTTGCTGGTGCTTAATCAGCATCAAGGGGCGGAGGTCGCTAG
>JBGSZT010000162.1:0-5437 GCA_041750255.1 Synechocystis sp.
TTTAGCAGCCCAAAAAAGACTGCTAAAAAATGTATTACCTTTATTTAAACCCCATTCGGTTATCGTCCTGGGAGATAGGGAGTTCCATAGCCCACACCTGGCTCAGTGGTTACAATCTAAGCATACTTACTTTGCCCTTCGTCAAAAGAAAAGTCTTTATTTTAAAGAGCAGTTAAATGAAGAATATAAGGTACTAAAACAGCAAGGTTTTAAACCTGGAATGTCTAAATTCTATCAAGATATTTACTGTAATAAAGGAGATAATTTAGGCACATTTAATTTGGCGGTTTATTGAAAGCGCAAATATCGTAACAAATCCTCCAAAGACCCTTGGTATATTCTGACCAATCTTCCCACTCTAAAACAAGCTTTAGCTATTTATCGCTGTCGTTGGGGGATTGAACAATTCTTTAAAGATTGCAAATCTGGTGGTTATAACCTAGAAGATACTCGGGTCAATCAGACTCGCTTTCTTGCTCTTATTTTGCTAATTGCTTTCGCCTATTCTCTCGCTACACTTCAGGGACAATGGCTTCAACAATTCGGTCTTGATACTTATGCTGGCCGCCTGAAAGAAAGTTGTGATAAGTTCCCTCATCATAGTTCCTTTTCTCTCGCTCTTTATGGACATCGATGGCGTCATGCCATGGAATTATGGTCTGATTTAGCTTTCGAGTTAATTCTGCTCAATCCCCATAAGTCCTCCTTTTTTCAACAAGGCTTTCAGGCTCTTTCCTTTATACAACAGGCTTTTTGACCAGCTTGTCCCCCTTTAGGGAAACTGATGAAAGAGGGGTATCTGAAAAAAGCGTGTTAAACAGATTGCCGTACTCTTTTTTGAGCTTTACACCGCCCCACAAACATCTCGCCTGGATTAGCTACCACAACCAAGAACATCCCCAAACACAAAAAGACGGTGATAGCTAGCGAGAGAGCCTTTGAGCTAGAAGGCCATGTTTGGGGGCAAAGACCATGGCTAACAAGAAAAGCATTGTCTGCACCACCACAATACAGCCACCGGTAGAGCCATCAATGTAATAGCTGATATAGATTCCGCTCACACTAGCTAATATCCCCGACCCCATGGCGATCGCCAGCATTTGGTCAAAGCGGTCACAGAGGAGGTAGGCCGTAGCACCGGGGGTAATCAACATAGCCACAACTAAAATAATGCCCACGGTTTGTAGGGCCGCCACGGCGGTCAACGAGAGCAGGGAGAGGAGAGCGTAATAGAGAAAATTAGTATTTAGGCCAATGGAACGGGCGTGGGTCGAGTCAAAACAAAACAAGAGAAGGTCTTTGCGGAGAAGAGCCAAGCTAACCAGAGTGAAAGCGCTGATAATGCTGGTTTGGAGAATATCTCCATCGGAAATGCCCAAAACATTGCCAAATAAAATATGGGTCAAATCCACTGAACTCTGAATTTTGGAGACAAGTATCAAGCCCAGGGCAAAAAAGCCGGTAAAAACAATGCCAATCACAGTATCTTCTTTGATGCGGGTGCGAGCCTGAATAAAGCCGATCGCCAGCACTGACCCGACCCCAAAGACAAAGGCTCCCAGGGCAAAAGGGAGATTAAAGGCATAGGCCAGTACCACCCCCGGCATCACTGCATGGGAGACGGCATCCCCCATCAAGGCCCAGCCCTTGAGGGTCATAAAACAAGATAGCGCCGCGCAGACCAACCCCACCAAGGCACTGACCAAGAGCGCCCTGACCATAAATTGATGCTGGAGGGGAGCAAGAACCCAATGCCAAAGCTCCATCTAGGCGGCCTCCCCTAGGGCAAACCAAGGTTCTGCCACGATGGATAGCTCCGGGGTCTGACTGCTAAAAGTGCGCTGTAAATTTTCGGGGGTAAAGACATCGGAGGTGGCACCGTAGGCCAAAATCGTGCGGTTGATCAACACCACTTGGTCACAAAAACTGGTGATCGACTCTAGATTATGGGTAGAAATCAGGATTGTATGCCCGCTGTCCCGCAGTTGCAAGAGCAGGTCAATTATCAATTTTTCGGTTTTAACATCTACGCCGCTAAAGGGTTCATCCAGTAATAGCACCGCTCCCTGTTGGGCGATCGCCCGAGCTAAAAAAGTACGTTTTTTTTGTCCACCGGAGAGTTCCCCAATTTGTCGGTCGCGCAAATCCCATAATTGCACTTGTTCTAAACTATGGCGTACCCTGGCATGATCCTCCGGCCGAGGATGGCGTAAAAAATTCAGATAGCCGTAGCGTCCCATCATCACCACCTCATAGACACTCACCGGAAATTGCCAATCCACGTCCTCCGACTGCGGCACGTAGGCGACCAAATTGCGTTTTTGTACCTGGCGTACTGGTAATCCCTGGATTAACACTCGTCCACTCAGGGGTTTGACAAAGCCCATCATTGCTTTAAATAGGGTGGATTTGCCGGCCCCATTCATGCCCACCAAACCACAGATAGAACCAGATTTTAATTGCAGACTCGCCCCATGCAAGGCAATTTTGCCATGGTAGGCGACGGTGAGATTTTCGATGTCAATGCTAGCGGGGTTAGGATTCATAGCGATGGGTTAGGGAGTGGGAGAAGACTGGAGACCTTGGATTAACGTAGTCAGGTTATGTTCCAATAATTTGAGGTAGGTCGGGGCTGGGCCGTCGGCGGCGGAAAGGGAGTCTACATAAAAAACGCCGCCAAAATTAGCTCCACTTTCCTGGGCTACCTGACGTTGGGCCGTATCATTGACTGTACTTTCACAAAAGACCGCCGGAATTTTCTGGGCTTTGACGGTTTCGATGACCCGCGCCACTTGTTTGGGTGTGGCCTGTTGTTCGGCATTGACGGGCCAAAGATAGATTTCCTGCAAGCCATAGTCACGGGCGATATAGGAAAATGCCCCTTCACAACTGACCATGGAGCGTTTTGCGGGGGGAATAGTGGCGATCGCCGTTTTTAGCTTTTGATCCAAGTCACGGA
The DNA here is from genome assembly GCA_041750255.1 of Synechocystis sp. Lineage (GTDB taxonomy): Bacteria > Cyanobacteriota > Cyanobacteriia > Cyanobacteriales > Microcystaceae > Synechocystis. The sequence continues at coordinate 2,960 of JBGSZT010000162.1, forward strand.
TCTGTTGGCTATAGGCGGCGGCGTTGGCGGTGTAAATTTTCGCATTGGCGGGGTCGAACTGCACTAGGGCATCACGGATATTTTCTACGTAAACTAAGGCATTGGCCGGGGACATCCAGGCATGGGGATTCGGTTGCCCTTGGTACTTATCCTCGGCAATATTGATCGGCTGAATACCGTCACTCAGCGTCACATGGGCCACCTGGGGCAAATTTTGGTAAAAGCGTTGGGCCCAGCGTTCTAGGTTAAAACCATTATCTAGAATTAAACTAGCCTTCTCTCCCCGTTCCAGGTCACTGGGGGTTGGCTGGTAACCATGAATTTCTGCTCCGGTTTTGGTGATGGATTCCACATTTAGGCGATCGCCGGCAACATTCTGGGCCATATCCGCCAACACAGTAAAGGTCGTTAGAATCACAGGCTTAGTACCATCGGCTATTGGACTAGAGGAAATCTCAGGAGTCGGGGCGGACTGACAGCCCACCAGGCTCAATCCCACAACACCGACGAGTAAGGCATCTCTAATCGCTGAAACGAACTGTTGCATGGTCTAGGCGCTCTCATTTTTGTCTCATAATTTCCACTTTAACATGGCTCTCCAGCAAAAATGAAAGAATCATGAGAATTATTAAGGCGGGTTTTAGTTCAAAAATCCTTGAGTATAGGCCATTTAGTCTTTTGTTCAATGGGCAGTGATTCCCGTTAAGCGAATTGACGAGAGCCAACTTTAATTACTAAAATCAGCAATTTCTCATCTAAAGATGCTACAAATAAGCGATTTTCAATATCGGGGGATAGGGTAAGGGGTTTCATAGAATTAAGCTTAAGGTAGATTTTTCAGAAAAGGATTGATGATTGTTAACTGATCTTGAATAACTAAATCATGTTGCATATCTTCTGAGTAGATTGTTTCGACTTCTGACTTTAAAGCACAGGCAGTTATCGAGCTATCCCAAAAAGATAAATTATACTATTTTCTCAACTGACAAGCCTCTTTTATTTCTGTCATTGTTAGGGTTATGATCTGGCATTGTTCTTCAAATTATTCAATAAGTTCTAAGAGTTCATCGTCAGAAAATTTGGCTTTTCGCTTTAATACGGCACAAGTCTCAGTGACTACCTGGGTACTGATTACAATGCTTTGATCTAGGAGCTGAGTAAGTTGAATGGCAATTTGTCGCTTTTGATTATACTCTTGTGTTTCGATATTGGAATCGATTAATAACCGATATAGCCACACGTTAGAGTCAATAAAAATTTTACTCATGCTCTTCCCTGATGTGGATTTGTTCTCTGGTTAGATTCCGCCATCCTGCAACAGAAACAGGATTTTCTGCGAGTTTATCCATCAAGCGTTTTTTTCGTTTTGGTCTAACAATGACTTCTACTTCTAATTCTAATTCTTCTTGAAGTTCTTGATCATATTCTTTAGGAATGGCGATCATTCCTTTGTTGATTTTAGTTGTGAATTCAATCGTCTTCATTATGCTTTTTCCTCTGTAAATTAATTTATTGAATGGGAATGCTACACCTTTAATTTAACCTAATTAACCAAAAGTTCTTCTGATGAGGCGATACAACACATCGGGGTCAAGGTCTACGCCGTTGGGCCATTGGATGGTTCCGAGTTCGAGGTTAAAGAGTTGACCAAGGTCTTTGGTATCCAGTGCTTCGGCAAAAATCAGGGGGCACTGTTAACATGAAATTATCAAATAATTTCGTGGGGTTATCATGCTTAGCCTCAGTGACATTCATCCTCTCTCGGAATTCCAGCGAGGAGCAAAGGCGTTCCTTGCCAAGCTGAAAGAAACGAAAACACCGATGGTGCTGACTGTCAATGGTAAGGCAGCGGCGGCAGCAATTCTCAGTATGGAAATTTAAGCTAATTTGAGCCAACCTTATTGATACGGGACAATTTGATATACACTTGTCAGTCCCCCTTGTCTTGGAATACACAGACGTTTTGTTGCGGGAGTTACCAAATCTTTATTTGAGCCGAGAAGAAGTAGATGACCTAATTGATTTCTACTGCTTGGTTGGTATACCTCATGAAATTTTCTTCCTTTGGCGACCCTTCTTACGCGATCCCAAAGACGATATGGTATTGGAGCTTGCAGTCAAGGCAGGATGTCAGAGTATAATTACATATAACACTCGTGACTTTGCTGGCGTTGAGCAGTTCGGTTTAAGTCTGCTTTAGCCGTGGGAGTTCTTACACTTGATAGGAAAATTACCATGAGTATTGTTCAAGTTCAAATTCCTGACTCATTACAGAAAAGCTTGTGTGACCTTGCAAGTCGCGATGGAATTTCTATTGATCAATTTATCTCTACTGCAATCGCTGAGAAACTTTCAGCATTGATGACAGAAAATTACCTAATAGAGCGGGCGAAAAGGGGTGATAGAACGAAATATGAGGAAATTTTGGCAAAAGTTCCTGATGTAGAGCCAGAAGCCTATGACAAGATACCGACTGTC
>JBGSZT010000163.1:0-41270 GCA_041750255.1 Synechocystis sp.
TCTTCCGGGGTTTGATGCTCTTCCAGCAACTCGTCTAGTAAGGTATCGACGCGATTTGGTTCTTGTTTTTTGCGGACCATAAGGGGTTTCCTCGTTTTGATTGGATTTTACTCCCCTTACACAAAATTCTGTTCAGTCCCCGCAGAGCGTGATGATCACGGGGGCGAGGCAAAGGAATATCGAGAACTTTACCGATCACCGCTTTGGGGCCATTGGTCATCATTATCACCCGGTCGGACATAAAAATAGCTTCATCCACATCATGGGTAATCATCATCACCGCCTGGCGATGGTTTTCCCAAATGTCCAAAACCTGTTGTTGTAACTTTGGTCGAGTTAGAGCATCCAGGGCCCCAAAGGGTTCATCTAGTAAAAGCATTTTTGGTCGTGTCGCCAAGGCCCGAGCCACCCCTACCCGTTGTTTCATCCCCCCAGATAGCTCATGGGGATACTTTTCGGCGGCAGGGCTTAAATTCACCATAGCCAAATGTTCTTCCACAATCCCATGCTTTTCCGTAGGGCTAAGCGTTTTAAAGACCTCATCAACCGCCAACCGTACATTTTCCCGTACCGTTAACCACGGAAGCAGGGAATAACCCTGAAAAACCATCATCCGCTCTGCACCCGGTTTACGAATAGCTTTTCCTTCCAAGGTAATGAGCCCAGAGGTCGGCTGGTCTAATCCCGCGACTAGGCGAACCAGAGTGGATTTGCCACAGCCCGAGTGACCAATGACCGAAACATATTCCTTTTCGCCCACTGTTAAGTTAATACCTTCGAGAACAGTAAAGGGACTACCATCCGGCTTAGTGAAGGATTTAGAGACGTTTTCAACCGTCAAAAAATCCTCCCTAGGGGCAGAGTGATCGGACTGGGTAGAATTTAGTGTGTTAGAACGAACCATAGAAGCACCTCAACAAAAAATTTAGGATAGGGCAAAGATATGGGGACGCTGGGCCCGAATTTCAAAACTATTGACATACCCCATCGGATCACTGGGGTCAAAGGAATGCCGGTCAATAAACCGTTCGCTCGTTTCCAGCTTGTGATCTTCGCTGGGACAGGCAATGCCCATTTCTGTAGCAATTTCACGGTAAAGGTCAGTGCGCCAGGCTTGACGAAGAATTTGGTCGGTTTCGGCTGGTAAAGCCTTAATCTGCCCCCAACGGGCGGCTTGGGTCATCAACCATAGTCCCTGGGACTGCCAAAGAAAGGTGGAATGATCATTGGGGACTTGGGCTAACTCTGGGGGCAGCTTAAAGAAGATAGTAGTATCAATGTTGTCACGCCAACGTTGCACATCATCAAATCCGCCGTAGTTGTAGTTACCCACAATACCCGGCTGGGTATATTTGACGTTGGCTCCCGTGAAAGCTCGCTGAGAAATGATTTGAGCTACCTCGGCTCTATTCTCCGCCCGACTGCAATATTGACACGCTTCAATCATCGCTTTGACCAGAGAGCGATAGGTTTTTGGGTATTGGTCAATAAAAGTCTGGGAAACCGCTAACAGGCGATCAGGGTGGCCTTGCCAAATTTCTCGACCTTGGGCAAAGGTAAAACCAATCCCTTCATTACCGCTGATGGCGCGGGTATTCCACGGTTCTGCCACCATGTAGGCCTGCATTGCGCCCATCCGCATATTGCTGACCATTTGCGGAGGAGGAGTAATAATTACCCGGAATTCTTGATTGGGGTCAATACCCGCCGCCGCCACTAGATAGCGGACAAAATATTCGTAAATGGAAGAACTGAGGACAACCGCAAACACCCTTTGATCGAGGGGAACTTGCTCAAAGTAACCTTTTAAATCTTGGCCAAATCGAGCTAAGTCACCTTGATACTCTGACCAAGGACGAACTCCCGCTTCCCACAGGCCTTGGTTAAAGGTAATGGCATTACCATGGCGATGGATAGTCATGGCGGCACAGAGAGGAAATGGCCTCGCTCCTTCTGCTCCTAAACGTGCATTGGTCACAGCCCCCGATACCACAGGAGAGGCATCTAAACGCCCGAAAATAATGCCATCGCGGGAGTTCCCCCAACTGGCTTCTCGGCTCAATTGTACGTTTAGTCCGTATTTTTGGAAAAATCCCTTTTCCCAGGCGATTGCAAAGGGGGCACAATCATTAACCGGCACGAAACCCACGGTCAAATTCGGTTTTTCCAAGGTTTCCGGCTTAATCACCGGTTCTACGGTCTCAATACGTTTCTCAGAGGTTTCCGACGGTGGCTGGCGACAGCTAGATAAGGCAACGGTTGATAAGCTAGCCCCCAGACCGAGCAGAAAGGTCCGACGCTTATAAAATTGATTCATAATTATTTTGTCCTATCGTTTTGCTGGGCGGTGGGTGACCAGGGTTTGTAGTAGCGCCAAGCCATAGTCCAAAATTAAGCCCGTAATGCCAATGACAAAAACTGCCAAAAACACGGAGCTAACATTAAGGCGATTCCATTCATCCCAAACAAAGAAACCAATGCCAATGCCGCCCGTGAGCATTTCCACTGCCACGATGACGAGCCAGGCAATTCCTAAACTAATACGCAGGCCGGTAAAAATGTAAGGCAAGCTAGCCGGTAAAACAATCTTGATCAGTTGCTTCCATCGCGGCATTTCCAATACCTGAGCTACCTCTAGATAATCCTTGGGGACATTGGCAACCCCTTCCGCTGTGTTGATGATGGTTGACCAGAGAGAGGTAATGAAAATGACGAAAATTGCGGAAGGCTCGGCGGCATTAAAAATAGCCAAGGCGATCGGCAACCAAACCAAGGGAGAAACAGGTTTAAAGACTTGAATAATGGGGTTAAAAACCAACCAAGCCTCGCGGGACATCCCGATTAAAAATCCCAAGGGAACCACCACCACAGCACCTAGAACAAAACCAATGCAAACCCGAGTCAGACTAGCCAGCAAGAGCCATGCCAAGCCTAGATCCCCAGGTCCTCCTCGGTGAAAGGGATTCAAAATCAAGTCCAAACTGCTGAGTAAGGCTTCGAGGGGAGTTGGCATCATTTCCCCCCGAAATAGAGCCACTAGCCACCACAGTGCAATAACTCCGGCAAACCCCGCCGCCTGGATACAGGACGGTGTCTTGAAGTAGAAAAGGCCTAGTTTTTTTCCAGCTAGAGCGAGCCGCAATAGCAATTATCGAAAGATTAAGTTGGATTAATATCATCGTTATAAAAACATCAAGGCAGGACAAAATAGATCAAGACCGGCCAAGGATACTGATGATATCAAGACATTAAAAATGCTGATTCTTCAGTCTCCCCTCTACGCCTACGGAGTTAGCTGTCGGGCTAGGACAGAGAGATGTCCCTCTAAAAAAACCTCGGTATTTTCTACAGACGAGGTGAATTTTTAGATGAGCCCCTTGGGGTGGTTCCCCCGCTCCAAATAGTTTTTATTTGGACTCGGCTGACTTATGTCGAATGAAAAAGACGATAGCATATCTTTTTTAAAAAAACAAGAAAATGTTAATGAGGAAAAAAAGAATGTCACCGGCAGTCATCGTTATCCGACAAGTGGAGTCACATGTTTACGGGGTCAGAATCCTGTTACGGAGGGATTTAATCTTGTCAAAACTCCTGTCCTGCTCGATTGAGAGATAGTTCTGCACACTTCACACTTATCTCACATTATTTTTTTACGATTTAATTGTCCCTTTATATAGGTATTCAAGATGTCATCTATTCAACAACAGATGATCCGCAATCTTATGGTTGCAACAATAGCAATCCCTTTGACCATGGCAACGACTTCACCCGCTCAGGCCATCAGTCTCACGGATAATGCCAATGCCCGAGGGCGTTTTGCAGATCTCTTTACAGCTCGCGCAGAACGCCTTACCGCCCGTGCAGAACGCCTTACAGCTCGCGCAGAGCGCCTCACCGCTTCTCCGTCCAACAGTGCTGATGTACCCGAGCCGTTTACTATAGTAGGCTCTGCTACCGCCTTAGGGTTGGGTATTTTTCTCAAACGTAAACAAAAAGGGTCCCATGCCACACAAATTGAGACGGGAATAGTCGGCTAACCAAGTTTAAGGGTAAGCACTTTCTGTTACTCGTTTTTATTTGCTAGATTTAATTGGAAATAAAGAAACATAGCGGATACCGTATCAGCCTGGCACATCTAAAATGGCTGTAATTCCCATTTTTCAAGTAATTTCCTGTGCCACGTAGATGGTAAAACCACTGTAAATCAATTCTAGATGTAAAGTCTTTAAATCCTATCCTATAGCTTTATCATCCACTCCAGAGCCATATAGCCATCTTTTCGGCTATTTTTTGTATGGGCAATTCCGATAATCAAGGTCGCCTACCCAGTCTGCCCAGATCGCTCAATCTTCCCTCTGTTTGGGTAACGGCGATCGCCATCAGCTTGGGGGGGATCAGCCTGAATATGTTCTGGAGAGCTGAAGATTTCAACCTCTTTGGTCTTGGCGTATTGTTCTTTTTAGCTGTTTCCTCCCAGCTTTGGGAAAGACGTGAAAGCCTAACCTTTGAGAGCGGTATTTTTGCCAGCTTTTTTGGTGCGACACTCCTAGTTTTACTTCTAATCAAGAGTCTTTTCCTGACGGGCGGTAGTTTATTTACCTGTGTGTTTCCCTTATTTTCCGCTGTTGGGCTGGGTCTAATCGCGTGTTGCTTTAAGGGCTTGAAACAATATTGGCAGGAGTTATTACTGTTGCTTGTATTGACAATTCCTAATGTTTTGGCATCCTGGCTAGTGGACTATAATCCTTCTTTAGTAACAGCAAAATTTGCGTCCTATCTTCTCTGGTATTTGGGTTTTGACGTGACCCGGCAGGGAACTTCCCTATATCTAACGGGTGGAGCAGTGAACGTTCGGGCCGGTTGTTCTGGATTAGAAACCATGCTCTATATGTTGAGTCTGGCTCTATTGACTCTAGCTATCTTTCCTGCGAAGCAATACCAAAAAATTTTAGTTCCTTTGGTCGCAGTCGTATTGGGATTCATCCTCAACGGTTTACGAGTTTCTTTGATGGCTATTTTGGTCGATGCTAGCAATTGGCCAGCCTTGACCTACTGGCATGATGGCGAAGGCTCCTTCGTCTTCTCAGCCATTGGTTCCTTATTGTTAGGACTATTTTGGGTCTTTTTAATCAATAAAAACGAAGAGGCTGAAACTAGGTGAATCGTTGGAAAAGCATTCGCATTCCTTTTTTAATGGGGATTTTAATGGGAACCCTGCTAATTTTTGGCAAAGGGTTTTTGGCATCTCCCTCAGAAAGGACAGAGCTTGCGCCTATAAATTTTCCAGCGACTGTTCCTTTAGACGGATGGCGTTTTTTGGGGAGCGTTTCCCCAGAGAACACCGAAACAACAACGTCAGTGCCGGAAGAGCAGAGGGAGTACCGCTACGCTCGTAATGGTAAGTTGCTAGAGATAAAAATGCATTATATAGGCGGTGGTGGCAAACTGCTAGAAATCTTGGAAGGGCGCTATCAGGTAAAACTTTCAGCGGTCGATGTGCGCTGGCTGGAGGGGACAGGACATTATGGACTCTTTCGTGACAAACAGCGAGTTCACCTGAATGCCTGCATTAATCCTCGGGGCACCAGCACCTTTACCTCCATCCAGCACCAGCAGAACAAAATGCTCTACGATGTGCGCTTGGAACGCCTGCCGCCCTGGTTGCTAGGTCAAAAAAGATTGATTGACCTGCGCTGTTTCTGGGCAGATTTATCGCTTCCCTTGGTGGGTATTAACGAGGGGGAAGCCTACAAAATTTTAGAAGACGCTTTTGCTTCTTGGCATCCCTTGTGGCAAGCTAACTTTTTTCCTTTTTAACAAAATCAAGACAAAATTTCCTATGACTAAGATATTAGATATTGACCAGCGTTTGCGACAAGAACAACACCAGCAACAAATGCAACTCAATTCAGGACTCTACTGGACATTGTGCCTTGTTCGTTGGTTGGGCTATGGCTTTTTGATACTGACATTCTTTGATGTGGTCTATGCGCTAGTTCCGCCGCGCTTGATGGATCCCGCCTGGGAATTTGAGACCTTTGGCAATTTCGTCGAACGGGCGGCTATTCCTCTACTGGGTTTAACGATGGCGTTTGCGGGCCAAGAATTTGGCCGGGGTCGGGGTGAAAGCAACCTATTAAAACTCCTATCCTGGTTAGCTCTACTGCTGGGCATTGTGTACTTACTGATGATTCCCTTGGGGATTGCTAACACAATTAGACTTGACAGCCAGAATAATAGGCAAATTCAGCAATTCAAGCAAGGATTGAATAAGGCGCAGACTCTAGAAGATCTTGGGCGATTTTCTGAGGAGTTTGGCATTAGAAGCGACTCTACTCGCCCAGGTGAGTTAAAAGAACCAATATACAGTCAAATGCAAAAAAGAACTCAAGCCCTGAGGTCCCAAGCCGAGATACTAGGAACGGCCCAGCACCGTGAACTGCTTAAAAGTTCAATCAAGTGGAACTTGGGCTCTCTAATTTGCGGTTGTTTATTCCTATGGATTTGGCGATCTACCCGACCATGGACACGGCTTGCACTGCGGTGGCGAGGGCGCTAGTTTCTCGTTTTGAACCTTTTGCCATGAACTCTGGTCTAAAGCGGGGTATGAACCCAATTATCGACTAGGGTTTTTCTGTCCCCATAATAAGGAAGTTAAGTTTTCCAAAATTTCTTTGCATTTTGTTAAGATTTAGCGGTGGCAGAGTAAATGGGAAAATTGTTAGGTCATAGTTATGTCTTTTCAGCATCTAAAATCTTTTCCTTGGCAACTTAGTTTACTCCTCCTCGGAGGAGTTTTTCTTGGGGGCTGTGGCCAGTTTGGGGAGGCCAAAACCCCGCCCACATCTCCCCCCGCTAAAAATGCTCTCATTGCCGTAGATACGGCGATCGCCGAAGTTGGGCAACTTAAAACCGATATTGAATATACCGGGACAACCCGACCGGTACGGGAGGTCTCCCTCCGGGCTCAGGTGGAGGGTCAAGTCGAAGATCTCAAAGTCGATGTTGGCGATCGGGTGGAGTCGGGTCAACTGCTCGTACGGCTAAATGATGACCTCTTGCAGGGGTCGGTGAACCAAGCCCAAGCCGGAAAAACGGCTCAAAATTCCCAGGTTATTAGTGCCAAGAGCCAAGTTGGCGATGCCCAAATCAAAGTAGAGCAGGCCCGCTTGCAATTGCAACAGGCGAACGCCGATATTTTACGATTAGAATCCTCCCTCCAAACTCGCATTGAACAGGCCCGGCTAGAAGCGCAACAAACCCGTTTAGATGCCCAACGTTTTAGTACACTAGCCAAGGAAGGCGCAGGCACGGCGCAGATTGCCGAGCAATCGCAAACTAAGGCGAAGCAGGCCCAACAAATTTTAAATAACGAAAAGGTGAGTGCAGAGCAACAAATCAGCCAAGCCAAAACCGCCGCTAAAACCGCCGCTAAGATTTTGCGTTCCGCTGAAGCTCAGGTCAAGATTGAACAACAACAGGTGGCGGCGGCGATCGCCGAAGTCAATGCCCAAAAAGCCTTGATCACCCAAGCCAAAACCCGCCAAGCCTACGCGACACTGCAATCGCCCATTACGGGCAAAGTCCTGCAACGCAGTAGTGAGCAAGGGAACTTAGTACAGCCTGGCACCGAAATTTTGAAACTAGGGGATTTTAGCCAAATTAAGATTGCCCTGGAGGTTTCAGACCGACAACTAAGTAATCTACGCCCCCAACAACGGGTGAATGTAAAACTCGATGCCTTTCCCCAGGAAACCTGGCAGGGCCGATTAACTCGCATTTCCCCCGCTGCCGACCCCCAATCTCGGCTTGTTCCATTGGAAATCACCCTAGATAACCCCGAGGGCAAGATTGTCAGTGGGCTTTTGGCTCGGGTCAGTTTTCCCCAGACGACAACACCGACGCTGGTTGTTCCTGACACGGCGCTCCAAAAAGACAATACTTTATTTATCCTGCAAGGCTCCGGTAAAGCAAAAACCGTGGTGGCTCGCACCATCACCCCGGGCGAAAAAAGCAATGGCAAGGTAGAAATCCTGGCGGGCCTTGCCCTCGGAGATGAGTATGTGGTTCGCAGTAGTAAACCCCTGAGTGACGGCAAAAAAGTTCGTTTGAGTGTGCTTTCTCAGTCTGAATCTACTACTAACTAATTAAAACCGTTATGCCCCCTTATACCCAAGCCTTTAGTCTCAGCGCCCTTTCCATTCGTCGCCATATTGCCACCCTGATGTTGGCGATCGCCATTATTATCATGGGTGTTTTCTTCATCTTTAGCCTCCAGGTGGATCTTTTACCCTCGATCACCTATCCCCGCATCGGGGTCAGGATCGGCACGCCGGGCATTGCGCCGGAAGTTGCGGTCAATGAAATCACCAAACCCCTGGAGGAATCCCTCTCGGCCACCGAAGGGGTCGTGCAAATTTACTCCCAAACCCGAGAAGGGCAAGTGAGCCTAGATTTATATTTTCAACCCGGCGGCAATATTGACCAAGCCTTGAATGATGCCACCGCCACCTTTAACCGAGCTCGGGGTCGTCTGCCGGATACGATTGAAACGCCACGATTATTTAAAGTGGACCCCTCGCAACTGCCAGTCTATGAATTTGCGCTCACTTCTCCCACTCTCTCGGCGGTGGAATTGCGCGTCTTTGCCGACGAAGAACTAGCTCGAGAACTAAGCATACTGCCGGGGGTCGCCGCGGTGGATGTTTCAGGAGCCACCAAAGAAGAGATTAGTATCAATCTGGATTTGCCCCGGCTCCAGGCTTTGGGACTCAAACTCAACGATGTCTTAAATGTCCTGCGCGAGCGAAATTTAGATACCTCCGGGGGCCGGATTTTAGGGCAACAAAATGAGCCCTTAACCCGTACCGTCGGACGATTTCGAGATGCCACTGAAATTGAAGCCGTGAGCCTGCCGATTCCAGGCAATCCTAGCCAACAGGTCTATCTGCGCGATCTGGCTGAAATTATTGATGGCACAGAAGAGCAACGAATTTTTGTGACGCTCAACGGCGAAAATGCGGTGAAGGTGAGTGTGCAAAAACAGCCCGATGCCAACACGATTAAGGTTGTGGAGACGGTCAAAACTCGTCTAGAACAATTGCGAACCAGCGGTTTAGTTCCTGAGGGAACCTTACTAATTCCGACCTTAGATGAATCAGTTTTTATTAGTAATTCCATCTCCAATGTCACGGTCTCCGGCGTCACGGGAGCTCTATTAGCGGCGATCGCCGTTTTGTTATTTTTAGGGTCATTGCGACAAACCTTGATTATTGTTTTGTCGATTCCCCTAGCCACCCTGGCCGCCCTGATTTTGATGAAATTATTTGGGTTATCCCTCAACGTCTTTAGTTTAGGCGGATTAGCCCTAGGGGTGGGCATTGTCGTCGATAATTCCATTGTTATGTTAGAAACGATTACCACGGGAGTGGGAGCAATCCCCCGTCAGCGTGACCCCGGCTTAAATCGTCGCCGCGTCATTAATCAGGCGATCACCAGTAGTCAAACCGTGGAATCCGCCCTGGTTGCTTCCACGAGCACAAACTTGGTAGCGGTCTTACCGTTTTTGTTGATTGGTGGCTTTATTGCCCTAATTTTCAATGAATTAATTCTCACCATCAGCTTTGCAGTGGCGGCCTCTATTTTAGTAGCACTGACCCTGGTGCCGATGGCTGCCTCCCGCTTGTTGGCTCTGCCTTTTAGTAGTGGTATTCAAGGCTGGCCTTTATTCAGGGGCTTTAATCATCATTTTGAGCAGACCGTCAGGCGCTATGGTCGCGGTTTAGCCTGGGTCCTCAAGCATAAACTCATCGTTTTGGCGATCGCCTTTTTAGTCTTAGGCGGTAGCAGTTGGTGGATGGTGGGGCAAATCCCCCAGGAGATCGTTCCTCGTATCAACACCGGCCAAGCCAACCTCATTGTTCAATTTCCGCCGGGGACTCCGCTCGAGACCAATCGGCGTTTGATGAAGCAAGTGGACGGCATTTTGCAGGAACAACCGGAAACAGACTATGTCTTCAGCACCGTTGGCGGATTTTTGTTTGGTGCAAACACGACCTCCAACCCCCTGCGGAGTTCTAGCACCATTACTCTCAAGCCCGGCACCAATGTTAATGCACTGGTCGAGCGAGTTAGTCAGCAATTAAACCAACTCAACTTGGTGGATATTCGCTTGCGGCTAGTGCCAGGACAACTACGGGGACTGATTTTGAGCAATTCTCCGCTCCGCAATGCCGATATCGATGTGATCCTCACCAGTAGTGACCCGCTTAAGCTCGCGGAGGCCGGGGAAGAGGTTTTGCAAGTCTTGGGCGACAAGGTAAAATCCGCCCGTTTTCGTCCCGATGCTGACGCCCAGCAACCTGAATTGCAGGTCCGCCCAAATTGGGAACGCATTACCCAGGTGGGACTAAGCGCCCAGGAGGTTGGAGAAACGGTGCAAACCGCCCTCACGGGAACAATTCCCACTCAATTACAACGCGGCGATCGCCTGATAGATATTCGGGTCAAATTAGCCTCCGATGAAATCCAAGATGCTTCGGAGTTAGAACAACTCCCCCTCTTCATTGACAGTAATAAACCAATTCGCCTCGGCGATGTCGCCGACATTATTGAAGGTCAAGCCCCTGCGGAAGTTCAACGCATTAACCAACGCTTTGTCTTTCTCATCGCTGGAAACTTAGCCGAGGGCGCTCGCTTGAGTGACGCTATCGCCGAAGTAAACGATGTACTTGACTCCCTGGCTTTACCCGAAGGCGTGTTCCGCTTGCCCAGTTCCGCGGTGGAAAATAGCCGTCAGTTACAATCCTCCCTGGTGGTGTTGGGGAGTTTAGCGGCGTTCATGGTCTTTGTGGTCATGGCCGTCCAATACAATTCTCTGATTGATCCCCTGGTGATTATGTTTACCCTGCCCTTGGCCCTGGCGGGGGGGATTTGGGGACTGTATTTCACCCAAACGGCGATCGGGGCTACCGTGGTGGTGGGGACTGTTCTCTTGATTGGGATCGTGGTCAATAACGCCATCATTATGGTTGAGTTGGCGAATCAAATGCGGGAAGAACAGAGTCTGAGTTATGAAACTGCCATACTTCTTGCCGCTCCCCAGCGTTTACGCCCAATTTTGATGACCACCATTACCACGGTTTTGGGGATGTTTCCCTTGGCTCTGGGCATTGGTCAAGGGTCTGAATTATTGCAACCCTTGGGAATTGTTGTCTTTTCCGGGTTGTCCTTGGCGACGTTTTTAACGCTTTTTATTATTCCTTGTTTTTATGTCCTGCTTCATGGTGGCAAGACCAAGCGAATTCCTCCTGTGAGCAAACAAATCGACCCTCAGACAATCGCTAAAACTCCCTCTCTACGGTAATTTTATGACTCTTGTTTTCTGGTTAGTGTTGATTTTACTGGCAATTAATTGGTTATTTGCGGGGATTTTATTCCCTTTGCCAGTTCAAATATATCATCTTTTAGAGTCGGTGCTCAATCTAGGCTGGCTGAGCCTAACAGCCATTATTTTAGGCTGGTTTTTTGGTGGTACGCCGGCTAGTGGGCCCGGGCGTGATCGCCGGTCTTCCTAATTATTTACCGCCCACCGAGTTGGCCCACAGACCACAGACCCCAGCGGGGGTGAGATAACCTGCTACTCTAGATTTTATTTCACTCAACGTCCTCCATGACCCATCCCCAACTAGAAATCAGCAGCCAGGAATTAGCTGATCGCCTGGCGGAGCCGACCCCTGATCTACAATTAATTGATGTGCGAGAACCCCATGAAGTGGCGATCGCCCATCTAGAGGGGTTTGATGTGTTGCCCCTCAGTGACTTTGCCAACTGGTCTAGTACGATTTTCACTCGTTATAATTCAGACTACGAGACCCTCGTGATTTGCCACCATGGCCTACGCTCAGACCAGATGTGTCACTGGTTACGAAATATCGGCTTCAAACATGTTAGAAACATTGTTGGGGGCATTGATGCCTACGCCCGCTTAGTGGATGCTACCGTTAGCCGCTATTAACTTAACCTTTTTTAACCAATTTTCCTAAGACATTTTTTAAGATCATGCCTTGCTATGCCCAACCCACTGTCATTGAATGAACGGTATCAAAATATCCTTCGGGCAACCATTCAGCATTACATTGCCACCGCTGAACCCGTAGGCTCTAAAACCCTGGTGGAAGAATATAAATTTAGCGTCAGTTCGGCCACCATTCGCAATGCCCTGGGTCAACTAGAAAAAGCGGGTTTATTGTACCAGCCCCATGTGTCCGCCGGTCGCATTCCCTCGGATTCAGGTTATCGCATTTACGTCGATCAACTGCTTACTCTAAATGAGAGCATTTCCAAATCGATTCGACGCTCCCTGCAAACCAAACTCCAGGGCAACCTCTGGAACTTTGAATCCCTCCTGCAACGGGCGACCCAAATTTTGGCGGGTCTGAGTGGTTGTATTGCTCTGATTACCTTTCCTCAAACACAAACGATTAAATTGCGGCATTTGCAATTAGTGCTGGTTTCCGATAAACAAGTGATTATTTTATTGGTCACGGATCACTACCAGACCCATTCGATTCCCATGGAGCTTCCTGCCAGCCTTCAGTCGGTAGAAAATACAGAGATACTTGACCAAGAACTACAGATTCTATCTAATTTTCTCAATAGCAAATTACGCGATAAACACTTTGCAGAACTTTCCCATCTAAATTGGCAAGAATTAGACCAAGATTTCGCCTGTTATACCGACTTTTTGCAGCGGTTATTGCAACACATTCGCCCCGTACTCCGCCCGTCTGACACTACGCCCATGGCCATCCATGGAGTGGCGGAGATGATTCGTCAACCGGAATTTTCCCAACTTGAACAGGTGCAAATGTTGTTGCATCTTTTGGAGCAGGAGCAGGAACAACTTTTTCCCTTGATTTTTGATGCCCACGAGGGTGACCTTTCACCGTCAGCCCAGGATGCAACGCCACGTTTCAACGGCGATCGCCTAAATGCCACGGTGACCCTCCGCATTGGCTCGGAGAACCCCTTGGAATCCATGCGCCCCTGTACCCTAATTTCTTCACTCTATCGCCAGGGCAACCGACCCGTGGGTAGTGTCAATCTTATTGGCCCCACCCGCATGGTCTATGAACAGGTGATTCCCCTTGTGGAATCCACGGCGGATTATCTTTCCGATGCCCTCTCTGTCTAAGGGTCGGGTCGCTAAGCCCATCGTCTAAAATCAAAAATTCATTATTGTTAGGAGAAGATTAAATGTTAGAAACATACTATCGTCAGGCTGAGGAACGGGCAAAATTAGGCATTCCCCCCCTTCCCCTCACCGCTGGCCAAACCACCGAGCTATGTGAACGGCTAAAAAATCCCGCCGCCGGCCAAGGCGATGAATTATTGTCATTGTTGCGGGACAGAGTTCCCCCCGGGGTTGATGAAGCGGCCTACGTTAAAGCGGGGTTTTTGACGGCGATCGCCAAGGGAGAAATTTCCTGCCCGTTACTTTGTCCCCAGGGGGCGGTGGAGTGGTTGGGTACGATGGTGGGCGGTTATAACGTGCAATCGTTAGTGGAATTACTCAAGGCGGAGGATCAAACGGTGGCCAATACAGCGGCGATCGCCTTGGGTAAGACCCTGTTAGTCTTTGATGCATTTAATGATGTATTGCATTTGAGTGAAACCAACTCCCACGCCAAACAAGTGATCACCACCTGGGCCGATGGAGCCTGGTTTATCAATAAGCCCGAAGTGGCCCAAAGTATTACCGTTACTGTGCTGAAGGTACCCGGAGAAACCAACACCGATGACCTATCTCCGGCTCCCCATGCCACCACGCGCCCGGATATTCCGCTCCATGCCCTGGCCATGTTAGAAACGAAAATGCCAGAGGCGATCGCCACTATCGCCGAGCTTAAACAAAAAGGATATCCCGTGGCCTACGTCGGGGATGTCGTGGGCACCGGCTCCTCCCGTAAATCCGCCATCAACTCCGTACTCTGGCACATTGGTCAAGACATTCCCTTTCTTCCCAATAAACGGTGCGGGGGATATATTTTAGGCGGAAAAATTGCCCCTATTTTCTTTAATACCGCCGAAGATTCCGGGGCCTTGCCCATCGAGTGTGATGTCTCAACCGTGGAAACCGGGGATGTGATTATCATTTATCCCTACGAAGGCAAAATCACCAACCAAGCCGGTGAAACGATCACCACCTTTACCCTCAAACCCGAAACCATTCTGGATGAAGTGCGGGCTGGGGGACGCATTCCCCTCCTGATTGGACGTAGTTTAACCGACAAAACTCGCCATGCCCTTGGTCTCGAACCCAGTACTCTTTTTGTTCGCCCCATTCCCCCCGAAGACACCGGCAAAGGCTACACCCTGGCCCAAAAAATGGTGGGCAAAGCCTGTGGACTTACTGGAGTCAGACCCGGCACCTCCTGTGAACCCGTCATGACCACCGTTGGCTCCCAAGATACCACCGGCCCCATGACCCGCGATGAACTCAAAGAATTAGCCTGTCTGGGCTTTAGTGCAGACTTGACCCTGCAAACCTTCTGCCATACCGCCGCCTACCCCAAGCCCGTGGATATTCAAACCCACCACGATCTACCGGACTTTTTTGCTAACCGCGGCGGAGTTGCCCTACGTCCGGGGGATGGCATTATCCATTCCTGGTTAAACCGGATGCTCTTGCCCGATACCGTCGGCACCGGCGGCGATTCCCACACCCGTTTTCCCCTGGGGATTTCCTTCCCCGCTGGCTCCGGCCTAGTCGCCTTTGCCGCCGCCCTGGGAGTGATGCCCTTGGATATGCCCGAATCTGTGTTAGTAAAATTCAGCGGGCAACTTCAACCCGGCATTACCCTACGGGATATTGTCAACGCCATTCCCTGGGTCGCCATGCAACAGGGCAAACTGACGGTTTCCAAAGAAAACAAAATCAATGTTTTCAATGGACGCATCATGGAAATGGAAGGCTTACCAGATCTCAAGGTAGAACAGGCCTTTGAACTCACCGATGCGACGGCGGAACGCTCCTGTTCTGGCTCTACGATCAAACTCAGTGAAGCAACGGTGGCGGAATATTTACGCTCGAACGTTTCCTTGATGAAAAATATGATTGCTCGCGGCTACCAAGATGCCCGTACTTTGTTGCGTCGCATTGCCAAAATGGAGCAATGGCTCGCCAATCCCAGCCTGATGGGTGCAGACCCGGACGCTGAGTATGCCGATGTGATTGAAGTGAATTTGAGTGAGATCAAAGAACCAATTTTGGCGGCTCCCAATGACCCGGATAACGTCAAACTGATGAGCGAATGCGCCGGAGCTAGCATTTATGAAGTCTTTATTGGCTCCTGCATGACCAATATTGGGCACTACCGCGCCGCGGCCAAAATCCTAGAAGGAGCCGGAACGGTGAAAGGTCGCCTTTGGATTTGTCCCCCCACTCGCATGGATGAGCATCAACTCCGAGAAGAAGGGGTCTATGGCCTCTTTGCGGCAGCAGGAGCGCGGACAGAAATGCCCGGTTGCTCTCTCTGCATGGGCAATCAAGCCCGAGTAGAAGATAATGCGACGGTTTTTTCTACTTCAACCCGTAACTTTAACAACCGCATGGGTAAAGGGGCACAGGTTTATCTTGGCTCCGCTGAACTAGCGGCGGTGTGTGCTTTGCTGGGTAAAATTCCGACGGTGGCAGAATATCAGGCGATCGTGACCCAGAAAATTGCCCCCTTTGAAGCAGAACTATACCGTTACTTGAACTTTAATGAAATTGATGGATTTGAAGACGAGGGGCGAGTCATTCCCCTCGACCAGATGCCTCGTATTGAGGATATTTTGGGAATGCCGGTGGGAGCGAAGTAGGCTCTAGCTATAGGTCTGAAGGGTGGGTCTTTGCATAGCTCACCTGGATTACCGGTTCCTATGGGAAAAAGTCACTTTAAAAAGGCAATTGCTTCTTTGGAAGCTCGGATTGCTGAACATCAAGATAAAATCCGCCTAGAATTAGAAAAAGAATCGCCTGATTACGCTTTAATTCGTCATTGGCACAAGGAAGTTAAAGCATTTGAGAAGGAGATTCAACAAGCCTTAATAACGATTAGGGAAAAACTAATGCAAACGATTAACCGAGAGATTGATCCCCAGAGCGATACGCTTAATCGACTAATGCTTGAGTTGCGGGATGATTGTCAGAACGTTACGGCATTAGTGAATCGACTAATGACTTCGGGGTTGACTAACCACCAAAAGGGAGACCTGTTAGCGGAATTATTCGCCGCGACAATTCATTTGCAGGCTCACTGTAGTGAGGATTTTCAAAATCTGATTTTGGAGAAACTTGAAAGTTTAGATTGAACTCAAAAACGTTTAAACCCTGGCTATTCGCCCTTTTTCATAGAGATTAATTGCATCAAACCATTCAGTAAACAAAAATTTCCCAGGCGATCGGTGCCGTAAAATAGACCTTGACATCCTCTCTACGCCGTAGGGCCAAGATCATGAAAGCCAAAGACGTTCAAGTTTTCCCCCTTAGCTCCGATACTTTTGCCCTACGCTCTCGCACTTGGGAACGCCTTAAATTTGAAATTGAATATGGGCTACAGCGTGGCACAACGGCTAATTCCTATCTGATTACAGCGGAAAAAACGGCTCTGATAGACCTGCCGGGGGAGTCTTTTACGGCTATTTTTCTAGAAACCCTCCAAAAAAGGCTCGACCTGGGTCGGTTAGATTATTTGATTTTGGGACATATTAACCCCAATCGAGGCACAACTCTCAAGGCTCTGCTGGCGATCGCCCCTCAAATCACGATTGTTTGTTCTAACCCCGCCGCCTTAACCCTAGAAACATTATTGGAGGGTGAAGCCCTTTCCCTGCGGGTAATAAAAACCGAGGAGACCCTAGACCTGGGTCAGGGTCATGTCCTAGAATTTTTGCCCACCCCCCATCCTCGTTTTCCAGATTTGCTCTGTACCTACGACCCCCAGACGAAAATTCTTTACACAGATAAAGTATTTGGGGCCCATGTCTGCAATGACCAGGTTTTTGATGAAGGTTGGACGGTTTATCAAGAAGACCGGCGTTATTACTTTGATTGTGTATTAGCCTCAGCGGTGCGACAGGTCAGCCTCGCCCTAGAAAAATGTAATAGTAAGCCAGCCCACACCTACGCCCCGGGCCACGGCCCCTTGGTGCGCTACGGACTGCAAGAACTAAAAAAAAGCTATGCCCATTGGCTCACGGAGCAAGACTCCAAGGAATTGAAGGTGGCGTTGATCTATGCGTCGGCCTACGGTAATACCGCGACTCTGGCCCAGGCGATCGCCAGAGGGATTAGCAAAGCGGGGGTGAGTGTGGAGGCGATTAATGCCGAAATAACCGACGGGGAAGAGATAAAGTCGGCGATCCAACGCTGTACGGGCTTTATTGTCGGAACCCCGACCCTGGGGGGTCATGCCCCAACGCCGATTCAAACTGCCCTGGGCATTATTTTGGCCAATGCCAATAAAACCCAACTCTGTGGGGTCTTTGGTTCCTTTGGCTGGAGCGGCGAGGCGATCGACCTGGTGGAAACAAAATTTCGGGATGCGGGTTTTCGCTTTGGTCTCGAAACCCTGCGGGTGAAGTTCAAGCCCACGGAGCTGATCCTCAAAACCTGCGAAGAAGCGGGGACGGATTTTGCCCAAGCCCTCAAAAAAGCCAAAAAATCTCGCCAACCCCACCCCTCCGTGCGCGAGGCACTTACTGACCGCACCGAACAAGCCCTGGGCCGCTTGGTGGGGTCGCTGTGTATTGTCACGACCCACCAGGGAGAGTTAAAGGGGGCGATGTTAGCCTCGTGGGTGTCCCAAGCAACCTTTAGTCCTCCGGGTCTCACCATTGCCGTCGCCAAAGAACGGGCGATCGAATCTCTGCTCCATACCAATAGTTATTTTGTTTTGAATATCTTGGCAGAGGGGCAACATTTAGCGATGATGAAGCATTTTTTGAAGCCCTTTGAACCCGGTGGCGATCGGTTTTCAGGGATCGAGATAGACACCGCTGACAATGGCGCTCCGATTCTCAAGAATGCCTTGGCCTATTTAGAATGTCAAGTGCAAAATCGGATGGAATGTGGCGATCATTGGGTGCTGTATGCCACCACCGAGCGTGGCCAGGTCTTGCAGGATGGTGTTACGGCGATCCATCACCGCAAGTCCGGGAGTCATTATTAATCTCCATCACGGCGATCGCCAATGGCGGTCAATGACTCTAATCCAAAAATTGCCTCTGGATACCTATAGGTTTTGAACTCTAGAAGATTGTGACTCGGATCGGCAATAAAAAAAGTATGGTGTTCCGTCGCTTCTCCGGCAAAGCGTAACTTAGGCTCTACCACAAAGGCAATATTTTCTGCTTGAACCCGTTGCAAAAATCCTTGCCATTCCCCTTCGGTGGCAAAGACCAGCCCAAAATGCCGGGGATAAATGCCCTTTTGGGGAATAATCGGGTCATGGGAGCAGTGGGCAACCAGTTGATGGCCATAGAAATTAAGGATAATCGCCTGGGGGGTTTCTCGACCCGATGAACAGCCTAATTGCTGACAATAAAACAGCTTGGTTTGGGCAATATCATTAACCGGAATGGCTAGATGAAACAAAGATTGATTTGTCATTGGCAATCCAATAAATCACTGAATCCATGCTAACTTACCAAGAGTCGCCATCAAGCCCCTTTATTGGGTCAGAAAAAATTATGCATGAGCGAATTATTCAAGTCTTAAAAACTCATTCCTTTAACGTTAAACACCTGCGTCCTTTGGTTATTTCTAGCGGCTCAAGACCAGCCCTAGCCCTAGAAGTGGAAGCAATCGACGCCCTGGCGGTCTGGCGAGCATTGTTTGAGCATCGGCAAACAACTCAGCATTATCCCTTGATTGTCCACGATTGGGGGTCAGAGGACTTTTTTTCACGATTTTATTACCAAGAAGAGGTTAGCCAAGGATTACTCCTTAATAGCGCACCCGATGCCATCATTCCCCAAGCCCAGCAAACGGCGATCGCCAATTTTTTAGAGCAGGAGAAATCCGCAGACCAGGATTATTTAGAGGACTGTCTTCCCATGGCTCTAGAGGAAACCGTGGTACGCTACGGTACTGCTCCAGCTAAAGCCGAGATTGATTCCTTGATCGCCGACCATCACATTCAATCTCCCTACGACCTAGAACAATGGCTTTGGCAATGGGAATTGGCGCATTTTGAATTAAGTCGTGTACTTGCCCCAGAGTTTACCGGATATCTGGATTGGTTCGACCCCCAAACACCGGACGCGACGATTCTCCTCTTGCCGACCCTCCATAGTTGGCAGACTCTAGCCTATGTTCATTGGTATGGATCCTGTCGTTGTGGTACTGCCACGGCCATGGCTTTCCTGCGCCATTGGCATCAGCGGTATGGCACAGAGTTAGTCTGTCACTACGGCACTATGTTGCAACTTGAAAGTCTTCGTCTACCGCTCAATCCCTCCGCCGCCTTTCAGTTAGCCTGGGAACAGGTGGCGCTAGCTCCTTGTACCACCATTCTGCCGGGGGTGTCCCTGCGAGACCATGCTCGCAGTTTGATGGCGACCCCGCGCTGGTTTCTCCACGAACGCCCTTAACCGATGAAAGTATGCTTAAAAAATGAGATTTTGGTCATTACCTTGGCCGATCTCCCCGCCTACAAAAAAGGAGGCAGTATTGTCCGCAATAATTACTTTTGGGCCCTAAAGGCGATCGCCTGCTATGCCCACCGGGATAAAGACTGGGAATTTGATCCTGAGGTCTGGGTTGCCTTGGCTCGAATGCTTCTTTTTTTCAGTCAATCAGGCTATCTCGGCTATTCCGAAACCCTCTTGGAATTTCCCTTGGACGGCCCCATTCCCGAGGTTTTTCGCTCGGTTTCGACCTGGCAAGATCCTTGATCTGTAATTGTATCAACCCACAACCCCAATTCTGACCCTTACCGCTATGCTAGAATCAGACCCCCTTGCCGACGACCGAATCCAGCGCCTACAACGTGGGCTTTATCTTCTCCCTGTATTGGGAATTTTGCCGGCCCTGTGGGAATTGAATCGCCCGCATCCAAACAGGGAAAACCGACGAGTTAGCCTCCTATCCCTGCGATTAACGGGAGCCTGGGCCCTCGGCTATGCAGCCCTCTGGCTCGGCAGTACCGTGGGCTCCGATCGCCTGGAACTGCGATTTTTGTACCTCAATGGACTCCTCACCTCGGGCTACTTTTTGGCCTGCTTCTGGTTCCTCTGGCGTACCACCCAGGCTAAGGCACAATCAAAACCGGACAAGGCGAAAGATTGATCACCCGACTGGTGACACTCTCCGCCGCGCCCTCCGCCGTGAGTCCCAGACCACGACAGCCCATAATGATCAAATCGGCATTGATTTCATCCGCCACATCGCAGATGGTAAAGGACGGCATACCTTCACGCTCGATCATCTCTGCTTCAATGTCATTTTGAGCAAAGAGCGTTTGAGCGGCCTTGAGCAGTTGAGCGACTCGCTCTGGGGACGTCATTACTTTATCCGCCGGAGTGGAAGTTTCCTCCGAAATGGGAGGTTGTTCGACCACGGACAACAAAATTAAACGACTTCGATGGGTTTTCACCAGATTCGTGACCATTTGGGTGGCTTCTCTGGCTTCTCGGCTTTGATCGATGGGAAACAAAATTGTCTTAAACATAATTTTCACCAGGGCTCTACCCTACTCATAGCGTGATTGGGCACGACCTGACAATGGGATCAAGGTTAATTTTTGCGTCGGTCTACAAATTCAATGTAACTGTAAACTTTCGGGAACGAAGGATAGGCCCTCCACGGTCCCATTGAGGATCGGCAGGATGACGGTGAAAACCGTTCCTTCTCCAGCTTCGCTCGTAACCGTAATTTTGCCGCCGTGAAGTTCAGTACAGCGTTGCACGATCGCCAATCCTAGGCCAGTACCACTGACCGAATTGACATTACCCGCTCGATAAAACGGCTCAAACAGACGCGACAGGGCTTCGGGGGGAATACCAATACCCTGGTCTCGAATCTGAAAACAGACCTGATGCTCTTGACCGATTAACTGAAAATCAATGCGGCTATCGGAGGGAGAATATTTAATCGCATTACTGAGTAAGTTTAGCAAAATATGACGTAGCAAATTGGCATCCCAGAGTCCTACGCTTACATTACCGCTCACCGAAAAATCAATCTGTCGAGTTCCGGCGGTACTGTGTTGGATCGACTGGATCAACTCCCGGCAGAATAGGACTAGGTCAAAGGGCGAAAAACTACATTGCAACTTGCCACTGTCGGAGTGACCCAAAAGAAGCACTTCACTCAATAATTGATCCATATCTTTGATGGCGGTACGAATCATTTGAAAATAGGTGACCTGTTGTTCTGGCGTCAGGCGATCACGGCTTTCTTCTAACAGTGAGGTGGAAAGCAAGATCGTATTCAGAGGATTGCGGAAATCGTGGGATAACATCGACACAAATTCTGATTTCATCTGATTTAAGGCTTTAATTTTATTCAATTCCGCTGTTTGCAGTTTGATATCTTCGGTCAAGTTTTGATTGAGTTGATGTAGGTGTAGATCTGACTGTTTTCGTTCAATGGCATAGCAAATGGAGCGGACTAATACTTCAAAATTTGCATTATGTTTAACAAGATAGTCTTGGGCTCCTTGACGAACCGCATCGAGGGCCAGACTATCGTTGTTGTGGTGCGTGAGGACGATAATAGGAATCTGGGGCACCAACTCCAGTAATGGCTCCAGGGATGAAAGTCCTTGGCTATCGGGGAGAGTCAGATCAAGCAGGATAATATCGAAGCTTTCATGGCTTAAATGAACTAGTGCCTCCGATAAACGTAGGACATGAATAATCGTGAACTGATAGCAGGATTCACAGCGTAATAGCTCTTGAAGAAAACGTGCTTCTGCTAGGCTGTCTTCTATCAACAGAATTTTAATTTCACGAGATATGGTCATGGTTCTTGCCTTCGTCCTTCTTCTGGGTTGGCGCAAGTATCTAGATTACTAAACGACCTGTTTAGCCATAGGGTAACGTTACAGTTTCTAGCCAAAATGATTCAATGCCTTTTACTAGCTTAAACAAATCCTTAAGATTGCGGGATTTGGTGATGTAGCAGTTGACATGAAGTTCATAACTACAAGTGATATCCTCTTCATGGTGGGAGGTAGTCAAAATCACAACCGGAATCCGTTTCAAATTCGGGTCAGATTTGATTTCCGCCAGCACCTCCCGACCATCTTTTTTGGGCAAATTCAGGTCTAGAACAATCAAGTTGGGACGGGGGGCATCCACGTAGTCATTTTGTTGGTGGAGATAGTCCATGGCGGCCAAGCCATCGCGCACAACGCGGAGTTCGTGGGGAACAACGCTCGTTTTCAGGACTTCCTGGACGAGACGGATGTCAGCTTTGCTATCTTCCACCAGAAGGATTATTTTGGCGGGTTCAAACTCGGCGGCGGTCACGCTCAGAGCCTCCCACGGGGATGGTAAAAAAGAAGGTGGCTCCTTGGGCAGGTTCAGATTCAACCCAGATTTTGCCGCGATGACCTTCAATAATTTTTTTGCAGATGGCTAGGCCCATCCCTGTACCCGTATATTCATCGCGGGTATGGAGGCGTTGGAAAATCACAAAAATCCGTTCAAAAAACTGGTGATCGATGCCGATGCCATTATCCTTCACTGAAAAGAGCCATTCATTTTCTAGCCGCTGGGCACCAATGTGAATTTCCGGCGGGGCGCTACTACGGAATTTGAGGGCATTACCAATCAGATTTTGAAAGACCTGCATCAATTGGGTCGAATTGGCCATGACCGAGGGCAAGGGCTCCACTGTCACCCGGGCCTGATTTTCGATAATCCGACGACGAAGATTAGCCAAGGCTCGATCCAACGCTTCTTGGGTGTCGGTGAAGGTTAGCTCCGCCGCTTGTACATCGACCTTGGAATAGGCAAGCACGTCATCAATCAGGGTTTGCATCAAGGTCACCCCATCCACGGCGAAGTTGATAAATTCCGAGGCATCCTGGTCTAGTTGTTCTCCGTAGCGCATTTCTAGGAGTTGAACATAGTTGGCGACTTGGTTGAGGGGTTCTTGCAGGTCGTGGGATGCGACGTAGGCGAATTTCTTCAAGTCCGCATTAGAACGTTGCAGATCCCGCGCTAATTCCGCCAGTTCGTCCGCCTGACGCAGAACAATATTGACGATCGCCTTTTGCAGTTCTAAAGCCGCTCGAATTTCCATCGGCTTCCAGGGCAAAGAATTAAGCCGCACGGTTTCTTTCCAACTCTCAAAGGATTTGCGCGGAGAGAAGTGGAGATGCCCGTCCTGGGGAATGGTCTCAAAGGCATGGGTGGGATCGCCGCCCCAATTCACGGTTTGCAAGACTTCTGGGCGGAACCACAGTAAAAAATTACGCTCGGCGATGGGAATGGCTACCAGGCCACTGGCGACGTCTTTGAAATTGACCGCATCGGCGTAGAGGCTTGATAAGGATTGACTAAAAAAGATGTCTTGAACCGCTTGACCCTTGAGCCATTGCAACAGAAATTTGACATCTCCTTCACTGGGGGTTTGCCCCACCAACGTCAGGCGATCGCCAAAAAAGATCGCGGCCCCTTGGGCACCGGTCAAATCTAGCAAACCTGGGGCATCGGCGGTGAGTCCCTCGACAAAATCGGGCACCACCGTCATTTCATCTACCAACCGTGTTTGAATCTCCTTCAAGGTCATGCGATAATCATAGTCTTGGGTATCTTCGCGGGCAGAGAGGTCAGCAAAGACCACCCGACCCAAAAATTCACAAGCTTTGCGTAGTTCGTAGGGGACGTGCTTGGGGGTGAGGTGATGACAAGCAATTAATCCCCAGAGGGCACCATCTTTAATTAAAGAAATCGTCAGGGACGCGCCGACTCCCATATTTTGTAGGTATTCCAGGTGACAGGGAGACGCACTCCGTAAAATCGATTGCGTCAAATCCAGGGGTTTTTCCGTGGTGGGATTGACGGAGGGATAAAGTTCCACCGGATTGGCCTGGGCCTGGGGAATCAAACGAATGGCATTGTGGATAAAAAGACGGCGAGCCGGTTGGGGGATATCCGATTCCGGGTAATGCAGACCCAAAAAAGGCACCAGATCATCCCGTTTTGCTTCGGCAATGACTTCGCCGTGATTATAGTCATCAAAACGATAGAGCATCACCCGGTCAAAGCCCGTAAGTTTGCGAACCTCTTGGACAATGACTTGACAAAATTCCGGCAAACTCGCATCTGCACCTAGCTTGTTAATCGAGACCTTAGCCAGGTGATAAAAGCTCAAAAAAGAGATACTATCCACCGCATCTGTGGGCTCCAATTCTAGAATCAAAATCCCCTCGGCATTGCGATGACAAACCGCATCAAAAACAGCGTAGTTGTCCCCTTGGAGTCGTGCCCAAAGCTTGGTGGGATTAATAAAATCTAGATTATCTTCCGCAATTTTTTCTTTGATCGGTTCAATCTGAAAACTATCAAAAATAGATTCTAAGGATTGTCCTAAAATATCTTGAGCAGAAATACCTAAAAAGCCTTGAGTATTTGTACTTACCTGGGTGATCACTAGATTCGGCTCAGCTAGGGTTAACAGAATACCATAGGGTTGAATGTAGTGCGTTGTATGAATCGACAGTCGCTCTAATTCCTGTGCATGACTATCTTTTTGACCCACTGCCATATTAACCATACTGCCCCCTAGGCGAATGCCTGAAATTTGGCTATAACCTTATCCTAGCGGACTTGGAGATGGGGATGTTATGTAGAAATCTAAACAAAGATTGCAAGATGGAAAGTTTGATTGCTTTTTGAGATATTTCTCCCTAAAAACACTAACGTTTTGCTTGGGTTTACCCATCGAAGGATTCTAGTGAAACCGGTTGTCCTGTTTTGACAGAGTGCCGTGCGGCATCGGCCACTTTAAGCGCGGCGACACTTTCTCGGGCATGGACATAGAGAGCCGTTCCCGTCAAAAGATGATCCAAGACATTGGCGGTATCCTGGGCAAATAGGCCACGCCGACTGCCCACCTCTAGCGGCTGATTCTCGCCGGACTGAATTAACACCCCAGTTTCTCCGTCAAAGCGGAGACTGCCCCGATCGCCATCTATCGTAAACAGGCGATCGCCACTATGAAAGACTTCACCTTTGCCATAGACCACCTCCGCCCAGAGTCCAGAGCGAAACTGAAGCTGAGCTTGGCACAAACAAGACCGAAAAAAAGCAGGATCAGAGGCGGGCCAAAACCGCGCTTGGGAGTTGACCGAGATGACCTCACCCAATAAATCGGTAAAGCGGTTGATGCGAGACAAGGCCGCTACCAACGGAAAACCAAAATCAGCGTAGTGATAGGTCCACCTGCGGGGTGCTGGGGCTTGGGGCATGACCGTGACATAGCGAGCCGCAAAAACTTCGCCAACGTCGGGTAAATAACGGCGAAGGGCTTGGTGTACCCCGCCCAATAATTCAATATGTTCAACGTGCAAAAGTTTGTTTTGGACCTCCGCCAGAGCCAAAAGCGCCAAGGCGCTGGCATAGTCTAGGGCCAACGGATACTCAACAATGACGTGCTTCCCGGCTTCGAGGGCCGCCTGGGCAATGGTGGCGTGGTCGCGGTTGATTGTGGCAATGACAACGAGGTCTAGACCGCTATGATCGACCAGGGCTTGCCAGGATGGAAGAGCGGAGATATTAAACGTCTGACAAAAGCGGTCAGTATGCTCTGGAGTATTGCCGGTGACATAGCACAATTGGCTACGCCCATCGGCCTGCAGAGCTTCAGCCCGACGCTGAGCCGCAAACCCCGTACCCACAATACCAACGCGAAGAGGAGACTGGACTATCATAACACCCTATCAAATATTAGAAATGCTTATCTTAACCACAGAAAGAACCCTATGGGGCTAATTCAAAGCAAAATAACGACGAAATAGTGGCATTTTAACTGGAGATCGGGCTATTTTAAGCGAGGAGAGTCGAGAAAACCCCCTTTTTTTGTATAAGTAAAAATTATTTTACAAAAAAATTTGAATCTCTTTGCTAATGCGAGCTATCCTCGTCGAGATTTTCCCGTAGTATCTATAGTGAACTTTCATCCGGCTAGCACCCTGCCATTATGGTAACGTTGGTGCTGACCTGAGAATCGATCCCTACTGTCTTACTTGAGAAAAGGAAACATCCATGGCAACTTTTAAAGTTACGTTACAAACTCCCGATGGCGCTCAAACCATCGATTGTGCTGATGATACCTATATCTTAGATGCCGCCGAAGAAGCTGGTTTAGACCTTCCCTACTCCTGCCGCGCCGGTGCTTGCTCTACCTGTGCTGGTAAATTAGCTTCCGGTACTGTTGATCAGTCTGACCAATCCTTCTTGGATGATGATCAAATCGAAGCGGGCTATGTCCTCACCTGCGTTGCTTACCCCACTTCTGATTGCACCATCGAAACCCACAAAGAAGAAGACCTCTATTAAACTACTAAGGTGGTTTTTTCTGATGCTCCCTCCAGTTTTTGGAGGGTATTTTTTTGATTCGCCTTTATTAATGGGGACAGTACGTATCAAACCTCAATCCCCGCTTTTGCTAGGAGGGCCCTCA
The DNA here is from genome assembly GCA_041750255.1 of Synechocystis sp. GTDB lineage: Bacteria > Cyanobacteriota > Cyanobacteriia > Cyanobacteriales > Microcystaceae > Synechocystis. The sequence continues at coordinate 26,684 of JBGSZT010000163.1, forward strand.
GGCGATCGTTTTCCGCTTCCGCCAACTCAGCCCGCAGTTTTTCTTGCTCCGCCCGTAGTTTTTCTCGTTCCGCTTGGGCCGCTAGCTCCACCGTCGTCAGAAATCGTCGCCCATCAGGATAATACACCTGCAATGTTTCAGCCGTTACCTCGAAGCGGATATCCAAACGAGGACTCACCCAATTGACCATTTCTTCAATGATTGTCAATTCTCCATTCTGCCGTTCTAATCCCGTTAACTCGTTGGTGTCTGGATTGTAAACATAATACTCCTCAACTCCGTAATACTCATAGAATTTCAGTTTCTTGGTCATTTCTTTGAGCGTGTTGCCCGGCGACAAAATTTCAAAGACCACCTGGGGCGGTTGATTATTTTCCTGCCACTGGCGATAGGACCCCCGCTTTCCTTTGGGTCGTCCCAGGGCTACCATTACATCCGGAGCGACCCGAATCTCAGGATGACCTTCCACTGGATACCACAGCAGATCGCCCCCCACAAAGACATCTGCGTCTTTAGCGAATAGACATTCCAAATTTTCTTTGAGTAAGACAATCCACTGAAACTGTTCCGTATTATCGGCCATGGGTTGTCCATCGCTATCGGGGTAAATGACTTCTCGGTCGAGGGCTATGGTCATCGGTTAAATCCTCGCAACTTTCTTTTCAGTTTATCAAGCAATGTCAAAACAGGCTGAGAGGGAAGGGCGAAACAGGGCTTTACCAAAAAAAATCCCCCAGGTCGGGGGATCTATACATATTCTGTTTCAAGAAAGTCTCGAAATTAGGGCTTTAACGAGAGCAGATTTAGAGAAAAACAAAATTGTCGGCGGTTAAGGTCTCGGTTTGGATGCCGGTTAAGGTGGCAAAGGTGACACCATTAAGACCAATGCTATTCCCAAACAAGGTTAGGTCACTAAAACCAATTCCTTGGTTGGCGATCCCAATCACATCCACTCCAGGGGTGAAGTCAGTAATGGTGTTGGGACTACTGGGCGGGGTATCGGTCAGCATCCAGAACTGGTCAGCACCGGCTCCCCCAGCCAGAATATTGTCGCCACCGGCTTGAACAAAGAACTTATCATTGCCTTCACCCCCCAGCAGGCGATCGCCAGCTCCAAGGAAGAACGTGTCATTACCAGCGCCGCCGGAGAGTCGATTACCGCCCTGGCTATCAGTGGCATCGAACTCATCATCGTCTGCACTACCGAATGCACGATCTTTTTTATTGACATAAATCAGATCATCGCCACTGCCTGTATTGATGCGATTGTTGCCCGCAAAGACCGAGCTTGCACCCAGTACCGTATCCACGGTGTCATTGCCTGCGCCCGTGAAAATGATGTCATTGATGCCATCTGTACCTGCCGAGACAAATAAATCATCAGCATCAGGGGAACCTGCTACCAGTTGGGGGACTTCGGCCACAGCGGCCGCTAAGCCGAGGCGGGAGTCAAGGGCGAGGGGCGTTTCAAGTTCCAACACAACGATCTCGTTATTATCGATTGCCGGGGGGCGACCAATGGAGAACGGATAGTTATTATCGTTGGCAACCAAAATCGTTTTGCTATCGAGGACAATCACATCTTCGATGGTTTGGAAGGGCATATTGTAGGTGGTGCTACCATCGCCATTGACATCGTTGGTGTCTTGGATGTTGAGCAGGTTAGCCACTTCCACTTTAGAGACAAAGCCATTGGCATCGATCTGGCTAAAGTTGACCTTGAAGATCTTCTTGAACACTGCCGCCGTGCCTTGGAGGTTGTCCCGCTCGATCACCAAAAACTCATTGTTATTGATCGGTGTGAAGTCCCCGATCGCATGGGTGGTGCTTGCCAATTGGTAGCGGCCGACCAATCCTTGATACTCCTGGCTAGCCACATCGAATTTATAAATCCGCAATGAACCCGTAGGATCGCCGACCACCGTACCTTCGAGCAAAGGATAAAGGGTTTGGCGATCAGGGCTGAAAGCCATCCCTTCAAACCCTTGGGAGCGGTTGAGATTGGCTGTCACCAAGTCACCGTAGTAGGGGTTATTGGGGTCAAAACCAACGGGGCTGACGGTAGAAACACTGAAGTAGGGGCTGTTGAGATTACCATTGGGGTTCGCGTAACCTGTGCCTGCCAAGTAGTCATTCACCACAACCGATCGCCCTGTCCGCGCAAAGTCGGTAAAGAAGCCATCCACGCCCAAATCGATGAACTGACGATATTCCGCCGTGGGGTCGCCATTGTAGCTATCGGGCAGGAAGAAACTTTCGTCGCGGAGGGTGTAGAGGTGAACGAACAAATCAGCCGCGTGGGCATCGGTGATTAGGGTTGTGGGTGTGCCTGTGCGGCGATCGCCATCGCTAATGACCCCATCACCATTGAGATCATCTGCTTGGCCGTCTCCATTGAGATCTAGCGTATTAAGGGGGACAATGCGCTGTTTATTGGGCCCAATGCCTGCGGCGTAGGTGGCGATTTCGGCTAAGCCTGTGCTGGTGGAGAGGTCGGTATAGGTGCGGGTATCACCTGCCACTGTAAAGTCATAGGGACGACCCGAACCGCCAAACAATTGCACCAAGGGAATGTCCACACCAGCCGCAGGCATGATGTTGGTATTAAGATCCTTGAGGTTGGCGACTTCAAAGGACTGGATAAAAACGCGACTGGGGTCGGTGAAGCCTTCGGCTTTGAGGGTGTCTACTAAGAGTTGGCTGGTGTTGTAGCCTTGGTCTTGGAAGAAGGTGGGGTGCTTGGTTTCGGGATAGATGCCGATTTTGCGACCCGTTTGTGCTTCCACATCCTTGACCAGTTGAATCACTTCGGTAAGGGTAGGGACTTTGAGCTTGTCGTTGTCAAAGGCTGTCCCACGCAGGGCAGGAATCCGCTCGACCGCGTTCAAGGTTTTGAGTTCGGCGAGGGTAAAGTCTTCGGCAAACCAACCCGTTCTGTTTACACCATCCAGATTTTTGGTGGTCTTGCGATCAGCAAATTCAGCACGAGTGGCGACATCGGTGCTGGTGTCGGTGGTGTTGAGCGTACCATCGGCATTGAGGACAGCCAACATCGGTTCGTGGCGGGCAACGAGGATGCCATCTTTGGTGACGACCAGATCGGGTTCGATAAAGTCCGCACCGGAGGCGATCGCCAGTTTGTAGGCCTCAAGGGTATGCTCAGGGCGATCACCACTTGCGCCACGGTGTCCGATCACAATAGGAATCTGACCATTGAGGGTGTCAAATTCCGGCTTGGACAAAACGCTGGGATTTTGAGGCGATCGCACTTGATTTGTCGTAATTTGATCGCGCACCAAATCGCCTGTGCCGGGGAAGTCGGTGAAGTAGCCATCTACGCCCAGTTGAATGAATTGGCGGTATTCGGCTTCGGGGTTGTTTTTGTAATCAGACGCAAGGAAACGGCTTTCGTTGCGGAAGGTGTAGGTATGGACAAACAATCCTTCGGTATGGGCATCTTCGATCAGGCTACTGGGCGTGAGCGTAACGCGATCAGCATCGTTGATGGTTCCGTCACCATTCAGGTCATCAGCTTGACCGTCATTGTTTGCATCAACATTCTTGACCGAAACGATCATGCGCTTCCAAGGACCAATACCCTCGGCATACTCGGCGATTTTGGCTAACTCAGCGGGGGTTTGCAGATCGCCATAGGTGCGCGTATCACCTGCGACGGTGAAATCATACGGACGGGCATACTCATCTTGGTAAATCAATGCGCCCGTGTTGTAGTCCACATCGTAGGCATCAAACAATTGCACCAAGGGAATATCTACGCCTGCCGCAGGCATGATCGTGCTGTTGAGATCCTTGAGGTTACTGACTTCAAAGGATTGGATAAAGACGCGATCAGGATCGGTAAAATTTTTGTCTTTGAGTGCGGTGATCAGCTTCTCTTCGAGCGATAGGCCCAAGTTGTCGTGATAAGTAGGGTGCTTGGTTTCGGGATAGATACCGATCTTTTTGCCCGTTTCCACTTCCACTTGCTTGACCAAATCGATCACTTCCGCAAGGGTCGGGATTTGGAACACACCGTTGAAGATCTGGTCGCGGTAGCCTTGGGGCATGACTGCGCGCAGGGTTTTGATTTCAGCGAGGGTGAAGTCAGAGGCAAAAAATTCGTTGGTGTAGGTTACGCCATCAATTACCCCAGTGCGGCGGCGGCTGGCAAACTCAGGACGCAAAGCCACATCGGTCGTTCCGCCTAGGATCGGTTCGTGGCGGGCAATTAAAACTCCATCACTGGTGGATACCAAGTCTGGTTCGATGAAATCAGCACCGCGCAAAATCGCTAGGCGATAGGCTTCGAGGGTATGTTCGGGCAGTTCCCCGCTGGCACCACGGTGACCGATGACGATGGGAGCTTCGCCGTTGAGGGTGTTGAGTTGGATGGGGTTGGGTGTGGCGATCGGTGCTTCGAGCAACACACCATTGCGATCAAAATGCAGTAAATAGGTGCCAAATTCTTCGCCAACCCAAATATCACCCTTGGCATCGATCACGAAGGATTCGGGGTCAAAGTCTGCGCCGGTGAGGAGGCGATCGCCAGTCCCTTCATTCACAATGTCAAAGGGGATCAGGTGATTGGGGTCGCGCAGTTGGATAAAGCTTTGGATCTCGACACTACGATCGCCCGCTTCTGTGCCGGCAAAGTTGGGATTAACTTGGTACAAACGCAACAAGAAATCCGCACTGTTATTCTTTGCACCAAAACCGTTATCAGCTAAAAACCAAAATACCGAGCCACCGAGTTCGGGTGCAAACTGCACGCCGCTAAACCCTTGAACAGGTTGACCAGAAAAAGGTGTGGGGCGGCCATTGGTGGGGTTGGTGAGTGCGGAACCAGAGCTAGGACCTTCAGTGAAGGTATCAGCGGGGAGAGAGGCAAAGCCTTTGAGTGTAACGATAGGATCAGCCATGATAGTAAGAAAAAAGTAAAAGGTGAAATTAAAAGGAAAAGTAAAAGAGTAGACTAGGGCAAATTAACCTGGGTTTTGCCCTAGATCGGGCATTGAAGGCTTACAAAACAAAGCGAGGATCGGGGTTAGGGGTCTCCCCGCGTTTGTTCAAGGGATTGTCTTAGAGAAAAACAAAATTGTCGGCGGTTAAGGTCTCGGTTTGGATGCCGATTAAGGTGGCAAAGCTGACACCATTGAGGCTAATGCTATTCCCAGACAAGGTTAGGTCGTTAAAACTAGCCCCTTGGTTGGCGATACCAATTACATCCACTCCAGGAGTGAAGTCAGTAATCGTGTTGGGACTACTGGGCAGGGTATCGGTCAGCATCCAGAACTGGTCAGCGCCGGTTCCCCCAGCCAGAATATTGTCGCCACCGGCTTGGACAAAGAAACGGTCATTGCCCTCACCCCCTAACAGGCGATCGCCTGCTCCTAGATAAAAGTCATCGTTCCCAACGCCGCCGGAGAGTCGATTACCGCCCTGGCTATCGGTGGCATCAAGCACATCATCCCCATCACCACCAAAGTGGCGATCACCTTTGTTGACAAACAAAAGATCATCACCCGTGCCGAGATTAATGCGGTTATTGTTGGCGGCAAAGGTCGTGACGGCGGGAACCAAATCCACCTCATCATTGCCGGCGCCCGTGAAGAGAATATTACTCTTGGCATCAATATCAATGCCCGCAATCACAACATCATTGCCCGGAGTGCCGACGTTGACCAATTGCGCCTCGGCGGTAACCGCTTTGGGTTGAACCGTAAATTGACTGAGAATCCGGGGCTCTCGGCTGAGAACTTCCTCTGGATTAGCAAGAACCTCTTCTTCGGTATAGCCATCAATGCCGTAGGTGGTCACCATCAGTTGTTGACTAACGGGGTCAATCTCAAACGCTGACCAGGAATAGCTATGACTCACGAAATAGTCTCCTTGCAGTAGTTCTGACTGAATAAGACCCTCGGCCTGGGGCAAGTTATTGTTTAAGCCAATGGGGTCAAAGGGGCTGGGGAACCCTTGGAAGGTTTGATTGAGTCCAGCTTTAACAAAGTCATCCCGGTCATTGAGCAGGTCATCGGTATCAGGCGCAATGGGCAGACTATTGTAGAAAGCGGCGGTTTGAGCTGGGTTGCCGCTCACAGCAATTAGAAGTTGGGCTAAGAAGTTACCCGTGGGGGCATCGTAGGCGACGGAGCCGGTGGTGATTTCAAAAATACTGGTGGCAATTTGTTCGCCGGTAATGTCTTTTTGATAGGTCAAATTATTGACCGAGGTGAGGTGGATATCCGCCGCCACAAAGACCACATTGGTGATATTGGCATCAATGAATTCCAGTAATTCTGCCCGTTCTTTGCCAAAGCCTTCGTAGGCGTCGGTATTGGCACCGGGGAAGATGTTTTGAATCGGTTCAGGAATCATCACAAACTTCCAGGTCAATCCCGAGGCTTCCGCCGCGAGCAAGTCTTGCTTAAATTCTGCTAACTGAACATCTCCTAAAAGAGTCCGTCCTGGGGTGACCAAACTGGCTTGGTAGACTCCCGCCACTTGAGCCGGATCGGTCACATTCACCGGCGGGGCTAGGTTTTCACTGCGGAAGGAACGGGTATCCAGGGTAATAACGGCGGCATCACTGCCAAAGGTGTTATTGCGATAGAGTTTACGTTCGCCATCAAAAAGGTCATTCCTCGGCGCATCATAGAATCGGTTTTCAAGGGGATTGTATTCCTGGAAGACCTGCAAGCCATTTTCATAGAGGGTAGTGTCATTAATGAAGCCACTGGTTTCGATAAAGCGATCATCGCTGGAAGCATCGGCTCCCCCGGCAAAGTCATTTGTCACTTCATGGTCATCAATGGTGCTGAGGATAGAGGTGGAAGCTCGCACCTCAGACCAGAAGTTGGCCCCAAATCGTTGGCTATAGACTTCTTGATGCTTAGCCCGAAACTCTGCGACGGTTTCGGCTTGGTCTTTTTGAGTGCCGTCAGGGTTTAGCACCGCCGGGGACGTATCATCGGCATAGACGGTATCACCCAAAGCCACAAAGAAATCTAGGTTTTGCCCAGGGATATTACGAATAGCAGGATAGGGGGTGACTTCTCCGCGCCAGTCTCCCGTTACTCCAAAGATTAAGCCCGTTTGGGTATTCTCTGCCGCCGCCGTTTTGAATTTACCCACGGCGGTTTCTCCGGTGCTGTCGGTGACTCGGTAGAAATAATTGGCACCGCTGGTGAGTCCGCTAATTTCTACCTTAACCGGTAGTTGGGCATTAGTAGCATTGACGGTGGTTGTACCGGCGATCGTGCTGAAATCCGCCTGGGTCGAATACTCAAAGGTGACTGGGCCTAAGGTAGTGACCCTTGTCCACAGGACGGCGGAGTCTTGGTCTACATCACCGCTGGCAACCCCATTGGGGAAGAAAAAGGGAGGTGAGGCGGGATTGCGGGGGTCGTAGCCTTCGGTATCCACAATTAGAGGACTATCAAAGGCGTTGGCCACGTTTTCCCAGGGGACAAATTTGAAGTTAGTGCTGATATTTTCTAACTCGTCGTCATTCTCGACCACGGTTTGAGGCTCGTTGGCTCCATCTTGTACCAGAATTGCACCAAAGGGAAACTGGCTACCCAGGGGGACATTGATAATATCGAGTCCATCGGTTTCATTGGCGCGGTCAATACCCAAAGCTTGGTTATCGCCGATGATAAAACTACCGAGGTAGGGGTTATTGCCGGAGCGGTCATAGACGGCGTAGGAACTATCCCCTTGGCTAGAGGCTACTAAATAGCCGGTGCCATTGGGGCCGTAGTAGATGCCCAATCCTTCTAGGTCGGGCTTGAGTTCAGGAGAACCGGCGGCACGGACAATGCTAATGCTGTCGCCGACCTTGGGTTCGGCGGCAAATTTAATAATGCCTAATTTGTCTTCTACTCCGACGTAGACAATGCCCAACTGTTGATCTACGGCGATCGCCTCGGATTGGTAATCCGCTGGGTCGAAGTCGTTGGGGTCTTCCCCGGCTTCTAGGGGTAAGGTCAAGGTGCGTACCACTTCAGCACTAATAGTTGCACCATCAGCTTTGAGTTCTAGCTGGGCAATCTGGTTGCCATCGGCTTGGGTAGCAAAGGCAAAGAATTTACCCGAAATCAAACTCTCATAACCGGCTAGACCGTAGGCGGTGGCTTCTCCGTCATCAACTCCAAAAATCGTGAATCCAGGAGCCGATAATTCAGGAGAGGTAATATCTATTAACTGACGGCTGACGGGGTCGATTTTGAAAATAGCGAGGGTATCATTCTGGCGATCGCTGGCAACGGCAATATCAATGGTTTCATTGCCTAGGCGGAACCCGTAGAGGACATCCACGTTGTTGTAGCGAATATCGCCGTATTCCGCTCCCGTTCCCAAAATATCTTGGGGAGTAATGGTCTGGCGAATCGAGCCATCCAAATCAAAGACCACTAAACCGGCATCCTTGAGGGTCGCAATAACAATACTTTCACCAGAATTCTCAGGATTAATCCAGACTGATGGATCGTCAGAATCCCCAATTAACGGCGTAGTGCCATTTTCATCATCAATGGTGTAGGGCGTTTCCACCGTAGGTAAAGCGGCGGGAATAGTGGCGATATCGAGGGCCAAGGCAATCACTTGGGTGCTTTGAGTCGCACTGAAATTGTTATCACTGACCACAATCAAGGACTGGCGACTATCCGCAAGGATTGGCCCCAGGGCGAGACCTTCCAAGTTATCGGGAATTATGCCCAAATCCGCCTCAAAATCTACCAATAACCGCTTCCGAACGGAGGGATCAATGGAAAAACGATCCGGGGCAATAATTTCACCATCATCCTCTAGGGGCTCTTCTCGGAACAGGTCATCAAAATCTTTAACATTGAGAGCGCCCTGGGTAAGGATTTCGTACAGTTTGACCGTATTGCCTCCGTTATCATTTCCGACAGAGAAAGAACGTTCTAAGGCCAGCAAGGTGCCGTTATTATCGATCGCCAGTAGTTCGACTAGGCCATTGGTAGCAAAGCCATTGGCGGGATTCGGCGCTTCAGCCACTTCATCCACTTCATAGACATACTCGGCGACCACTTCGCCGGTGGTCAAATCATACTTAACAATGCGGGAATAGCTCGTCTCATCCACCGTCGCAAAGGTTCCATCCTGGGCCAGGGCATTTTCGGTAGCAGTATAGAGGTAGCGTCCGTCGGGAGAAATGGTCAGACTTTCAAAGGCCAAATTATTGCGAATACCCTGGGTGACTCCATCCACCGCGAAAAATTTGCTATCCACCGGGAGTTGACTAAGTTGTTGCCCCGCCAACGAAAATTGGTTGACAAAGGGATTGGTAACCCGGGGAATATCGGGGCGAGCCTCCCCTTCTGAGGAGATATAAAGCGTACCATCTTGAGCCAGGGCAATGCCTTCGAGGTCAATGGTGTTAGCAGCAAAGGGACTGCCATTGGCATCGGTCACAGTGGTGACATTAGTAAAAACCACATCGCCATTATCAAGAGCGCCATCGCTGAGATTAATCGTCAGACTGTAGTAGCGAGCGGGGTTAATGCTACTGCGATCATCGGAAATGCTGTAGTATAAGCCTTGGCTTGCATCGTAGGCAATTCCTGATAGTCCGCCGAGTTCGGTGTTATTGAAAATAGTCCCTGTCGAGAAGCTGACCACTCCCAAGGATTCAACATTGGTCACCGTTTTGCGGTCTTGCGCGGCGGCCCCATTGGCAGAAACTTTTGCATCTATAAACACCAGACGATGATCCGAACTGGCGGTGCGACTCGGAAAAACATTGGGGTCGAGGCTAGGGTCAAATTCCCCTACGATGTTGAAGAAGGGCTCACCCTGCGCGGGCCAAAAAACGCCAGCATTTTCAACGGCGAGATTGTAGGACGGCAAAACATAATCAACCCGCAGATTCGCTACGGTGGTATCGGGGCCAAAATCAGCCGTGTCGAACGCAGGATTTCCCTGGCTGGTAGCATTCAAGCCGCCTTGACGACTACCGGCATCGGGACCGCCAGCACTATCGGGCGTAATGCTGATGTCCGTGGTGGAGCCTTGAATCGCGGCAGTGTTAAAAAATTGATTAGCCGCCCCAAAGGAAGAGTCGCCATCAAAGGGGTCAGCGTTGTAATCTCCAACAATGACAAACTTGGCACCAGCGGCTAATCCACCAGTATTGCCGTTGTCATCGTAGACATAGCCATTCTTGCCAGGGGTGACGTAATCGGTCCAAAAGCGAATTTCGTCGGCATTGCGCTTACCATTGCGGTCCTCAGGGCCATCAAAGACCGGCGGTGTCGGGTGAGCCGCTAATAAATGGACAATTTCACCATTGACATTAATCGGCACATCCCAGTGACTCTTAGACGAGAGGCGTAAAATTTCAATTTCGTCTGGGGAATAAAATCCCTGCAAATTTTCATTAACTGCCGTCGCCGGGTTATTAATGGTGGGATCATCAGTTAATAAATTACCGGGCATATCCTTCCAAAGAAAGGTCTGGAAAGTACGGACTTGATCGCTGACAATGGGGTATTTGGAAAGTAACACCATGGCAAAGTGACCAGGAAAATTGCCAAATCCAAAAGCATCATCTCCATAGCCCGCAGCGCCGGGAGTGCTGACGACGGAGCCATTATTGTTAAGATCAAAGCCAGAGGCAATACCTGTATTAGAAGGAGCCAAATAAACGTAGGGATATTCAACGGCATTGGCGCCGTTTTGACTGATTTCTAAATAATTTTGTCGAAAAAGATTAATAGCTGCGCCATTGACATCGTAGTCAAATTCATTTAAAAGAATGACATCGGGGTTACTTCTTTGAATAATTTCAGCGATATTTTTAGCTTGGGGATGATTAGGAGTACTTAAATCCGTAATCAGTTGCCCTGAGTCGTTGCGATTAAGAGACGCATTAAAGGTAGAAAAACGAACTGTCGTTGATTCAATCATAACGAAATTAAACGCAAAAAATTTAGATTTTAGGAGCAATTAAATAATGCAAAAATGATCGTTATTACGCCCGATTTATTCTACAGACATAGATTAGACTGTTCCGGCGTAGTTTCAGACAATTATTGCAATGCTCCCAAACGTTAACACAGTCAGGTTTCATCCTAGGTTAAAGAATGATTTACGACAGGTTAAAGACTGTTAAATTGATGTTTCTTGATCTAGACTTTGTTCTACTTTATGATAAATAGCATCCGCTTCCGCTGGCGATCGCCCGATGCAGGTCAATCCCAATTTGCCAAACTCCGACAGGGCTCCCATGAGGTGAAAGAGCGTCCCCGTCTGAGTTGTACTATCATAATGCAAACGATGGGTGGCAATAATATCCATCAAATCATCGGGTAAAAGTCCCTGGTACTGAGGTTTTTGCAGATTATCCGACGCCACATAATATTTAGCTCGGCCATCCTGACTATTAAACAGTCCGGTTTTGGCATCGTAGGCACCATTGGTTAATAGCTTCAAGGTCATGAAAGGATGGGTGGTGCCACCTTTGCGCAGATTAATTTCGATCGCCGATAAATGCCACTGACCTCCCTGGGGAACCGCCATAAAATCCACGCCAAAGCGTTCCATCGCGCCCCGTTGCGCCAAGGCCTTGCCCACTTTTAAGCCCAAGGCTTGCAGTTCCAGCCGATAGGCTTCGTCGGCCGGGAAACGACACCCCAAATAGATTTGCCGGTCAACCCCACCCAAAATCTGGTCATGGGTAGACAAAATACTCACCCCGCCCCTTGGGTCGATGTAGCCTTGGACACTGGGCGATCGCCGCTCTTCTCCCTCCACAAAGGCCTCGACAATCGCTCCCAGACTGGGAATCCGAGCCGAAAAACTCTCCCAGGTCTCCCCCTGAGCTTGGCATTGAACCCGAGGTAATTGCTGTTGAAGCGTTTCTAGGGTTAGGCCCTCAGTGTTCGCAGGCAAAGGTAAAATTGCATTGCCTTCCCCCGAAAAACCCTCATTTAACTTCACCATCACCCGCCGTAGCTGAGGTTGTCGCTGGCACAGAGCTAAAATTTCGGACAAGACATCTGACACTGAAAAAACCTGTAAGCTCCCGTCAGGGTGAGGGATATCGACTTCAGCGAATATTTCTCGACTGCCACTTTTTGACCCCCAATAAGCCAGGGCCGGATTCGCCGCCAACAGCGGCACCTGGAGTTGTAGCGAGAGTTCTGCTTCTAGAGCCGTGGCATTAAAACAAACAATATGGGATCGCCCTGGTCGTAACCCTTGCCGGATGCGCTCGATTAGCCGTGGACGTTCTAAAATCTTTTGAGTTAGGGGTTTATAGGCATTGTCGTAGGTGGTTAATAAGAGTAATCGGTTCCGCGCATGGGAAAAGGGAACCCCCGCCAATAATTGCAGGTAATATTCCACAATCAAGGGCGAAAGCGGCTGGGAGGTCACATAAATTAAGCGAGTCTTGGGGTGACGGAGCCGGATCAATGAAAAAAGTAGGCGTTCTTCGTAATGCAAAAATCCAGGTATTTTTTGCCCTACGGTCTGGTCTAGACTAAAGGATGGCAACACCAAAATATCGCCCCCTTCCTGGTCAATCAGGTCTTCACCTTGCCATTGTTGCCGCAGTTGTTCTTGAAGCTCCTCGAAGGAATACTTTTGCTCACAAACGCAATACTCTGTACTGGGTGCCATGTCGCTTTCTAAATTAACCCGCTTGTCTCCCCATCCTACCGCTGAAGGTGTTCTCCCTCGATGCGATTAGCCACCAAAATTGAAGCTGTTCTCTATTTACAAGCCCGTCCCGTCACCCTGGCAGAATTAACGGAGGCGATCGCCGTTGACCGAGCCACGCTGGAGGATGCCCTAATAGAACTCATGGACGACTATGCCCATCGAGACAGCGCCCTCGAAATTCTAGAGACAGAATTCGGCTATTGTTTGCAGTTGCGATCAGCCTTTCAATCCTTAATTCAAACCTTTGTCCCAGCAGAGTTGACCACCGGAACCCTCCGCACCCTAGCGGCGATCGCCTTAAAATCTCCTATTTTACAAACCGATGTGGTAAACCTGCGAGGGAGTAGCGCCTACCAACAGATCAATGAATTGGTTGAACAGGGCTTTGTCAAAAAACGGCGACAAAATGAAGGCCGCTCCTATTGGCTAGAAATTACCGACAAATTTCACCAATATTTTGAAGTTGACCAGCTCTCCTCCATTCTGGGCTAGGGTCTACCCCCAAGGCGATCGCCGGAAGATATACCAAAAAGCTTTGACCTAAAGATTAAAGCCGTGGTTTCCACTGTTTTGGGTCGCGCCTAACATGGAAACAGGCAAAAACAAAAATGATATTGATATTGATATTATCGTCAACAAGATACAAGAGCATATAGGGAAATCGGGGTAGCAATTTCCGACGCACATTCCGATAGACGAGAGGATAAGCTAAAGGATTTTTTTGAATAATCGTTAGGCTTTTATCAACGACCCGAATAAATTCAGAACCCAATTGATTAACCTGACCTTCATACCAGGAGTAGGCGTCCTCTAAATCGAGTTCAGCTTCGTCAGAAATTTTGATGCCATACATAACTTAGACAAACTTTTGTTTAATTTCTTGCCAAGATTTACCTTCATTTTTGACATCATTACAAGCCTCTAAACGTCTATCTATTTCTGCTTGTTGTGCAGAAGTTAGATCGATTTCACTATCGTTGTTGCTAATACTATTCCAAATTTCTTCGATCAGTTGCAAGCGTTCGGCAACAGTCAATGGCATAATTTGTTCAGACAGAAGAGCATTCATAAGCGATTTTTTACGAGACAGTCCTTTCTCATAGGATAACTGATCATTATTTTGGGCATCAAGCAATACTAAAAGACTGGCTTCGACAAGAAAATGCGCTTGCAACAAGGCGATCGCCAAGCTTAACGAAAATTCATGTACGCTTTTGCTTAGTTTGACCTATCCTAAAGAGCAAACGCCAAACATTTGTAGCATAAGGCTATTCACTCAATGGATATTAACGAAAAGCTGGGTCAAGCTCGCTCCTTGCTCGATGAGTTTGGGAATGCCATTAGTGATCCGCTCGGCGTTGCGCCAGAGGTTTTCGTATTGCAATGCTCGGGACAACTTCTTTGCGTAAGTCAACACGGATAAAAGCAAAACCCTTTGATTAATATTTTTCGATAAAATTAGATAACATTTATGCAAGTTCAACAAATCCCTATTTACCAATTTCTTGAAGGATCTGATAAAAATTTTATTATTCCTGTTTATCAGCGAGATTATGCTTAGACAAAGGTAAATTGTCAAAAGCTGTGGGAAGATATTGTCGATCTTAGTAAGAATACCCGATATAATCACTTTCTTGGAACAATTGTTACGGTTGGGGCTGGATATCAAGAATATACAGTAATTGATGGACAGCAAAGACTAACCACAATTTCAATTGTCATTTTGGCACTACATAAGTATTTAATTGCAAAAGTTGCTAACTGGACAGTGGGAAGTTCTCGGTGGACTAGCGGGATGAAGAGAAGGAAAACGGACATGCCGTGACCGAAGCGGCCCAAGATGTCCGAAACTGGCTGATATAAATCACTTCAGCCAGGACTATTATGGAGCTCTACCAGC